>JAHQVL010000168.1 GCA_019634345.1 Rhodothermaceae bacterium
TCCACAGGCCGTGTTTAACAGCGCGTTGAGAAGCGGCCAATCCGCAATCGCATCAGAGCCATCCTTCATAGCTTCTGTTTCTCGGTTTGGCGAAGCGACCGAACCACAATCAAGATGATCGCGGCCAATCACGATGGGCGCTTCCACTTTTCCTTTCTCTACCAGCCAATTGAATCGGGCGCCCAATTCAGCACGTTCACCGTATTCCAGCCAGCAAATCCGAGCCGGAAGTCCCTGGAAGTGTACCTTTTCACGCGCCTTGTGAATCCATCGGGCCAGGGCTTCTTTTTTGGGGAAGGTCTCTAGTACCAGATCATCCGTGACGGCAATATCCTTCGGGTTTCCCGAGAGAGCAGCCCAACGAAACGGGCCGGAGCCTCGGCAGAACAGGGGTCGAATATACTCCGGTACAAAGCCGGCGATGTCAAAGGCGTCGGTTCTGCCTCTAAGGTCCGCTACTTGCCCGCGTAAATTATTGCCATAGTCAAAAGTAATAGCTCCCATCCCTTGTAACGCCAACATTGCATCGATATGCGCCTCCATGGAGTCGAGCACCGAATTTTGATAGCCCTTCGGGTCCTGCACCCGCGCAATGTCTGCCGACTCTAAGCCCATCCCAGCCGGTATATACCCTACTCGCAGATCATGGGCCGACGTTTGATCGGTCAGCACATCGGGGACAATCCCTCGTTTTACCAGCTCAGGCAGTACCCATGCAATGTTACCTACAAGGCCTACGGACAACGCTTCGCCGGCAGCTTTTGCCGCTAGCACACGTTCGAGCGCTTCGTCCAGATTCTCCGACAGGACATCACAATAGCCTGACTCTACGCGGCGCTGAATCCGAGTAGCGTCTACATCTACCCCAAGAAACGCGGCACCATTCATGGTAGCCGCAAGAGGCTGAGCGCCGCCCATTCCTCCCAACCCGCCTGTAACAACAAGCTTTCCTGAAAGCGTGCCTCCAAAGTGTTGCCGAGCACACTCGGCAAACGTTTCATATGTACCCTGCAGAATGCCTTGCGTGCCGATATATATCCATGAGCCGGCAGTCATCTGTCCGTACATAGTGAGACCCAGCGCATCAAGACGACGAAACTCATCCCAGGTCCCCCATTTCGGTACCAGGTTCGCATTAGCAATCAGTACACGAGGGGCCTCATCATGGGTACGAAATACCCCAACCGGCTTTCCGCTTTGTACAAGAAGCGTTTCATCATTGCGCAGTCGTTTAAGGGTACTCACAATTTTGTCGAAGCACTCCCAATTTCGCGCCGCCTTTCCGCCACCGCCATAGACGATCAATTCTTCCGGGCGTTCGGCTACCTCTGGATCAAGGTTGTTCATCAACATGCGCATCGCTGCTTCCTGGTGCCAACCCTGGCAATGAAGCGCGGTGCCAGTAGGTGCTTTTAGGGTGGTTTGCATGATAATTTTTGATTTCTTGTTTCTTTTCAATAAAAGAAAAGCCATTACCCCAGGTAAATAGGATTTCTAAAGTCTTTGGGCTTACTTACTTTGTATTCGAAAAACAGAAGTGCATTTTTATTTCGAATACATAGACCATGGACGAACTTAATTGGCGTATACTGGAAGTATTACAACAATCAGGCCGTGCGAGTTATGCGGAGATTGGGAGGGTTGTAGGGTTGACGGCCCCTGCGGTGACTGAACGCATTCAAAAGATGGAGGATATGGGAGTCATCACGGGATACAAAGCTGTGATTGATCCTGAGAAATTGGGCATAACCATACGGACAATCATTCAGCTTCAGGTGAACAGGTCCGTGTTCAACAATACATTAAAAAAACTGGCCGCATTGCCCGAGATTTTTGACTGCTATCGAACTACTGGGACCAGTTCGTTATTCCTACTGGCCGGCTTCACGTCGATGCACCACATGGAATACTTCCTCAATGAACTGCTACAGCACGGAGAGCCTGTGTCTTCAATTATTCTCTCCCATCCTATTTCTAATCGTGTGCTCTACCAAAAGGATTTAAAGCGGACAAACTTTTGAAGCGGGTTGACCTTATTGCAACGTTCCAGCTGCCCGAAGCACTTTCACCTTCTGCATACTTGATAGCGACTTCTAATACTTCATTCTTTCCGGTTCGTAATCCTTCTATGGTTAGTTCGTTATTCTATTCGCACTAAGGGGGACAAATACGTATACTTAATTGAGAAAAACCAACCAAATACGTTCCCACCATGAGCAAGCTCAACAGACGATCCTTCATCGGCACCGGCGTTGTAGGTGCAATCGCAGCAGGTACAGGCATTGGATGTGCTGACGACCAAACCATCCAAACGGCTTCGGCTGAAACAAATGCTTCTACCGGTTCCCCATTTAGCTACCCCGTCGGTTTTCAATCGTATGGCATGCGGCGAGAGATTGGCGAGGACTTTGTCGGCACCTTAAAACAAGTCAGAGCACTGGGTTATGACAGTGTCGAAATGTGTTCTCCTCACAATCCTCACTATCAGGAAGTTGGATTTGGCGGCCTAACAAACACCCCGCCCGAGGACATCAAAAAAATGATTGAGGATACGGGGCTGGTTTGTGAGTCATCGCACTTTGGCTCTAATGAAGTGCTTAAAAGCGACCCGGCTAAGACAGCTGATTTTGCTGCAGCCATGGGACTGAAATACCTTGTTATGTCCGGCTCCGGCATAGGCAATGATGGTACGATTGATGATTTTAAGCGATGGGGAGAAAAGTGTAACAAAGCAGCTGAAATCGTTGAAGCATCTGGCGTTTTGCTTGGATATCATAACCATAGAATTGCTCCCATGATGGAAGACGGGAAACCACAATACGAGCATATCATGGAGGTCCTGGATCCAAGAATCATCATGCAATTCCAGTTTGCCTCTATCCGTGATGGCTTCGATCTCGCGTTTTACCTCGACAAGTATGCGGGCCGCTTCAAGTCTCTCCATATGCATGACTTCGACCCAGCTATGAAGCGGGAAAATCATGAAGGGCGGATTGGTCAAATCGTTCCTCTTGGAGAAGGCATCGTTGATTGGGCAGCGTGCATCAAAGCTGCACAAAAAAGCGACCTTGCAGAGCAGGCCTATATCGTTGAAATTGAGACCAATGAACCGCTTGAAGGTCTTCGAAGAAGCATCGATTACTTGAAGACGGTTCAAGTTTGATAATTAGAACCAGAAGAATCCGTGAGATTCTTCTGGTTCGTGCAGCGTGCACAGATCCCATGATTGTCATTGATTATTAGTGTGAGAATGTCCACTTTGTAAGGGCGCATACTTATCGAAGACACACTATTATGAAGACACTCACCCTGGCACTGATCCTGTGCCTTGCTGGCAATGCTATACTCTTCGCACAGGAAATGTACAAACTCGAACTGGATTCCTACTTCGACATGGAATCCGTCTCAAACCCAAAAATATCCCCAGACGGAAAAGAGATCGTCTATACGAGAGGTTGGATCGACAACATGAACGATCAACGGGAATCAAGCCTATGGATCGTTAACACAGACGGATCGAAGAATCGTTTTCTCGTAGACGGAGGCAACCCTCAATGGTCCCCGGATGGTGGACGCATCGCATTCACGGCAAAAGGAGAACCTGAAGGAACACAACTCTTTGTCAAGTACCATCGGGAAGCCGGGGTAGCGACACAAATTACTCGGCTAGAGGAAAGTCCATCAAATATTACCTGGTCACCAGATGGGGCATGGATTGCGTTTACCATGTTTACCCCAAAAGCCGATGACTGGAAAATAGATATGCCAAAACGGCCGGATGGAGCTACCTGGACGGAGTCTCCTCGTGTTGTGGAAAGCCTCTTGTATCGCAGGGATCGCGTTGGCTTCTATGAAGAAGGCTTTGATCACATTTATGTGGTGCCCGCCGATGGCGGATCAGCAAGGCAGGTAACTTCTGGCGACTGGCATCACGGCCGTTCCGGGATCTCCTGGACACCCGATGGCAAACAGATCCTATTCAGTAGCCTCCGAGTCGAAGATGCGGATTACGCCTGGCGTGAAACACAAATCTATGCGGTCAATGTCGAATCCGGAGAAATTGCTCAATTAACAAACAGAAAAGGTCCTGACGGCAACCCGATCGTTTCCCCTGATGGAAAACGAGTTGCTTACACCGGATACGACTGGAACGACGATGCCTACAATACCTCTCGTTTATATATGATGGATATTGATGGCTCCAACTCCACAGCCATCTCAGCATCGCTCGATCGCACACCCTCCAGGATACAATGGGCCTCAGACAATTCGGGAGTCTATTTTAATGCCAATGACCGAGGTACAAGAAACCTTTATTTTGCTTCTGTACAAGGCCAGGTTGAACAGGTGACCAGCGGCAATCATATGCTGACTGTGTCTGACATTAACAATGACGGGTTGGCCGCCGGAGTGCGTTCAGATCCCTATAACTCCTCCCAACTCATTACGCTCAATCTGCGTAACCCTGAGATCGACCTGCTCGTTGATGTCAACGAAGATGTCCTGGACCGCGTCACCTTGGGGACAGTAGAAGAAATCAATTACCCTTCCCTTGATGACTTCACCATTCAAGGGTGGATCATCAAACCGCCCGACTTTGATTCTTCAAAGAAATACCCTCTAATCCTGGTCATCCATGGTGGGCCCCATGGCATGTATAACGTCGCTTTCAACTACGCGTGGCAGATTCATGCAGCAAAGGGTTATGTGGTCTTATACACCAACCCTCGCGGATCTTCGGGGTATGGAAAAGACTTTGGAAACTCCATTAAAAACGCCTATCCAGGCAAGGATTATAACGACTTGATGGCCGGCGTCGATCTTGTGATCGAACGGGGATATATCGATGAAAACAATATGTTTGTGTACGGCTGCAGCGGCGGCGGCGTACTAACTTCCTGGGTAGTGGGGCAGACGGATCGGTTTGCAGCTGCCTCTGCCAACTGCCCTGTAACTAATTGGCTCTCCTTTGTGGGCACAACCGATGGAGCTTCCTGGTACCGAAACTTCGAGAACTATCCCTGGGATGATCCTTCTGAACACCTTCGGCGCTCTCCTCTCATGTACGTAGGAAATGTCAAAACGCCAACCATGCTCATGACCGGCGTAAATGATCTTCGAACCCCAATCTCTCAAACAGAAGAATATTATCAGGCCTTGAAGGTACTGAAGGTCCCAACAGCGATGATACGCTTCAATGAAGAGTTTCACGGAACGGGATCCAAGCCGTCAAACTACGTGCGCACCCAGCTATATCTCCATTACTGGTTTAACAAGCACGCTCGAAAAGAAAACGAAGAGGTTGATCTATAACTAATCAACCAGGAGAATCCGTTGGGTTCTCCTGGTTGGTTTCTGGTTTCGGGTTTCTGGTTGTTTCTATCGGGGAACCTAGTGGTAGTCTTTTTCTACTATCAGTAGTTCGTACTTCCCACGAGACTCGAGAACAAAATAGAACATGGACATACGGAATTTTATTTTTTCCTTTGCCTTGATTCTGTTTTTTGGTATCGCAGGGATGACGTTTAGTGGGCCTGAGTCCTATGCTCAGGACCAGGCATTTCCTGCTTCTACAAATCTAAATCTTCTTCAAAGCAGGTATCTGAACCAATGCGACAGCCTGGACATCAACACGCGGCGAATCCAGTATCAACTCTCCAGGATCACCTTTGTCACACTTGAAGAAGCCAGCCATTATGCGGACTCCCTTCAGGGTATACAAACCCATTTGGAGACCCAACTCAGCCAATGCAATAGCTTCCCAGAAGTATCCTCTACCTTGTCCACAGTCCAAAATCTCTTCGATATTGCACTGCAAAGCAGGGAGATCAAGCACCCCAACCGATCATTGTTTTTTTATTTCGAAGACGTCCCCACCATCTACCAGGATGACATAGAAGCGCAAATCCGAACCGAGATTGACGTTGTGGAGAATGTTTTTGAGAACGACCTCAATCTGTCTACGGGACATAAAAGCCTGGTCTTTTTCATCACGAATAGACGCATCATGGAAAAAGACGTTGGGGGAGCTAATATCGGATCCTTTATATGGCTGCCTCTGGAGTTTTCTCTAGGATATGGGCAGAAATGGCCCGATGGTGTGCGTGAAAGTACCGTTCGGCATGAAATCGTTCATGCGTTCATGAACCTTGTAACAACAAGCCCTGTGAAGCATGCCTACCCTAAGGTGTTCGTAGAAGGAATTGCGCTGTATTTATCGGACAACAAGATCATCGAATTCCACCGGAGAACCCAGGTTCGCTTATCGGACGAATACATAGATTTCCTGCATACGTTTGAGCACATGGAAGAGCAAGGCGGCCGAAGGGCCCTGCTTTCTTTCATTCGAGAGATGCTGACGGGAGAAGCCCTAAATTTCGCTGAAGGATTTGAGCAATTGAGTGGCACATCCTATGAAGCCTACCTTGCCAGCCAGCCTTCGTTCAGCGAACGAACCGTCGCCTTCATAAACAACACCTTACGTATTTCGAGGCGACAGCAACGTTACATCAGTGTATTTGGCTCTCTGTTCGTGATCGCCCTCTTGTTCTTAACCGTTCAACTTCCTCAGAATAAACGAGAAGAAGTACGACGAAATATTGGAGTTGCTTTTCTGACCTTCATCATCGTTTCGTTCCTAAGCCAAGGCCGCATTGTAGAAATGGCGGCCAATAATTACTTCCCGTTTCTCCTCCTTTCCCTGTTCATGGCAGTCCTGTTGCGCGGATACCCTTATGTCAGGCACGAAGATCTAATTCAGGATTTGCAGGAGAGGAGCCTGGAGTATATGGATGAGGAGGGGGAAGGGGAGGAGCCTCTGGAGTAGTGCAAGGTGCAAGGTTGATTGTTGAAACGTTGAACTTTGAACTTTGAACTTTGAACTTTGAACGTTCGTTGAGCTCGGTTCCGCGCCTTCAGCCTCTCGCCCTCCTCCTATTATATTGTACCTGTGTTGGTGTTCACCACCTGGTATATGTAGCTATCTGTGGCAACTTACGAGTAAGACCGCCCTCATGCCCCACTGGCATCCTCGTGTTGCTTGGCGTTTTCTCATAGGCAGACGGACATCCA
>JAHQVL010000169.1 GCA_019634345.1 Rhodothermaceae bacterium
ATATATAACTGCAAGCAAGTTATCTATAAGAGTATCTATGGCGACAAGGTCCGATTCGAAGAGTCGAATGAGGATCTGGGTGTTCGTTTCAGTTATACATGGTGTACGGGCCAGGCGACGGGGTTTGTCAAACAGAGCCGAATTGAAAATTACAAAAACGAACCTGTAGCAGTGACGATTCTGGATGGCATTCAAAACCTCCTTCATTTTGGGGTAGAACGACAAATGCAGTCGGAGCGAAGCAATTTGTTGGATGCGTACAAAAAGAGCGAGCTTGAAGTCACGACGGGATTGGGAATCTTTGCGCTGAGTTCACTGGTTGTCGATAAACCTGTTCCCAGCGAGGCACTCAAGGCTACAACAGTTTGGAGTGCGGGCATACAGCCTGACACGTATTTGTTGTCAACACGTCAACTAGACGCATTCAGGAAGCGGGGCAGCGTTCAATCTGAAGTTGATGTTCGTGCAGAACGGGGGGCGTATTTCCTTCAAGCGTCCTTTTCGCTCGAAGAATCTGGGAGTAAGGAGTGGTACATTGTGTCTGAGATCGAGCAGGGACCCGATGAGGTGGTTGCGCTTTCCCAGCAGCTACAGTCTGATATCGACATCGTTTCCTATATCAAGCGCGATGTAAGGAATGGAACCACTCGATTGCGCAAGATTGTAGGGAGTTCAGACGGGCTTCAGCGTACTTCTGACGCAATGACCTCTGCGCGGCATTATGCAAATGTGTTGTTTAACGTCATGCGAGGCGGTGTTTTTGATAACAACAGCACGGTTGATCGCGATGACGTACACGCGTTTATCTCTCATTACAATGCTCCTGTAGCAGCAAATCAAGACGCCTTTTTTGCCGGATTACCAGAGCAGATTTCTATTGAATTGCTGATTGAACAAGCCCGCGGGACCGGAGATCATCAGCTTGAGAGGCTGTGCTACGAGTACGTGCCCATAATCTTCAGCCGGCGGCATGGCGATCCGAGCCGTCCGTGGAATTTATTTTCTATCGATCTTTTAAATGAAGACGGATCAACAAAGCGGAGTTATCAAGGGAACTGGCGGGACATCTTCCAGAATTGGGAAGCCCTATGCCTAGCCTTTCCGGTTTTTACAGAAAGCATTATCAGTAAATTTGTAAATGCGTCCACTGTGGATGGTTATAATCCGTATCGCATTACCCGGGAAGGCATTGATTGGGAAATAATGGATCCCGACGACCCCTGGTCCTATATCGGGTATTGGGGGGATCACCAGATCATTTATCTGCTCAAACTACTGGAAATCTCCAACGATCATCATCCGGAGCATTTACGCGGACTCTTGACGCGTGATGTATTTGCGTATGCAAACGTTCCTTACCGCATCAAACCCTACGAAGAACTATTAAACGATCCCCATGACACGATTCTGTTTAACGGGGAGTTGGAGGAACTGATTGCTGAGCGCGAACAGGCAATGGGGGCAGACGGCAAGCTTGTCTGGGATGCAAACGGAGAAGTTTATCTCGTTAATTTAACGGAAAAACTCCTGGTAACCGTACTGGCCAAGATGTCGAACTTCATACCAGAGGGTGGTATCTGGATGAATACACAGCGGCCCGAATGGAATGACGCCAATAATGCATTGGTTGGGTATGGGGTGTCTATGGTGACGCTCTGTTATCTGCGCAGGTTTAATCGGTTTGCCGCAGACCTGTTTTCAACACTTGGGGACACACCGATCGCTCTCTCGGAAGAAGTAGAGTTTCTTCTTGTTTCAATCATTGACGGATTAGCACATTACAAATCGTCGTTATCGGGTACGGTGAGTGATTTTATTCGAAAAGACATTATGGATGCACTTGGGGGAGCTGGGAGCGCTTATCGAATGCTGGTATACGAAAGAGGCTTTTCCGGTACCCGAAAAGAAGTCTCAGCCGAAGAACTGGTCACGTTCTTTGAGTTGACTTTAGACTATATCGACCACACTATCTGGGCCAACAAACGTTCTGACGCGCTGTATCATTCGTATAATTTGATGCAACTCGGAAGCGAAGGAGAAAGCGTTTCTATTTCGCATCTGTATGAAATGTTGGAAGGGCAAGTGGCCGTATTGAGCACAGGGCTCCTTACGGGTTCTCAGTCTGTAGACGTGCTGGTAGCGTTGAAGAAGAGTGCTTTATATAGGGAAGATCAGAATAGCTACATTCTCTACCCGGATCGAAATCTGGCTCGCTTCCTTGAAAAGAATACATTGACGTCAGAAGTGGTCAGCCAATCGAGCTTGCTGAGTACATTGGATCGCGCTCTGGACGGACGGCTTGTTGTTAAAGATGTGAATGGGGAGTACCACTTTAATGGAGGGTTGAAGGACAAAGAAGCCCTCGATGAGGTGTTGTCTCAGCTAGGGAAAAACGGTCATGCGGAGGAGGTAGAAGCCGAGCGGAATCGGATTCACGAATTGTATGCGGCTCAGTTTGATCACAAACAGTATACGGGCAGGTCTGGGACCTTCTTTGGGTATGAAGGGCTTGGGTGCATCTACTGGCATATGGTCTCGAAGTTGGTACTGGCTGTTAATGAGACCTATTACCGCCTGTTGAGCAAAGAAGAATCTCCCGAGATCTTAGGGAAGATAATCGAGCATTATTATGATGCGCGTGCAGGAATTGGCTTGAATAAATCGCCGGACATTTATGGTGCATTTCCTTTCGATCCCTATTCGCATACACCGGGTAATGCTGGTGCGCGGCAGCCAGGGATGACGGGACAGGTTAAGGAGGATATCATCTCTCGTTGGGGAGAATTAGGGGTACGAGTTGATGGAGGCCTCATCCGTTTTGAGCCCGCACTGCTGCGGGCCAGCGAGTTTCTTACAGAGCCTGCTGAGTTTGAATATTATGATTTGCATAACCAGGCCAAGAGAATCCTCCTGGCTGAGCATTCTCTTGGGTTTACCTATTGCCAGGTCCCCATTATCTATAAAAAATCGGATACCCCTGGGATTGTAGTTACGTATGCAGAAGGCACTGAAGAGCGCCTGGGCGGACTAGAGTTAACGACTTCGATCAGTGCGTCACTCTTTAATCGGACCGGGGACATAGCCTCTGTTTTTGTGAATCTTTCTCCGGCTCTTTGATCGTCTGATACCGCATCGTTGAAGGCCATTTATTTTTGAAAACTCTTTTCAATTCTCTCCGTAGTATGACGCTACGTTGGCACTTTGGGTGCATATAATCACGTTTCCCTTTACTTACCAAGTACCAGAGAGGCATATACTGCATGTCGCAAACCGCCATGAGCGAAGACAGTGATCCGTATCAACCTGATTCAGGCGAAGAAGAGAAAACGACTCTTTTTCGTGATCTGATCGATGCAGTGAAGGGAACGGAGGTGGATTATACAACCGGTAGTGTAAGCCGGGCGATCTTGTTGCTGTCTGTTCCAATGATGTTGGAACTGGTATTGGAATCCGTTTTCGCAGTAGTAGATGTCTATTTCGTATCCTCTCTAGGAGCTTCTGCCGTTGCAACAGTTGGGTTAACGGAGTCCGTGCTTACTCTGATGTATGCCGTAGCAATTGGCCTTTCAATGGGAGCGACAGCACTAGTGGCGCGGCGGATCGGTGAGAAAAACCCGGATGGAGCTGCCCGCGCTGCGGTGCAAGCTATTCTAGTTGCCTTTGCTGCATCCATTGTCTTCTCTATGGCAGGTCTCTTTTATGCCAAGGATATCCTTGCGCTTATGGGGGCTGATGAATGGAGCATCAATACAGGGTACCGCTACATGGCCTGGATGCTTGGTGGGAATGCGGTGATCATGTTGATTTTTGTCATCAACGCGATCTTCCGCGGGGCAGGTGATGCAGCAATTGCGATGCGCGTCTTGTGGATATCTAATGGCATTAATCTGATTCTCGACCCAACGCTGATTTTTGGATGGGGTCCTTTTCCCGAATTAGGGATTGAAGGAGCCGCGATTGCTACCAATATTGGCCGGGGGATTGGGGTGTGCGTCCAGTTGATCATTCTTTTTAGAGGCGCAAAGCACATTCGCATACTAATGTCTCATGTTCAGGTACAATGGGACGTCATGTGGAATCTTGTGAAGACATCACTCGGTGGGATTGGGCAACTCATTATTGCTACGTCTTCCTGGATTGGGATGGTGCGGATCATGTCTGAGTTTGGTAGCGAGGCGCTGGCTGGCTATACCATAGCTATCAGGATCTTTATGTTTACCTTTATGCCATCCTGGGGGCTTTCCAACGCAGCTGCAACCTTAGTCGGCCAGAACCTGGGCGCACAAAAACCTGATCGGGCTGAAAAATCAGTATGGATCTCGGGCTTTGCGAACATGGCATTTATGGCTGCAGTGTCCATTGTGTACCTTGTGTTCAATGAAGAGCTGATGCGGATTTTTACAGACGAGCCGGCTGTGATTGCAACCGGAGCTAAGTGTTTGCAGATCGTGTCGTATGGCTATTTGTTTTATGCCTGGGGAATGGTGATGCCTCAAGCGTTTAACGGTGCAGGAGATACTATGACGCCTACCAAGGTAAACTTCGTTTGCTTTTGGTTGATGCAGATACCAATAGCCTATACGCTTGCCCTAACCATGGGGCTTGGAGAAATCGGGGTATTCTGGGCCATTGTAATCAGCGAAACCGCCATTGCCTTTATTACGATTGCGCTGTTCAGAAGAGGAAAGTGGAAAGAGAAGAGTGTTTAAAACTCCTCGTTGTACATAACCCTCTCTTGTTCATCTTTTAGCTGAAACTCATCGATCATTCCCCTTCCAACGAATTGAAACCAGACGCCAACGACTTTGCCCATGTCATAGTCGTATGCAAAAGTGAAAGGTTGGTTTGTACCAATCTGTATGGTTACCTCTTTGTTTTTGACATGCAACTGTACCAGTTGCCAGTTGGCATAATCAGCTCCTAGATTTGACAGGTCATTTGATTCACCGGATAAATGGACATCACCGGCAGTGACTCGCATGAGCCCCGTACACCCAGGGATGTCAAACGGAAAACGAATCATTCCATCTTCTCCTCGAATGGTTACCTGACCGCCCTGGCAAGGCCGAAGCGGTTCACTTTTGATGTGAGAGATCACCGCTTCCATCGAAAAGTCGCTCATTTTCAAGGGGCCAAAATCTTGAACGAGATAGTAGCCAAGGACGTGCTTACCATTGTCAATGGGATACCCAGCCTCGTATACCCAGTCTCTGGAAACGGCTAATGTGCCATCATTTTTCATCGCCTCAGAAGGCAGATAGACAGGCATAGGGCTTTCTTCGAGTAAGACTTTCCAATCCAGCGTTTTTACATGGACGGGATGCTCTAATAGGATCTCGTTGTTTGCAATCAATTTTGCAATGTAATAGCCTGGGTAAAAATAGGTCGAAGAATGATAGGAGTTTGATTGAGATACCTCTTGCCTGAGTCTCATGTCCCATGATTGTTGGATAAAGAAGCTGTCTGCTTCGATCGCCGATACATCGTATTCGAACACAACGGTGTTCGGTAGATCCATAGAGACGGGCCGGCTTGTGAATTGTATGGGTGTTGGCTCAGGAGTGCTTCCTCGTAATCCGAGCCACAAAATGGTACTGGCCCCTAAAAGAAGCATTCCAACGGATAGGATGATTACTGAAAGGCCTCGTTGTTTTCTGTCTGTATTCGGAGATAGTGGTGCAGATAGTTCATGCTCAGTCTCTATTACATGCTCCGAAGTAAACGCTCTCCATGAATCATAGTCGAGAAACAATGCCAGGGTGTCTAGGGAATGCCTGCTGGGTTTGTTTTCATAAGCCACTCGCCCCCAAATTCGTTTTAGTGTAGTAGCACTTATGACCTGCTCGGTTGCATCTTGCATTCGTACACTCAGTTCCTCGAAATCTTGAGTGGTCCAGTTCTCTGATGCACCCCAACCTACTTTTTCTTCGATCAGTTTTTTGCATAAAGTCAAATGGGCATTATTCATCTTTCAAATCTCCTGTGCACGAACTTGCACCAAATTGAACGGGCATTGAATAGGAATATACATAATCTCACCCTTCTTTACGGGGCATCGAATCACTTGTTAGGGCACGGTTTGAAAAAGAAGTTTTATAATCAGACGAGAATTTAAGCCATGCGTCAATCTATTTTCATTTTAGTCTTTGTGCTTGCCATAATGCCGATGTCTTCGTCTTGCAACGGACAGGAAAATCTGCAGTTATTGAACGGGGAACGCCTCAATATATCCGAATTAGACGTGTTCTTGGAAGAAGAGATGGAACGCCTCGAGATACCGGGACTGTCTATCGCTGTTGTTAACCAGGGAAAAGTAGCATACCACCGAACGATCGGGGTTAAAAACGCCCAGAGTGGGGAACGAGTAGACAAGAGTACAACATTTGAATCTGCTTCTATTACCAAAGCCGTTTTTGCCTATTTTGTGATGCGTATGGTGGATGAGGAGGTATTGGATTTGGATACGCCTCTGTATACCTATCTACCAAACTATGATTTAGACCACGACCCTCGGTATAAACAAATCACAGCACGCATGATTTTGACCCACCAGACGGGCTTGCCCAATTGGAGGTACGTTAACAAGGGACAGTATTTGGATCTGAAATTTGACCCAGGCTCTCAATTCTCTTATTCGGGCGAGGGGTTTGAATACCTGGGTAACGTAATCGCTCATTTAAAAGGTGTAACTCGCAAAGAACTTCAAGAGTTGATACGAGAAAACGTGTTTGACCCTCTCGAGATGGACATTGCTTATTTCAGGTGGAATGATTTTCTGGAAGAGCATAAAGCAAATGGTCATAACAGGGGAGTGGCGAATATGCGATACAAACCGTTGTTGCCCAGCATGGCCGGCGGTTTACAGACAGAAGCCATGAGTTTAGCTCGATTCATGAGCGGGATGATAGAGGGCTATGGGTTGTCAGATGAAATGTATCAGG
>JAHQVL010000170.1 GCA_019634345.1 Rhodothermaceae bacterium
ATTGTATGACCTTTAGCGAGGTATCAGCCAATGTTTCAGGAAACGGGACAACCAAAATATCTAAAGCGCTAATTTTAGACCGACTAAACAGGGTGTCTGATATCAACACATACGGCACTTGCAGCCCAACCAGAAAGTATTCCCACTGCTGTATAGCTGCTGATGCACGCGCATTCTGCTCCTCATCACCCCGAAACGCCTTGCGGGAATAATACACGCCGATCGCAGGGTCCTCTACGACCTGCAGCCGATCCAGCGTATTTGAAGAAAAGGGAGAAGGTTGCTTCAGTTGGATAAACGGATGAACCGGCTGAGCGGCACACAGGGGTGCTATACCCAGGAAGAGCACCGCTAAACCAAGGACAAAAGCGTTCTGGCAGTGTCGGAAAGTAAATGTTGGGGCGCTGTTAATTGACATGTGGACTATCAAATGAAAAGCAAAAGACATCCAAATCCATCACATTGGATTAGTTCGTGTTTTTTGCGATGATGGGGACACCATCCTCATGAATTAGGTCGATATGAAATAGCCGGGTTTGCTGAGGCTTGAGCGAAGTAACCTTTATGAAAAGCTGGGAGTCGTCGTAGGAGAGTTCATGCTTGGGTATTGGGCTTCCGATCAGCTCAGGACGAATTCTGACCCCATCAACCTGCCGGCCAATATCTATATTGACACCAACCTGATTCACGATACGCCCATTCTGGTTTGATAAATGGAGTACAAGCCGTGAATCCCCACTCTGCTCAAGAGTCGCTTTAATGCCGTGTTGATCACGCCACCATTGGGTAATCTCGCTGCTCGTTGCAACCCAATATCTATTCGCCTTCAGTGTCTGTACGATTTCAGATAGAAGATGTCGATACTCTGGACGGGCCAGCCCCTCAGACGAATAAATGAGCTGGTACAAACCAGCCTCTTGTGCCAATCGCTCAATATCTTTATGTACAGGGTTTAAATCATAATCCCCGTTGACCCAATTGGGCAACAACTCTTCGTCCCTCCAGGCAGTAACACTGTACTGGGTCATTCTAGGCGATGTATAACGCAATACCTTAGGCACTGATTGCCGTTCTATTGAATCCGCAAATACCGTTGAATAGCCGGCTAAAGCAAGCGATTCATGTATATTCGCGCTCAACGGCTCCATATGTAAAGACCGATAACTTTTCACCTGGCTATGGGTGATATCTTCCAGCACCAATCTCAAGTTTGTAACCCGCTGGATGACATCAACACTAGGATCCGCATTTTTGTACGAGTAGTTATCGAGAACGGCAACTTCTCCATATCGCTGAAGGCTTTCAACCGTGGAGCGATACAGGTCTGCTTGAGCGGGCTCTACGAAAAAGGTACCCTTCACTTCTTCGCTATTTAAGGAATCCGCTACACTTAGCAGGTAATCCAGACGAGAAGTACCAATGCCGGATAAAAGGGCGCCGCCGCTATACGGAGCGGGCCAATCTTTCAACCAGACGGTCGGCTGCCGGCGCAGATACTGCAGCATGTTGGAAAAGAAGCGCTCGATGTGAACAATGTCTTCTTCGCTTACTTTCCCCACGCCCATAGCATCCCGGCGAAATCCAGTATAGATGTAGCGCCCCTCTTCATGCGTTCCGTATACCATGCTGGTATAGTCATTAAACGGAAGAGGTTGCTGGCTCGTTGCCCCATCTTTCCAGTACCCAAAAGGATACGTAGTTGGACCCTTCGGGCGGATCTGGAATGCAGGATCATACACCTGGACAAAGAAACTATACCCTGCTGGTAATTCTCTGGTAAGCGGCGTATTCCCATACAGGGCTACTGACTCCATACCAAAACCCGCATATACATGTGGTGTTGTGCGCCCAGACCGATCACCCAGCCAACTGAAGTAGTTAACTTCTACAGCTTTTTTATTGCCTCCGATACGCAACGGATCCCCTTTGTCGAGGGAAATGGTATCTGCTTCTGCGTAATCGGACTTCGGAGGGGTGCTCCCTACCTGCCCAATCCGACGATAACCACCAAGCGGAGAAAACTCAGTTTCTTCGATGCCTTGCAATACGTTGTTAACAGGTACATAAATGCCCGGTTTAACATCACCTGGATAGATCGCCTGGTACGACCGATAACTTCCCTGATACCGATCCACCGTATCCGTAATATCTACATTAAACAGTTCACTGATTACGGAAGCCCCTCTTTCTGATCCATCTTCTCTCAAGAATCCTGTTTTCCAAGAGGCAAAAACGCCGCCTCCTTGCTCCATAAACAACTTAACGCGATCAATTTGCAAATCGCTCATTGCAACGGCAGAAGGAAGAATAAGAACGTCATACTTAAAGAGGCGCCGGTCTTCTTCGATCATCCGATCATCTACCCAGTCATACCCATGCCGGTACTCACTTCCCAAAAAATAAGAATCCCAGGTCGTTAGCAAATCGTCGTACCAACTGGACTCTCCCTCTTCAAGGCCTACATTCTCTATATTACGGGTATAATCGCTGGCCAATACAGCTATACGAGGGCGATCCTCTTCGTCCAATGCAGAAGGGTAAAACTCCCGAATACTAAACGCACCAAGAGCACTTTCAAGCAATAGCACATACACAAGTACGCCAGCTGAAATAGCTGTTACTCCAAGGGTCATAAACCACAGTGTATTTATATGCTCTAGTTCTAGTCGAGACATTGTGCTTGATGTACAACCAAATAAATCCTAACGGTTTATGTGATCGTACCTAGGACTCTTCGGGCTCCTCATGATCGGGATCCTGAGGTACATCAACCTTGCTCTCTTCTGAGCCCATCGGGCTAAATCCGTTATCCGTATACTCCCAAAAGAAAGAGTCTAACGACATACCCTGTTGGTTACCATGAGGGAGGGCGCTTACCTGGCCACCTACTCCGTTCATATGGTTAACATCAGAATTATACTCATTATTCGTTTCGATATAAGGACCCTGAGGAGGTATTGCCGGCGCAGGTGGATTAAACGTAGCTGCCTCAGAGGAACCAAAATATTCGTGCTGCCCAACCATAGATGAGTAATCAACGGGCGTTACAATGTGATGAGGCTGAATTTGCTCTGTTTGAGTATTCTGTGGCACATTCCTGCCGCCTCCCTCACGCATCTTGTACAGGATATAAGCAGCCACAGCAAGAATAAATGTGGCCACTGTCCCAACAAGGATAATAGTCGAAAGAATAGGAACTATTTCCATAAGATCGTCCTCATAGACAAATGGGGGACCAGTACATTACTTCAACCTGCCTGCTCGGTTTCACAATTATCATGTACAATTCACAAAATCCGTTTCAATATTGGTGAGAATATCCCAAAATGAGACCGAAACTTGGCTTTATGTAGAACTGGCGATGAGGTAATTACTTTTTTTAATGATTTCAAAGATTACAAATTGCGTTCCAGGTTTGGGATTATCGGGTTGCCGGTGCCGTTCCGATGCGCTCCAGCTTACCCCATACCATACCCAGGCCTAAGAATTCTTCGATGGTCGCAAAGGTTTTACACACATCGATGATCAGAATAAAGAAGAGCCTGTAGAACAGAGAATAGAAGATGAGACGTGCCTCCTCCCGCTCAACGGCCACACAATACAATGCAGCTATCAAGTCGAGAATAGTCAGGCTCAACCACCAATACGCCAAGAAATAAATCAGCCCAAAGGCACTGGCGATAAAGATGAAGTATAAATTCGCAAAGACGTTCATCACGGGCCATATGAGAGACTCAAACGCCATCGCCCATACAACAAGCGTCCCACCAAAATTGATCGTAGGATTAAAGAACAGGTCCCTATGCTTACGAATCGCTTGAATGATCCCCCGCGTCCATCTATACCGCTGCTTGAGTAAGTCCGTCAATTTGTCGGGAGCTTCTGTAAACGATTGCGCCCGAGGTTCGTACTCTACGCGCCACCCCTCTCGGATCATCTTCAACGTGAGGTCGCAATCCTCAGCAAACGTATCCGAGCTGTACCAGCCAGCATCCTGTATAGCCTCTTTCCGAAAGAGACCAAGTGGACCGGGAATAATATTTACCAGGCGAAACAAGCTCTGAGCAGAACGAGCCATATTCAACCCTTCTACGTACTCAAGCGCTTGAAGCGTAGTCCAGATATTGTAGCGATTATCTACCTTCACATTACCCGCTACGGCACCAATCTCTGGCTCTTTGAAATGCCTGATAGCCTCTTTGAGCGTGTTTGCCGATAACTGGGAGTCTCCATCCACACATAACACAAAATCAAAACTCGACATCTGAATCCCTGCATTAAGCGCGGTCGATTTCCCTCCATTCGGTTTTTCGACGAGCTTTATTTGGACGTTCCCATAGTCCCCTACCAGTGACTGCGCGATCCGCCGCGTGTTATCCCTCGAACCATCGTCAACTACGATGATCTCGTATTTCGGGTAATCCAACTGCAGCAAGGATTGAATGGTATTGTAAAGCAGCTTCCCTTCATTATAAGCAGGCACAATGATGGATACCGGAGGGTATCCAACACTTGAGACCTCAGAGGACATGGTATACTTTGCCGTATTCAGGTAGGCGATATTGAGAAGCGCAAGATACCGCAAAAGCAGGGTCACCAGGAAGAATACCAGGGCAACAATGGAGGAATAAACGCCAAGCCCCTGCCAGGTTAGTGTGGACCGATAGCCGAGGAATCGACGCAAAATCCCACCAGGATCTTCCATGAAGAGGAATATAATCAGAAAAAGCACGCCCGACGCCGCCCCATAATACAGCATCCGCTTCAAGTACTTCTTCTCCAGATCAACTTCTTTCTTGTAATTATCCTTTACTACAAAAGGCCGAAATTTCTTTCGCGTTACAGGAAGTACACGCCGATTGGGCATCCGGCCGCTCGCAGCAATTGCAGCAGACCGTACCGAGTAAGGAATGGACGTATCCAGTGGATTCTGAACAATTCCCTCCTCGGATTGAGGCTCTTCTGAAGACTCCTTGTCCTGACCGTTGGAGGCAATGATTTTTTTAAAGAAAGAAAACATTGTATTTGAATTGCCGATAAAATATTACAGTGTCCAGTAAAGGGCAGCAGAAAATAGCGCCATTCTAAAACGGTTGTCACGTAATGCTTCCTCCCCATCGAGGAAACGTACGGAATAGCCGGCGCTAGTATTTAAACTAAATGAGAGTTGCTGGTTAAATCTATATATAACATCTGCTTCAACACGAGCAGCAAAAGAACTCCTCCGATAGAACGCTATCCCAGACGTGAGCCTGGTCCGGAAATACCAATCTCCGATTAATTCGTCCTCATACTCTACCCATACATCATACGCACGATACTTACTCGGAGAGAAATACGTCTCAAGGGTATTGCGGTAACTTATTCCATTGAGGCTCGCGCCCAAATACGTATTCTTCAATACCCGAATACTCGCCTCTAGCCGTACATTGACTCCGTTGTTTTTATCTCGATTGGTAAGGGTACTATCTGCCACTCCTCTTACATTATTAACGTCGACTTCAGCACGTACCCGTAACGAAGAGTCCGGTAGTATATGATCAGATTCAAGAGACGTTTCAAACTGCGATAGACGCAATCCAAATTCTCCGCCCGCTGGGGACCACAGAGCAATCCCACCTTCCGTGTTCTGCCAACCAACCGACGCTGTGTACTTACCGGGCCGATGCCGAAGGTAATAAATTTCTGCAAACCCCGTAGTACGCCCTCCTGAATAATCGAATACACCAAAATTCAGCAACAACCGATCTCTATAGCCAACCGATGAACCGACAGGCGGCTCTGTAAGATCAAAATAACTCCCTACCAGCACCTGGTTGACCCGGCTCAGCGAGGACAATGTATTGGGCAGCAACCGTCGGCTTCCTTCCAGGAAGTGTGAGATCAAACCTGCTGTTAATACAAACGGGCGAGGATCCGCCGGCATGGTAATCTGAGTCAACAGGCCCTGAGCCCAGTGCTCATAACTTGTAATACTCCCCTGAGCCCTGGTATACCTGGATACCGGGACAACCAACCCTACATAGTCTGTACTGATCGATCGCTCTATCAATGTGATGCGTTCGTTGACCCTTTGCTTGAACGAACGCGTCAGCCTCGAATTATCAGCAATTTGTTCGATCGGAGTGAGGATAGAATCAGCTTCCTGAAAGTCCTGGACTTCTACATAGATTTGCTGCAACATGGAACGCGCTTCCACATCATTCGGAAACGCATCGATGTACGTCCTCAACTCAATGATCGCCCCCGAATGATCGGCCATGTAATATCGATTCCTGGCAATCTCCTTCAACAAGGTAGGCGGCGCCCCCTTTTCTTTCAGCTCGTATAAGATGCTTAATGCGGTTAGGTAATCTTCCGAAAGAGAATACAGTCGAGCCAGCTCAATTAAATCCTGCCTCGTTCGGATGCCCTTGATGTCCAGATAGGAGAGATACAGCTTTATAGCTTCCTCGTAATTCTCAGCGACGGCTTCCCGTTGGGACTGATACAAGACATATTCTTGCCGCTGCTTTTCCAGGCTCAGCAACTGCATGCTGATTTTCTGGTCGAGCAGATACAATCGATACCGATCGCGTGGCTGCCCCAACGTAAACCCTTTACGTAACAACGTATCCGCCTTCGGTGCATTGCCTTTTGCCAGGTATAAGTCCGACAGATCCAATAAGGCATCAACATGCTCAGGCTCGACATCTAAATAGTCGTCCAATAAGTGAATCGACCGATCAACCGAAGCCCGATTAGCAAGCGCCAGACGGGTATACAATTGGATGTATTCAATATTCAATGGTGAGCTCTCGAGCAGCTCCTCCGTTTCAGCCAGCGCACGGGGGTAATCCCCTGTATCCAGCAATGCCTGGGTATATTGGAATTGGACAGCGGTAGATGTATCTATAGACACCCACTGTTCGTAGAGAGGTAACGTCTCTTCCGGCCGGCGAGCAAACTGGTACAAGTCAATAAGCTCCTTCAGCAGAGATACATCCGCAGAGTCCTGAGCGACCTGCTCCTCTACTTCTTCAATCCGACCAACCAGCCAGTCTTCCTTCTTACCATCAATCTCGTTCAACAAAGACAGATAGATGGTATCTTGAGGATCGACGTGATCCAGCGTCATCAAGGTCTCGTAGGCTTCCCCGATACGATTGTTCGCAATGAACTCTTCTACCAGGTTGTATCGTATGGCCAGGTTATCAGGTTGATGCTGCAACAGATAATAATACCGATCCACCGGATAGGCAGGCGTCCTGCCCAAAATGGACAATAAAGCCGTGTCGATCTCTGTATATAACGCAAGCCACCGCCGTGTATGATCATGACGCTCTCTCAGCAGCATGAGTTCGTCGTATGCCGAACTGTATCGCCTGTAGTGCATCAATTCCTGGATAAACCGATACCGCCTCTCATCGAGTTGAGGATAAGACGAGGAATCGGATGGCACCTCGGGTATATTGCGGGATAGGCGATTGTTCAAGCTAATCGCCGCATTGGCTTCGATGATACCTTTCTGGGCTTCGAAGTCTCCTGGGTTTAGCTTCAGTGCCTGGTTAAAGGCCTCAATAGATGGTTCATGCTTCCCTTGCCATAATCTGAAATACCCCAACCGAGTATAGAGAGCATGATCAGACGGGTAAAACGTCAAGTATTTAGCTGTTGCCTTTTCACCTCGCAAATTGTCCCCTGCATACCCAGCAATCGAGATCAAAAATCGATGGATGGTATCCGGTGCACCTTGAAAATGCTGGAGAAACACCTCGTAATTATCAGCCGCCTCCCTAAATCGTCCAAACTCGTACAAAGCGTCCGCATACTGCCGGCGAGCCAGGTAATCATTGGGGTTTTCTTCGATGCGCTCTTGTAGAATAGCCAGATCCTTCTCACTGAACAATGTTGTCTGCCTGACGGGCACCTGGGCCTGAGAGGCCCTCGTGGTTAACGTACACGTAAACGCACACGCCAGCACAATGGACAGAATGAATAAGGACAAATATTTCATTAGAGAGTAGAGAATAAGAGATAGGGAGCTATAGATCAGTTTTATTCCCCTTCAAGTGCATAAGCCAGAAAATCTTCAGGGCTTCCGAATGGATGGCCGTCGGCAACTGCGACTGCAGAGACAGCATTAGGTAATATTTCGGCCAGATCGGGGGCCTGCTCTTTTAAGCCAGCTTGCAACTCCTCAAACACTTCCTGAATAGACTCGGCCCCTTTATTGGGCAAGACAACAATAATTCGTTCCCGATCAAGATCGCACAGCATGTGGTCTTCATCTTCGACCATGTACGTCATCACGGAAAGTACATTATCGAAAACGATGTCAGGATCAATGTCGATGTTTTTATGCTCTATGCGCAAGGCCACCAACAAAAAGGGATCAAAATAGGACAGTTCTCTTTGCTTGAAGAGCCTTTTCAGCTTAGAAAAAAACACCTCATTTTCCAGCGTCACTTTCTGAATCGATTCAATTCCGACTGTAGGCAATGCAATTTTGCCGTGCAAAGGGATTACATCTTCTATTTCAATATGAGCCAGCGAACCTGCTTTGAGCAAATTGGGCGTCATTGAACGCCGCGAGAAGTTCGTTCTTGGTTCGGTGTGCACCTGCACCTCTGGCATAATACTCCGAGCTTCGCCGGGTATTTCCCAGTGCGCAAACAGTTCATGATTAACATGACCGATTCCCGGCAATAACGTGACGCGTCGTTTATTCTCAGCCCCTTCCTCTTTCTCAAGCGCAATATGAATAGACCCCGTCATGTGATTTTTCATAAAATCAATGATCTGCTGGGACGGCCTATTCACCGCATCAGGCATCATCAAAACCAGGGTTGTATCTCCAAGCTTACCCAACTGCTGCATAAACTGAACAAAGGCAACCTTGAATTGCTCAAACGACCTAAAGCGCAAGAACGGTGAGAAGTCGTTAATGACCAATCGTTTAGGAGCTTCTTTATGGATAATGGTGGTCAATTCCCCAATAACCCGTGAAGGGTCCTGGCCCCGCGGCATAGCGTCTCCATGGGAAGATGGAATCCACACCAATCGTACCTGGCCAGAATCACGAGCAGCCTTCAGATCGAAATTTACCGTGGATGCTTGAATCATCCAATCGTGTGGACGGCCAGGTGATAAAAACAAGCACGTTTCTTCCAGCAATACGCCAGTTTGAAGAAACAGCATACCTAGCAGGCCACGACCACTCGTCGCGTGACCATAGCACATGTACGATCCTCCTTGGTACATGCCTCCCCAAGAGGTATCAATCATGTCGATACCGGTAAGGACTTTTGGGACGTATGTCAATGCTGCCTCGTTGATAGCCTCATAATCTAAAAACCCTAGAGTATTTATCGCCGATCACTAAAACCCAGCTCTACTCTACCCCATGGTTGGTGTGCCTTCCATTTTATACTACGACTTGCCTTCACTTCGTAAAATGCCAGACACATAAAGGAATAGCTTCCATATATCTAAAGGGCTAAACCCTTAAATACAGCGATGTTTCAATTGGTTTTGCGCCGTCAGCAACGACAAAAATCGCTCTATCTCTGCTTTAAACTTTTTTTCTATCAATTCGTTGCAATTTCTTTTTTTACGGAGCTTAAGTGAATTGTTGATGAGGCCGCACGGTTCCAAACAACAATGTAACCCTCTCGGGAGTACATGGGTGCCACATAGTGTTGACGACACCTTATCAAGAGGGTATATTCCCACATTGCAGTGGATCTTCACACTCTAATTTACTTGTAGACATTATACCTTGGTATCGCTCTGACCAGGCAATGGACTAGACTGCGGCACCTGTTATTATTGATAGAATATGGCGAATACTAGCGATTTCAGAAACGGGCTTACCCTTGTATGGAATAACGATTTATGGACAATTATCGAGTTTTTGCATGTTAAGCCGGGCAAAGGCGGCGCTTTCGTCCGCACAAAACTTAAGAATGTAAAAAACGGGAAAGTTGTCGACAATACCTTTAGAGCAGGGGAAAAAGTAGACACCGCCCGCATTGAACGTAGAAAATGCCAATTATTGTATGAAGACGATCTCGGCATTCATTTTATGAATCAAGACACCTATGAGCAGTTCTCTATACGGCCGGAAATGGTAAGCCTCCGTGAATACATCAAAGATGGTGGCCTTGTAGACATTCTTTTCCATGCTGAGACTGAACAGCCACTCAATGTAGAGATTCCTTCTACCGTTGAGCTTGTTGTTGCAGAAACTGAACCTGGGATTAAAGGAGACACTGCAACCGGTGCGACTAAACCGGCGACTCTGGAAAGCGGGGCTATTGTCAACGTCCCGCTGTTCATCAACGAAGGAGATACTATCCGAGTGAACACCGAGGAAGGTAAATACGTCACCCGCGTCGCTACTTCCTAAGTTAATCAAAGTGCTACCCCGACCTATCTATAAGGAGAAAATAAGCTATGGACCTGGCAAAAATACGTGAGTTGCTAAAAATCGTATCGGAAAGCGGTGTTGCTGAAGTTGAAATTGAAGAGGATGATTTTAAGCTGGTTGTTCGCCGAAACACCCCCAATGTATCCATTCAATCTGCTCCACCTGCACAGCAGGTCCCTTATTATCCTCCCCCTGCGGCTCCGCCAGCCTACTATCCACCGGCATTCTCTCCACCTCCTGCACCACCGCAGGCTATTCCTGCACCCGTACAGCCACCGGCCCCACTGGCCCCGTCTGCACCGGCAGCACCTGCTCCGGCAGCCGCAGAAGAAGCTGCGCCGGCTGCTGCTTCAGAAAACGACCATACCATAAAAGCACCTATCGTAGGTACCTTCTATTCTGCTCCTTCTCCAGATGCTGACCCGTTTATTTCAGTAGGTGATCGCGTAAATAAAGGCGATGTGCTATGCATCATTGAAGCAATGAAACTCATGAACGAAATTGAGGCTGAGGTATCAGGTACTGTCAAAGAGATCTTGATCAATAACTCAGAGCCCGTTGAATACGACCAACCCTTGTTTGTCATCGTCAAAGGTTAGTTGCCTTTATCAAATAACATTGATTGTGTCCTACAGCATTGATTGCTCAAGAGTTAACAAGGATCATCTTCTATGATTAATAAAGTTCTGATAGCAAATCGAGGCGAGATTGCCCTCCGAGTCATTCGTACGTGCCATGAAATGGGCCTCAAAACGGTGGCCGTATATTCAACAGCGGATCGCGATGCGCTACACGTTCGCTTTGCAGACGAAGCCGTCTGTATTGGCCCTCCTGCTTCCAAAGAAAGCTACCTGCGGCCGGATCGGCTCATTGCTGCTGCAGAGGTTACCGGTGCAGACGCCATCCATCCCGGATACGGTTTCCTGTCCGAAAATGCAGAGTTTAGCGACATCTGTGCCGACCATAACATAAAGTTTATTGGCCCCACCGGGCATACCATCTCTCTCATGGGGGACAAGAGTCTTGCTAAGACGACCATGACAAAAGCGAATGTCCCCACCGTGCCTGGATCCAAAGGGATTGTTCAGAGCGTGGACGAAGGGATGGCGCTTGCTCGTGAAATCGGCTACCCCGTTCTCGCAAAAGCAAAGGCAGGCGGCGGTGGCAAGGGGATGCGCATCATCCATGAGCCTTCAGAATTCGAGAAGAACTTCGTTTCTGCTCAAACGGAAGCTGCCGCAGCATTCGGAAACGGCGATGTGTACCTGGAGAAATTCATCCTCAAGCCTCGCCACGTTGAAATTCAATTGCTGGGCGATGGCAAAGGGACCGTCATCCACTTTGGTGAACGTGAGTGCTCCATCCAGCGCCGGCATCAAAAACTGGTTGAGGAATCACCGTCACCCATCATTACTCCTGAACTGCGAGAGAAAATGGGCCAGGCGGCTATCCGCGGGGCTGAAGCAGTGAATTATGAAGGGGCAGGGACCGTTGAATTCCTCGTCGATGCCGACATGAATTTCTACTTCATCGAAATGAACACGCGTATTCAGGTAGAGCATCCGGTAACGGAGGAAGTCACCGACTGCGACCTGATCGAATACCAGGTTCGCGTCGCAATGGGTGAAACGATTCGCAAGCGATCCATTCCGATGGAAGGCCATTCTATCGAATGCAGGATCAACGCAGAGGACCCTTACAAGAATTTCAGTCCTTCGCCAGGGATGATTACGACGTTTCATCCTCCTGGAGGCCATGGAGTACGCCTCGACACCCACGCGTATGCAGGATACTATATTCCTCCCTACTACGATTCCATGATTGGGAAGCTCATCGTGAGAAGTCGTACGCGTGAACTCGCCATTAACAAAATGAAGCGGGCACTGAATGAATTTGTCATCGAAGGAGTTAAGACGACCATTCCGTTCCACAAACAACTGATGGACAACCCTGATTTTCAGGCCGGGAATTTCGACACCCACTTCTTAGATTCTTTCGACTTAAAACCAGAAAAAGAACTCAACTAATCCCTTTCCTAGCATGACTTTTCCTGAAAATTTGCGATACACAAAAGACCACGAATGGATTTCGTTCGATGGCTCTGTCGCCACCATTGGCATTACTGATTTTGCTCAAAGTGAACTGGGTGACATTGTATATGTCGATCTAGAAGATGTTGGATCTGAGTTTGATCAAGATGAAGTTTTTGGCTCAGTAGAAGCGGTTAAAACGGTTTCTGATCTGTTTATGCCTATAAAAGGGGAAGTGATCGAGCACAATGAAGAACTGGAAGACAATCCACAGCTCATCAACGAATCACCTTACGACAAAGGCTGGATGATCAAAGTTAAAGTTGAAAATCCATCGGATGTCGAATCTCTGTTAACCTCGTCTGCTTACCAGGAAATGGTAGGTCAATAAGCTCCTACAAATTTTTGGCTACCAAACCCACTTCTTATAACCATTATCCATTTATATGCACGAACGTATCATAATACTGGACTTTGGATCTCAGTATACCCAACTGATCGCTCGCCGCATACGAGAGTCCGGGGTGTATTCTGAGATATACCCCTGTACGGAATCTCTGGACGCTATCTTAGCCATGAAACCGAAGGGCATCATTCTGTCAGGAAGCCCCTATTCGGTCTACGATACGGATGCGCCCTTATTCGCCGATGAACTTCTTCATGCCTCTCGCGAGGATGGGTCTCAACTTCCAATCCTCGGCATTTGTTATGGACTTCAAGCCATGGCCTATAAACTGGGTGGAAAGGTCGTGAATGCGCAGGCAAAAGAATACGGACGCGCTGAGATCATCATCGACGACCCGTCTGACCTGCTCAATGGCATTCCCTCCGGATCAACGGTATGGATGAGCCATGGGGATCATCTCGCGTCTCTTCCAGAC
>JAHQVL010000171.1 GCA_019634345.1 Rhodothermaceae bacterium
CGACCGCCGCCGGCGTTTGCCATTTTTACCTGCTCAGAAAGGCGACCGCCGGCGGCGATTGCCATTTTTACCTGCTCAGAGAGGCGACCGCCGATGGCGATTGCCGATGGTGATTGCCATGTTAGGCAGCTGTAGCCTCTTTCACCCGTTCCGGATCACCTATATGCAAGAACATAATCAGGCCCTGAACAACAAGAATGTTAGTTACCAGGAAAAAAGTGGCTTCTTCCAGAGGCAGGCCAAACAGCTTCGGCCCTAGGGTGTATATTTCGGAAATGGTCCAAATCTCAAGACCGATTGCGACGCGATCTGCTATCCATAAGTACAACGTTGGAATACCGATCCCTAGAAGCCACTGCTTTCGCGACGCCCAGATCCACGAGCCTGCGTACCACCACTGCCCTCCGATAACCGGACCAGCCCAGATGATGATAAGCCCCATATAAAGGCCGGCATCAAACTGCATCAGCACCCATCCACCAATGAGAGTCCCTAAGAAGAGCAGCCCACCGATCCTACGATGCAATTCTTTGTTGGTACCTAAGGGGCGTTCTTTGTTCATGGCTAAGACCGCGTAAAACCATAAACCTGTCAGAAACGGCTGCAGGATAAAGAACATATACTCCTCAATGGGGACGTATCCGATAGTACCCAGTACACGATCGTCCCCATACCACCAGATTCCTTTGAATACGAGGTAATTGTCCCAGGCTGTCGTATATATGAATGCAATGACCGCCAACAGGCACAAGAAGAAGACACTTCGTTTGCTTTCCCAACGAGATCGCCAGGCCATAAAGAGGATCGCCAACGCAGATATTGCCGGGATTGTAAATACAAAATGAAATTCCAGGTAGGTCATACTCGTTTTCTATCAAGATCTTTCAGCAACACGTGAGCGGCATTGCGGCCAGAAGCTCCCATAATCCCGCCACCAGGATGGGTGCTAGCTCCTGTTAAGTAAAGTCCTTTAAGGTGGGTTTTATACTCCGCCATGCCCATCATCGGCCTCATCATAAACATCTGGTCAATACTCATTTCCAGATGCATGACGTTTCCACGAAAGAGCCCAAGTTCACGTTCCAACCATTCAGGATGCTGGAATAGCTGGCCAACTACAGAGGCTTTCGTTCCTGGCGCGTACTGTTCGAAGGTATCTAAAAGTCGTTCAGCCACAGCCTCCTCTCGCTCTTTCCAGGTACCCTTTGCCAGTTCATAGGGGTAATACTGCCCCCAAAGCCAGAGGACTTCACCACCTGGCGGCGCAAGGGTGTCGTCTACAGCGCTGAAGGTCATGGCTACAATCGGAGGATCCGAAGCAGGTTCTCCGGCCAGGTATTCCCCATACGCCTTGTTGAGTTGTAAACGATCCCGGCAAATCAGTTGAAGGGCAACGCGGGCTTCTTTTCCAGGGTGCGCCGTATAGGTGATCGGTTTGTCAAGCGCCAGGCGTAAAATGGCACCAAACCCATTCCCGACTCGCACTTTGTCTAACCCTTTTGGGCGATGCTCTGAGCCAATAAGACGCCCAAACGTTTCGAGGATATGAGCCCCTGCGAGTACAGCTCTACCGGTATAAATTTGCCCATTTACACGAACCCCGGTTGCCCGTGTACCGTCCACCAAGATCTCCTCAACAGGTGCACTCGTATGCACCTCTCCGCCATGGTGCTCTATGCATCGTTTCAGCGCCTGTGTCAATATTCCCGACCCTCCTCGGGGACGGGCCATCCCTCCAACGTGATACAGTGCCTGCCACAGTACAAAAGGCCCGGTGATGGGCTCAGTAGGTGGGGGGCCCGACTGTGCAGCCATCCACACCAGCAAAGACTTTAACTTCTCTTCCTTGAAATAATCATCAACCACGTCTCCATACGGCCTGAAAATCGACCTCAATGACTCTTTCCAGTGCAGCCTGGTTTTATTGCCCACCATCTTCCGACCAATGTTCAAGGGGGAAGGGCTCATTAAAAACATTTCCCGTACTGATTCGGCAAACGGCTGCCAATCATCGATAAATCGTTTGTAGGCCTCTCCTTCTCCGGGAAATTTAAGATCCAGTTCATGGGCTGTTTTATCTACATCGCGATGAATGAAAATAGAGTCCCCATCTGGAAAGGGAGCAAAGAAGAGAGGATCTAATTCCAGGTACTCAAGCCCAAACTCAGAGAGGTGCAATTCGTCTATGATGGGTGTCAGGCGAATCAAAATGTGCGCGCTTCCTCCTAAATCAAATTGATATCCCGGTACCAGTTCTTTTGTGGAAACGGCACCCCCAACGATATCCCGCCGCTCGAATACTCCCACCTTATAACCAGCTTTTGCCAGATACGCACTTGAAATCAATGCATTATGCCCCGCACCTACAACCACTACATCATAATCCATAGAACTACTCCCTGTTTTTCATGCATTTACAAAAAATAATCTTCTTAAACTTGCATTCCTGTCTACTGCATTAGTAAGGTGAGGACTTCATAAAGCATGTTACCTCCTAATACACCAAAAAGAACATGCATACACCTTAACCTCCTAATTCTCTTTTCACCTTTCCTAATCGCCAACCATCGTATCATTCCTCCTCTTATCGAAATTGACTGGAGAATATACAGCATCCTCGTAATCTTCCCAGGCTGTATCTGTACCTGATTGCAACAATCCATTCACTCGGTCGTGGGCACTGCGCGTCCTTGATGTGTATTTCGAGTTAGGTCAGTCACATGATCCAAACCGTTCCACAGCATTTAACTTTTTAATATGAAACCTTTAACCTTGGAGAGGACAGCTCCCTCGACGCGTACATCGCGTTGGTCCCTATTTGTACTCCTTGTTTTCACCCTGCTTTCTGGAATTGGCTATGCCACCTTTGGCCGGCACCCTGAATGGTTGCAATATATTCCGTCTGCTATTCTTCCTGAGTTATCCCAGTTCTTCGGTATTGCGTTTACTTTTTTCGCGCAAGGTCACATATGGATTTCTGGCGGCGTCCTCATTCTCTATCTCAGTCAGCGCACCGGATCAAAATGGCTCCCTGGCCTTGTGGCCGTGTATGTGCTCAGCCTCAGCAGTGAACTTGCTGGAACCCAATTCGGCATTCCATTCGGTGAATATTCTTATACGGAGCTCCTTGGCACAAAATGGTTTAACCTGGTACCCATTCTGATCCCTCTAAGCTGGTTCACAATGGCGATTCCTTCATTTGCGTTAGCCTATTACACGTTTTCTCAAAAAGGAGAGTGGCTGTATCGCATCTTGTTCGGCTCTTTTCTTCTAACATTGTGGGATCTGAGTCTAGATCCTGCCATGAGCTACCTGACAACCTATTGGACGTGGGGAGAAACAGGACCCTACTACGGGATGCCCTGGATCAATCTTGGAGGATGGTACTTCACAGGTATTGTATTGATGGCTGCCCTCCATCTCCTCAAAGCAGACAGATGGACAACCAAACTGTCTATCCGATGGATTAGCAGTTATTACGGCCTTGTACTTCTCCTGCCTCTGTTTATGTCTCTCGCTGCTGGCTTGTGGGGAGCTATTGCAGCCACTCTGATTGCTGTGATTCCTTGCGCCTGGTTGATTGATCAAAAGGACAAGAACTCAAACGATGATGACTTTACCGCTTTTGGAAACCTGCACAAAATAAACGAGCAAGAGTCAGAAGCACCCGATGAGTTAAAAACAGAAGCGCTAAAAGACTTTTTCACTTCGCACTCACGGTCCTTTTCGTTCGCCGCTCGATTTTTCTCTCCTGAACAATACCAGCTAGTTACCCGGCTGTATGCATTCTGCAGAACCACGGATGATATTTCTGACACCGTAGCCTTAAGAGATGGCCGCGAAAAGGCGGAGGCAGACCTCAATGACTGGGAGCAGCGGGTCTATTTATCCTACCAGGGAATCCCTTCGGGCATCGACTGGCTCGATGAATTAATGGCCCGCTCCAACCAGGCTGGCGTTCCATTCGATCTTATTCAAGACCTGCTAACGGGTGTCCGAACCGATCTCAGAGAAGTAGAGATCGCAACGTTGGACGAGTTGGATCGGTACTGCTATTGTGTCGCTTCGGTTGTAGGCGTCTGGCTCTGCTACTTGTTCGGTGTTCGAGACCGCGAAGTGCTGGACAGAGCATCTGCTATGGGACGAGCAATGCAGGTAACAAACATTCTCCGTGATGTGGGCGAAGATATCCGCATGGATCGCCTGTACCTACCCACAGAATTTATAGAAAAATACGGGATTTCTAAGCACGACATCATCGCGATGGAATCAGGAGCTCAGCCGATTAATGACAGCTACAGAACCCTGATCGAAGACCTGATGGAGCGTGCTGAAGCCGATTACCAATACGCGTTCAGAGGCCTTACAGCAATCCCGATCTCCTTCGCTCGGGCAGCCGCAGTTGCTTCCGAAGTCTATAAAGGTATTCACAACTCCCTTCGCCAGAACAACTACGATAATTTTAAGAAGAGAGCCTATACGCAGTGGCATCAGAAAATCATCCTTACGTTCCGAAGCTTGAGAAAACTCAAGCAGATGCAGAATCGGCCTTCTGTCCACAGAGCAAAGCCTGTATTCTTCTCCAATCAACAGCTATCCAACAGTCATAATCGGCAAAAGCCACTCATCGTGTCGCTGATCACCATCATGCTGTGCTTCCAATGTATACTTCCAGCATCGAAGGGACTTGCGCAAGTAGCACCCCATATTACTACGTCTAACACATCTTTAGGAGATAAAGCCATGGACTCACTTTCCCCTTTTGTTAGCCAGGTACGTGCACTGTACATCGCAGGGGTTGACGAAGAAGATTCCCTCGAAGCAGCAATAGCACTTATACATGAATCACAGGTTGAAAGTCCACTCCTGGACGCTTACTTCTCTGCACTGACTGTCCTTAAAGCCAAGCATGCGTTCTGGCCAGCTAAGAAAATGAGGTACCTGAAACGAGGCCTCCCTACACTAGACCAGTTGGTGCTGGACTACCCTGATCATGTAGAGATCCGATACCTACGCCTTCTCAGTTGCTACTATCTACCCAAGTTTCTAGGGTATTCCTCCAATGTAGAGACAGACATCGAAACCCTCGCACGCTTACTACCCGACGCAGCCGGCTCACTCCCGCCTGAATTGTACAAAGACATGGTCACGTTTGTAAGAGACGCAGGAGGAGATATCGTTGAAAATATCCAGCTTCCCCTTCAAGGATCCCCTATTTCCTCGAACAACGTTTATAAATAGATCACATGGAAAGCCCTCGTAGAGTTATAGTGATAGGCAGCGGCTTCGGTGGACTCGCCGTGGCAAACAGACTTCAGGCTGCCAACATGCAGGTCACACTGCTTGAAAAAAGACCCCAGGTTGGGGGCCGAGCGTATCAGATGATCAAGGATGGGTACACGTTCGACATGGGCCCAAGCCTGATCACTGCACCTTATTTAATAGAGGATGTGTTTAAGGCAGCCGGCCGCAGTATGGATGAATACCTGAAGCTGATTCCCCTGGACCCGTACTACCGCGTCTATTTTCATGATGGGACGCACATTGACTACAATGGCGACACCGACCAGATGAAAGCGCAAATGCGTGCTTTTAATCCGGCTGATGCCGACCGCTACGATGCCTTCATGGATGCAATCAAACCCATCTATGAAGAAGTCATTGTCAAAAAGTTAGGCGCCCAGCCTTTTGATACGGTTTCGTCCATGCTCCGCTTCACGCCCCGCGCGCTCAAGCTCGGTGCGTTTATGCCCGTGAGCACGTATGTAAAACGGTTCTTCAAGGACTTTAGACACCGTTTTATGTTCAGTTTTCATCCCCTGTTTATCGGAGGCCATCCTTTTAGAGTCCCAGCGATCTACTTGATGATTCCTTACCTGGAAAAAAAGGACGGGGTTTGGTTTACCAGAGGGGGCATGTACAGCGTTGTGACTGCCATGAAGGACCTGTTCTTGAGTCAAGGAGGAACACTGTATACAGATAGTGAAGTTCAGGAAATCACAATTGATAAGGGCAAAGTGACAGGCGTAATCGCAAATGGGCATTCATTCTCAGCCGATGCCGTTGTGAGCAATGCCGACCTTGCTCATACATACAAACACCTGATCAACCCCAAGTGGCGGAAGAAGTGGACCGATAAAAAGATCAATAATATGAAGTACACGATGAGTTGCTTCCTGTTGTATATCGGAGTGAAGAAGCAATACCCTCAATTGGTCCACCATACGTTGATTCTCAGCGAGCGCTACAAAGAGCTCGTGGACGAAATCTTCGACAACAAACCTCTCCCGGACGATTTCAGCATGTACGTACATGCGCCAACCAAAACCGATCCTGGAATGGCACCTCCTGGATGTGAAAGCATCTACGTACTGATCCCGGTATCCAATCTGAAAGGGGGCGTCGACTGGGAGAAAGAAAAGGAAGCGTATGCGGACAAAGTCCTGACTTTCCTGGAAAAGTGGGGCCTTGATGATCTGAAAGAAAACCTGGATGTCTTAGAAATCTTTACACCCCATGATTTCAAGACAGAACTCAACGCGTTCCAGGGGAATGCCTTTGCGATAGAGCCAAAGTTGACGCAGACTGCATACTTCCGCCCTCATAATCGCAGCGAAGACATTGAAGGGCTGTATATCTCCGGGGCGGGCACGCATCCAGGAGCTGGCGTCCCAGGCGTTCTCCTTGCAGCCGAAGCAACCGCTGATTGCGTCGTAGATGACCTTAAATCTTCGGTTTCATCTACTGCTTCATTAACAAATGTTGGTTGATGGTGTGACGATAACCAGGGGGTGCTCAGGCAGCCTCTGGTTTCGTTTCAATGATGCGTTTGAATGTACTCAAGAGGATATGCACGCATATATTCTTATTGCAGCAATTCTTGATAGCTAACTGTTCTCCGTCGAACATCTCTACGTATCCTTCGGAAATTTGGTCAAGGCCTTCCGAGTTGGTTTTATGGAAGCCCATTGACCACTCATCGAAACTGCGCTCTTCAATCAAATCTGTGTCCATGATGGTGACATTGTGATGCCGTGAATCCTGCTCAATCTTTTCATACAGCGCATGCACCACCTCAGGATTGCCTTCAAGGATCTGCAGAAATTTATTTTCTGCATAGAGAAGCATCCCAGTAATATTCAATTCTTTATTATTTTTCCTGCAGACCCTCAGTAGATCTTCCATCTCTTGTTCACTATATACTCTGGCGGCATCGCTGATATATGCCAGTAGCAGAATAGCCATTATTTACCATGTTTAGTTCAATGAATGGGTCCGCATCCAGTATCGGATTCTGCTTCCCTATTTAAAGTCGTCTATTTTTTTCCGATGTTAGGCACGAACTGCGTCGAAAAAAGTGAAAGGTGAGCATGAACAATCCGTATGGAAATGACCTGGCTTATATCCACGACGATGGGTTCGGGGGATTCGCCCGGCAAGCATCTCGAGGTATTCTCGGCTTATTGCAGAAGGCAGGCCTAAACGATGGACTTATTGTGGATCTGGGATGTGGAAGCGGTATATGGGCACACATTGCAACAGAAAATGGGTATTCGGCTCATGGAATTGATATTTCAGAAAACATGATTCAGCTTGCCCAAAAGCAAGCTCCCAACGCCTCTTTTGAGGTCAATTCGTTCCTCAAAGCCCAGATCCCCTCCTGTACAGCAGTCACCTGCATGGGCGAATGCATGAACTATTTGTTTGATCAAGATCATTCAGACGAGCAGCTTCGCCTCCTCTTTTCCCGGATCCATGACGCCCTCCAACCTGGCGGATTATTTATCTTTGATGTTGCTGGCCCCGGATATGCCGATGCTACGGGTCCACACAAACGCCACTTCATCTCCGAAGACTGGGCCGTACTTGTGCACGTTTCCGAATACAAACGGGAGCAAAAACTGACGCGATACATTACTGCTTTCAGAAAGACCGAGGATGGCTCCTACCGCCGAACGGAAGAGGTTCATCGAATCCAACTCCTCACTGGAGCGCATCTCGCAAAAATCCTCCGCGATATCGGATTTAAAGTCAGGATTCGAAAAGGATACGGTAACTTCCAGCTCTCGCCGGCCCATTCTGTTGTGATTGCCAGGAAGGAGTGACAAATCCAGATATGCTCTATTTCACTAACTTGATGCGCATTTGGAGACCTACCTTTACGTGATCGAGAACAACATTCGTTTGATACCTTTTCAAATTCTTATTCCGAAGCAGGCATTCTTCTGCAAACGCATTGTATTCGTTGATATCATCGTCTTCTGCTAGTACCCTCCCATACCCAATAACCAACGACTCTCTGGCTACCGATATTAAGAATGTCTTTTTGATTCTGGGAGATAATGAAATATACTTCGAATGGAATTGGATCCCGGCAATGAAGAAATACAACAATTGTTGCAATCTCTATAAAGTACGTAGTCTATCTTTAAAACTCGTGCCTTACCATCTCCTCTCTGCCCTGGTAGTGACAACCCACCACACCCTAGTTAAATTCGAGTACCTGTTTAATTCCGTCCCAACCTGTATATGTCTGAACATACCTTCGACCCTCAACAGTTACTGAGTAATGCGTTATCTGCCACCGGTGTTCACATTGATCCTCAAGACATTCTAGATGGTCTTGTATGGAACATATCCGGAGTGACTCCCAATGGCTTCCCGCATTCCATCTTCCAAATTGTTAATCATGTAATTTATTGGCAAGATCTGTTTCTCTCAGGACTGGAAGCGACAAAGATGGCCGGCCCCAAACATGCCGAAGAGGGCTGGCCTGGGGAAAAAGAACCGAAAAGTATGAGTGAATGGGACGAACTTGTTGAACGGTACAAGGCAAGCTTAAAGCACGCTTCTACCGAGATCAAAAGTAAAAATCCCCTGCTGAACGTCCCAGCAGCAGAGTCAACAAAACGAATAGATATTCTTAATGCGTATGCATTGCATGTTAGCTATCATGCAGGCCAAATCGTGTTAATTCGTCGGGTTTTGGGTGCGTGGCCTCCTCCTGGAGGAGGACATACATGGTAAAAACGCTGGATTTTCCTTAATCTGCGATACACTGGAGTAAACGACTTGAATATGCTTTCGTCGTACCATTAGAAGGACGGCTACACATCGATAATGAAGCGAGAGATCATAAACCTCAAATTTGCGCATTCTGAGGCCAAGGACCATGGAATAGATATTCTTACCATTGATGAGCGCTATAAAACACATAACACCTACTATCCTGATCAGTCACTGCCACAGCGCCTGGAATTTTATGTTATGATGTATGTTACGGAGGGAAGGGGACAGCACATCATAGACTTCATACCGTATGAGATAGAACCAGACACGTTCATTATTATCGGCAAAAATCAAGTCCACCAATTTTCGGCACAGCAAACATTTAGCGGACACCTCATCGTCTTTCAAGAAACGGTGCTTCAGCGAGCGCTCTTAAATTTTGATACGGCAATAGCGTCTTTTCTTTTTGACCCCATAAACTCCTCTGCGTACCGCATTAATAAGGCTACCCCCTTACTACCCGATATCACTCGGCTTGTTGAGGAGTATCAACATGGACCGCATGATTCAGAATGGTTACCGATCATTTGCCATGCGCTAGGCATTGTCATTTATAAAACGGCGCGGCTTGGAAGGCACCTAAATACACCGGAGCAGCGTCCACAATTCCCACCAAAACTGATTGCTTTCAGTAATCTACTGGAGCAACACTACACCTCGCATTGGACGGCCAAAGAGTATGCTGCTGAATTGTACATATCAACAAAGTCACTCGGTACTCTAACCAAGAAGCACCTTGATCATACACCAAAAGAAGTCATAGATCGTAGGCTCCTGTTGGAAATCAAAAGACAACTGGCCCACTCTAATCTTTCTATCAAGGAAATTGCCTATGAGCTTGGATTTGAAGACCCCTCTAATTTGAACAAGTTTTTTAAGCGCCGGCACAATCTTACACCAACAGAGTTCCGAAAAACCGTTCGGAGCTCGATATAGGCATAACACCTTCCCATCGGTACTGTTATTTCCTCAGTCCGACCTTTCCCTTCCAATAGGATCATGGTATTGTGAATCAGGACACAGCGCTGTCTAGGCACACATGTAATTCAAACGAACAGTACAATGATGCATTTCAACAAATTGCCCTACCTGGTTGCCTTATTGGTAGTACTCGTAGGGTGCACGACATCGAATACCCTCGCACCAGCATCCTCCGAAGCAATACTTGAGGATAACACTGAGGCTATGAAAAATAGAGCAGCGATCATGGCCTTTTATGAAAAAGCACTCACTGTGAATAGTGAGACAAGGCCTACAGAAGTTTTATCTCCTGTATTAGCTGAAGGCTACACATCTTCAAGTTCCACTGACTCTAAAGGAGCAGAACAGTTGATGGGGCAATTAGAGTTCTTCTGGAAGCTCATCCCTGATTTGAAATGGGATCCCCAAGAGATAATGAACGAGGGCGATGTGTATATAGTCCGAAGCATTGCTACAGGAACACCTAATGGCGATTTCATGGGTCTGCCTACGGATGGGACCAAATCGTTCAAGATCATGACCATCGATATGCATACAATGAAAGACGGCATGTTCATCAGCACCCATCATGTTGAAGACTGGGCAACCGCTATGGGTCAATTAAGACCTACTGTTTCACCAGTAGACCAATCAGACGAAACCATGAAAGTTGCCATGGCTTTTATGGATTCAATGGGCAAGGGAGACATGGAGACGATGGTGAGCCTGATGCACGACGACATGGTCTGGCACAATGAAGGAGATAAGAGCATGCCGTGGATTGGCCCCTGGAGTGGAAAGAAAGTCATCCTAGAGGAATTCATGCCGCTCTTTGGAGAAAACTTCAAGACACTTGAATGGGAGACCCAGGATGCCATTTCAACTGGGGATACAGCGACATTCTTTGGGAGAATGGTTGGGCAAACAACAAAGTCTGGTCAACAAACCAAAGAGTTTACCTGGGCGCTTCGCGTGAAAGTAAAGGACGAAAAAATCATTCTTTGGAATTGGCTAGAGGACAGTTACGAAGTCTCAAAAAGCTATCACGCCAGTGAATAAGAGGGCTTCCCGGACCACGTTTCATTCTCTTCTAGTCTATACATAGGGAAAGAATGACGAGGGCTAAAAGGGAATCGACCTCTGCGAGGCTACGCCTCAGCCAATACGATGTTGAACACCCCAGCCCACGGCTCATTGGCAGGTTGGCTAAACTCCACAGTCAACAGATCTCGGCCCTCAGAATTCAAACTCGAATACAAGCCATCCATTGCGTTCCTTGCTCCGTAATTTGCGAAATACGATTGGGTCGTTAGTCGGCGATATCCAGGAGCATCTACTCGGAAGTGGATATGGCGTGCGGTCCTTCCATCGTATTCTCCCGGAACGATCGTGCTGAAGCTGTATTTTCCGTCAACGCCTGTAATTGCACGCCCCCAAAATTGGAAGTGTTGATCTAAAGAGGGATTATTTGCATTGTCATTTGGATGATTATAAAGCCCCATCGAGGAAGCTTGCCAAATCTCAACCACGGCGTTTTCTAAGAGTTGCTCGTTCCTATCCTGCACCACGCCGTCTAACACAATGAGTTGCCCCTGAGCCAATACATCAGTAGGTAGTTTGCGAGTTAGATCCGTGTCGTTGAACATCTGCTGCTCAATACTTGGAGTAGGATAAAAAGGACCTTCAGTTTGTGAAGGCGTCAACGCAATACCACTTGGTGTCACAATGCCAGAATCTGTCGAACACCCCCAACCGACAGGTATTGCGAGTGCTGAACCAGCCGTTAAAATCTTCAGAAAACGGCGGCGGTCAAGGTATTTTTTATTGGTCATATCATTCGTTTTTTCATAATCATTACATAGATGTACTAGTGAAATGATTCCTTAAGGCGCCTGGAATCTCATTCTGGGTAAAGACTCAGGAGGGTTTAGTCGAAATATCCCCCGTTGAAACGGCTGGGCAGCTATACAACCTATCTCAAGACCCCGTAGAAAGAAATAATCTATATGCTGCCCTCCCAGAAAAAGTGGAGGAGCTAACTGCGTTGTTGAATGCAACCCGAACCACGCGTTGAATCGGTACCACTATCGCCAATCTGGCAAAGCGACGTTTTCTAACGCAACTTTACCTCGAACTTCTATGTATACGCCTCATACATAGAAGTTCAATGCAAACCTGATCCCACCTTGATCTCTAAAGAACTTGTCGGTGCTTCGGCCCGGCCTATTTTGCTCTCTATCCTGAATGAAGGAGAATCGTATGGATACGCGATCATTCAGCGCGTTCACGATCTCTCCCGTGGGGAATTAGAATGGAAAGATGGCACCTTGTACCCGGTGCTTCATAAACTTGAAGATGCTTCCTTGATCTCCGCGACATGGCGAAAGTCCGAGACGGGCAGGCGACGCAAATACTACAGCATCACCCCCTTGGGAAAGAATGCTTTGGAGACAGAGAAAAATCAGTGGTTGCGCATCGACTCGATACTCGCGCAACTCTGGGATTTAGAACCCCGACTAGCCATCTAGCCCTTCAGGAAAACCCACATGTATTCTTTTAACCTTGAAAAGGCCATTGCCACCTGGCGGCATAGCTTGCAGCACAACCGGTCGTTCTTGAATGATGATCTCGACGAATTAGAAAACCATCTTCGTGATCATATCGATGCCCTGGTTGGCCAGGGCATGAGCTTAAAGGACGCCTTTGACAAAGCAGTCTATCGCCTGGGTACCCACAGTGAACTGACCGAAGAATACAAGAAAGTGCGCTATGGACGATCAAAGCGAAAACGCAGCCTACTCAGAACATCGACCTGGCAATTTTCTATGCTCAAAAACTATCTCACTATCGCCGTCCGAAATGTATATCGTAACCCTTTCTTCTCAGCCTTAAACATTTTTGGCCTTGCTGTTGGACTGGCCAGTTGCCTTCTCATCCTATTCTATGTCTCTTATGAAAAGAGCTATGATCAACACCACGAACAGGCGGATACTATTTATCGGCTGAACTGGGACTATAACTGGAATGAAACGGAAGGGATAGGCTCAGGAACACCTCCTCCTCTAGCCCAATCCCTCGTTGATGAAATCCCTCAAGTGGACGATGCAACTCGTATTTACCGCGCGCCTGAAATGGTAACACGGTATGGAGACACGTTCTTTAGCGAGCCTGGCATCATTGCCGCTGACCCCAATTTCTTTGACGTATTCAGCTTTAATCTGCTCGAAGGGAATCCTGCTACAGCCCTGACTGAACCGGGCAGCGTAATTCTTACTCAAGAAACGGCCTTAAAATACTTCGGTACGTCCCCGGCACTCGGCGAGACCATTGAGATTGGAAAAACCCAGGATGCCTTTGGAGGATATTACAGCAGCACCTTTAGAGTTGTTGGCGTGCTCGAGAATGTACCCCCAAACTCTCATTTTGACTTCGACATACTCACTTCTATGGCCTCGTTCCCGATCGTCGAGTATTTCGATTGGAGCTGGGTTTGGATGCAGGTAACAACCTACGCTGTCATCGATAACCAGGCATCCGTTCAAGGGATTGAGGCCCGGCTAAAGGAACTCGTAGCACAACATGCACCTGCGGCCTTTCAACAAATTGGTTTTTCTTATGACGAACTGATGCAAAATGGGGGCCGATGGGATTTTGTGCTCCAACCGCTCGGCGATATCTACCTCGAATCGCAAGGCATAGGAAATCGCCTCGGTCCACTCGGAAACAGCACGTACCTGAACATCTTGATGATCGTTGCTCTCTTCATATTGATCATTGCCTGTATCAACTTCATGAATCTCTCAACGGCCAGATCAGTGAGCAGAGCAAAAGAGGTAGGAATCAGAAAAGTACTGGGATCTCAGCGAAAAGGGCTGGTAGGGCTGTTTATTACAGAAGCCGTATTGCTAACAGGCATTGCTATGATCGTTGCAGTAGGCCTCGCTGCAGCCTTTCTGTATCCATTCAGCCGGTTTGCCGGCATTCACCTGGAAACATTGGCGCTCACATCCGGCACGGGGTTGCTGCTTTTGGTGCCCGCAACTCTTTTGATCGGCTTACTGGCAGGGAGTTACCCAAGCCTCTACTTGTCGCGATTCGCTCCTATTGCGATCATGAAGAAAAACCAGGCTACGGGTAAAGGGGGGCAGCTATTCCGCAATGCTCTGGTTGTTTTTCAATTCGGGATTTCAATCGCTCTTATCGTGTGCACGTTGCTCGTCAACAAACAAATGCAATTTTTTGCTGAGGGAGATATCGGTTTTGAAAAAGAGGGCCTGCTCATTATCTCGAATGAAAACAATCGGCTAGGAGATCAAGCAGCTACATTCGCAGATGTATTGAATACCAAGGCGAACATCGCAAGTACGGCACAGACTACGGGTATCCCCTTTTCCAGCGCATTCCAGGACTACTACAAAGTTGAAGGCCGGGGCGAAGAACAATTCGATCTGGTTTCGTACATGGTAGACGATGACTTCATGGAAACATTGGGTCTCGACCTGGTCCAGGGCCAAGGCTTCTCTGAAGAATTCCCCTCAAGCCGAAGCGGCGTCGTGTTAAATGAAAGTGCCGTTCAGCAATTTGGCCTTGATGATCCTATAGGGAAAACCATCACCTATCCAACGGCAGAAACTTTCGAGATAATCGGTGTGGTTAAGGACTTCAATTTCATGTCCCTTCATGAATCGATCATGCCGTTCGCTCTTTTTCACCAGGAGTCAGAGTCCTATAACATTCCGAATGCGTATGTCGTAGCCCGGGTTCAGATAAGCACCCTTCAGAACACACTAAGCGAGATTAGAACCGTATGGGATACCTTCGCTGCCGACCAACCATTTGAATACAGTTTTTTGGATGATGGCCTGGCTGCGCAATACCGATCGGAGAGGCAGTTACAAACGATCTTCTTCATCTTTTCTGGCCTGGCCATCATGATCGCTTGCATTGGCCTCATCGGGCTCGCCGCATTTTCAGCCGAGAAGCGAACAAAGGAAATTGGAATCCGAAAATCCCTGGGTGCTACCGTCCCCAGCCTCCTTATCTTACTCGTGAAGGACTTCATCAAGTGGGTGTTGGTTGCCAACCTGATCGCCTGGCCAATCGCCGCAATCGGCATGAATTGGTGGTTCTCTGGATTTGCTTACAGTGTAGATATGGGATATGCCGCATTTCTCATCGCAACGGCAATCGCCCTGTTGATATCCTGCATCTGGCCGGGGCCCCAGGGGTGCCAATCGCGGTTGCACCTCTGTAGTTCGGTGGACAGACGACTCAACGGAAACCGGGCCGACTCACTGTCGATTCCCGGCAAGGTCACGTCAACCAAGGTCCCGAAAAGGTACCAGTGCTCGCGAGCCGTCTCTGCGTGTGCCGCATGTCGGCCAGCAACGGCGATCACGCCCAGACCGAAACAGGCGTTGATGAAGTCACGTCTAGTCAGGGCC
>JAHQVL010000172.1 GCA_019634345.1 Rhodothermaceae bacterium
CTGCTCTTGCGTAGCTCCAACATGCCCAAGCTCTGGATCCGTAAAGGTGACCCATGGGACATTCTGGGTGTCCATCTTCATCGGGAATTTCAGGAGCATATTCGTGGTTGCGATTTTGGCCATGTGCTCACTCATGTGTGTGAACTGGTAGCGCCCCGTGATATCACCAATGGCATAAATATGCCTCTGGTTGGTCCGACACTTGTCATTGACAGTTATTCCGCGTTTGGTGTATTGAACCCCTGCTGCGTCCAGGTTTAAGGTAGAGAGATTAGGTCTACGTCCTGTTGCCAGGAGGATTTGATCAACTTCCAGAGTTTCAACTACTCCGTTTTTCTCATAGGAAACCGCAATGCCATTGTTGCTTTGCTGGACTTTATTTACACCTGCTCCTAACTGGTACGTAATCCCTTCTTTTTCAAGCCTGGATTGGAGCATAGCAGCCAGTTCAGGATCGTCCTTGCCCATGATTTGAGAACCCCTTTCTATAACAGTAACCTTACTTCCCAGGCGAGTAAACGCCTGGGACATCTCACTGCCGATTGGGCCGGCTCCTACAATAGCAAGCCGATTTGGAAAATTGTCCAACTCGAACAAGGACTCATTGGTGAGGTAGCTGATCGTATCAAGCCCTTCGATAGGAGGTACCCACGCGCTGGCACCTGCTGCTATCGCAAAATAACGACCAGTAACTCTCTTAGCGCCGTTCTCTGATTGCAGTTCAATAGTATGATCGTCTACAAAAGAAGCCTCTGCAGATACTACCTCAATGCCCATGTTTTCATAGATCTCGGGTCTGTCTGCATCCTCGTATACTTCATCCCGAATATGATGAACGTGGCCGATGACTGATTTAAAATCCACGTTGAGTGACGTATCGATCAAACCATACTTGTTGGCTTCTCGGACGTGCTGAGCTACTTTTGCTGCTTTTAAAATCGCTTTGCTGGGCACGCAGCCCGTCCAGGTGCAATCTCCACCAAGGCGATGGCGTTCGATCATGAGCGTTTTTGCTCCGAAGTTTGCAGCGATACCAGAGGCAGTGAGGCCGGCGGCTCCTCCGCCGATGACGATAACGTCGTAGTCGTAAGCCATTACAGGTTTGGGGTTTGGGGTTCGGGGTTCGGGGTTCCTGCCGCTGGGTTTGTGGCGGTTTGGGTGCGTACTTTTTGAACGGTGGAGTAAGCGCCGAAGGCGATGAGAGCGACTACCACGCCGTACACCCACAGAGGGATGTTTTTACCAGCAATCATCAGGTACAGGTAGGCCGAGATGAAGAAAAAGCCGGATAACAAGGTAGGTACAACGATGGGTTTTTTCTTCCGAATATTTCTAATCAACCAACCGAGGCTAAGGGTGAAAAACGGGATAGCACCGACGTATATGCTTCCGAAAATAATCGGATTTACACCGTATTGCTCGCCCAGTCCCATGAACCAATCTATAAACGATTCCAACATAGTGGCTTGTGTATTTCATGATAAAGATCACGTGTGCCAATAGGTGTAATCGACTGGCTGGATGTTACAGTAAAGCGGATTCGATGCTGAAAAGGGACGTTCTTAAGCAAGAATGTCGTTGACTACATGTGCTTCTTCCACGCCCGTTGGTTTTTGATCGAGGCCTCTAAAGGTGTAGATGAGCCTGTCATGATCGATGCCCAGGCAGTGTAAGAGGGTGGCGTTTAGGTCCCGAATATGGACTGGGTTTTCAACGATGTTATACGAGAAGTCATCGGTTTTGCCATACTCCATGCCCGGCTGGATTCCACCTCCTGCCACCCAGGTAGAGAAGCATCGTCCATGGTGGTCACGTCCGGAGCTTGGGTCGCCCAACGTACCCTGGCTGTATATGGTGCGTCCGAATTCGCCTCCCCAAACGACGAGCGTTTCATCGAGCAGTCCGCGTTGTTTTAGATCTTTTACCAGTGCTGCTGAGGCCTGGTCAACGTCCTTGCATTGCGCAGGAAGCTGAGATTGAAGGGCGATATGTTGATCCCAGCCACGATGGAAGAGCTGGACAAACCGAACACCTCTCTCGATAAGCCGGCGCGCCAACAAACAATTTGCGGCATAACTACCCGGTTTCCTCGCTTCCTCGCCATACAGGTCGAAAGTCGACTCTGGTTCGTCAGATAAGTCGGTTAGATCGGGTACAGAGGTTTGCATGCGGTAGGCCATTTCATAGGCCTCGATGCGGGCCAGCGTTTCTGTATCACCTACGTCATCTGCATACCGCTGGTTAAGGGTGGCAAGGTCATCAAGCAATTCGCGGCGTTGTGATCTGCTGATACCGGGTGGGTCCTTTAAGTAAAGCACCGGGTTTACGCCTGGACGGAGCTGGACACCCTGGTGGCTGGACGGCAGGTAGCCGCTGCCCCATAGGCGGGAGTATATGGGTTGCCCAGGGTTTTTGCCTGTTCCCTGGGACAGTAAGACGACGTAGGCCGGCAGGTTATCATTCTCGCTACCCAGTCCGTAGCTCAACCAGGCGCCTAAGCTTGCGTGGCCAATCTGCTGCGAGCCGGTATTGATATAGGTAATCGCAGGGTCATGATTAATGGCCTCGGTATGCATGGATTTGACGATGCAAATATCATCCGCAATCGTTTGGGTATGAGGAAGGACATCACTGATCCATGTACCATGCTGGCCGCATTGTTTCATTCCCCAGAAGGGAGAAACGACAGGATACTGGCTTTGAGAGGCCGTCATACCTGTCAGCCGTTGTGTCCCCATGACGGATGCCGGTAACTCGGAGCCGTGCACCTGACGCATAGAGGGTTTGTAATCGAACAAGTCGACATGCGACGGGCCTCCAGACTGAAACATGTAGATGATATGCTTGGCCTTCGGAGGGAAGTGTGGCCCCTTGTCCTCTGTTTGGAGCAATGGAAGGGGTTTACCAGAGATATATCCAGGTACCAGTAACGAAGCCAGCGCATACCTACCCAACCCACGTGCCGACGAACCAATAAAGGTACGCCGGGTAATCAGCTTCTCATGCTCAAATACAGGCGACGCTGTATCAGTAACCGAAGACTCCTCAGGCAAAATAGCCGCAAGACGTTCGTTACAAGTGTGCATAGGCTTATGTGTTTCTGGTTTCTGGTTTCTCGTTTCTGGTTGTTTTTACTGCTAAGTCCTGCTTTCCAACCAGAAACCAGAAACTAGAAACCAGAAACAAAAGCGAAGCTTTTACCCTCGCGTGATCGCTTCGCTCAGGTTCATTATGAGGCTGCTTACTATTGTCCAGGCAGCCAGTTCGGAGGGTGGGAATTCTGACTGAATGGGGGAATCTCCAACGCGAAGGAAGGCATCTGCAGACTGTGGGTTTTGCTCAAAGTAAGCGCGTTCCTTCGTGACGCGTTGGGTAAGTATCTTTAATTCGCTTTTATCTGCCGGCCTGGAAAGAATCGTTTTGAATGCATGTTGAATGCGCTCGGTATCTGTCGTTTCCTTCTCCAGGAGAAGCGCGGCTAAATGGCGGTTTGCTTCAACGAACTGGGGGTCATTGAGTAGCACGAGCGCTTGCAATGGTGTATTCGTGGACTCTCGTTTGATCGTGCATACCTCTCGATTCGGTGCATCGAATGTGGCCATGGATGGCGGAGGAGCCGTTCGTTTCCAGTAGGTGTACATACTTCGTTTGTACAGCTTGTCTCCTTTATCCTGTACAAAGACCTGGGAGGTAGCCGGCGTGCTTGCATAATGGCTTACTTCTTTCCATAAACCTGCAGGCTGGTAGGGCCGAACACTGGGGCCACCTATTTGGTCCGACAACAAGCCGCTTACTTGCAATGCTGCATCCCGTATAAATTCAGATTGCAACCTGAATCGAGGGCCCCGTGCAAGCAGGGTATTCCCGGGGTCATCCTGTAGTTCGTCCTTGGGCACGATTGAACTCTGGCGATACGTTGCCGACATAACCATGCTTTTGATCAAGGATTTTACATCCCAGCCGCTATTAATAAATTCGACGGCCAGCCAATCTAGCAATTCAGGATGAGTGGGCAAGTCTCCTTGTGACCCAAAGTCAGCGGGCGTGGATACAATACCCGTTCCGAATAGCATTTGCCAGAATCGATTTACCGTCACTCTGGCTAGTAAAGGATGGTCCTTGCTGGTCAGCCACTGAGCAAGATCAAGGCGCGTAAGGGTGTCCTGGGGCGCGAGTTCAGGAAAGATAGAAGGAATGTTTGCGTTAACCTGCGCAACGGGTTGATCGTATTGCCCACGATTTAAGATGTGTGTTTTACGAGGTGCCATAGCCCGTTGCATTACCATAGTAGGGTGTTCCTCGGTCAACACATCCAACCGTTCTTCCAGGTTGGCCATTTCAATACGGAGGGATTCAGTAGCCTTCGAGCTCTTCAAGAAATGAGCGCGCACTGCTTTCAATTGGCGCTCTGTTGGGTTCTCCTGATTAGAGGTAAAATACGATTGCACTTCGGAGGGCACGTTGGTCCCATCATCTGTGCCTGTAATCGCAAAGAGTTTAAAATGACCAGGGATCAGGTGCGATCCTTTGCCAAAAACGAGCATGGTTGTAATATAGGGCGTCTCGGTTGCCTTCAGAGGGGATTCAAACGTGACCGTGAGATGCTGGGGCGTTTTGTTGTTTGGGTGAGGTGACCAGCCATTGTGATTCCGTTCGTCATAAATATCCAAAGTCGGGTAATCCGGGTGGGCGGAAGATGCCGTTATCTGAGCAAAGGGCAATATCTGGTACAAATCGACCTGGTCTGAAGGCAACGCACCTTTACTTATTGAGAGGGCAGTGAGAAGAAACGTCCCTCTCAAGGAATCGATTTTGCTGTGTCCGAGGTACCCATCTGTAACATCATTTGGGTAAAACTCAACGCGAAGCCCAGTGACAGGGGCATCAATAAGAGCCGTATCAAGCCGTGCGGATACGTTATATCCGGCAAGCCAACCAGATTCATCGATCAACAACGATCCATCATCGAGGATTTTACCTGTGTTGCCCCTGTTCGGTGTTGTGATTTTTAAGGGGATCAGCGGCGCTGTTTTCAGGTCTTTGCCACGAAGTGCAAGTAGCTGCTTTTGCTCAGTCTCCCAGTCCTTTTGCTCGTCAGCGAATGTTTGTTTTTTTCTCTCCAGTTCTGCAATACGTTCTTTGATAGCCTCGATCTCTTCTGCGTTTATGAGGGGCGATTGCGCCATCATTGAAGGTTTTGAGTTGATGCCTCTATCTCCATCTAGCCCTTTATCTTCAATAGAGTTAAAGAACGCAAAGAACTGGTAATAATCTTTCTGGCTGATTGGATCAAATTTGTGGTCATGGCACTGAGCACATCCCAGGGTTAATCCCATAAATACTTCGCCTGTCGTTCGAACACGATCAGCAACGTAATTGGTCAGGTTTTCTTCTGGAATCGTGCCTCCTTCGTGGGTGATCATGTGATTCCTGTTGAATCCCGTGGCAATCATTTGGGCCTCTGTAGGATCTGGCAGTAGGTCTCCGGCTAATTGCTCAATGACAAATTGATCGAAGGGAATATTCTTGTTAAACGAGTGGATGAGCCAGTCTCGCCAAAGCCACATATGCCGGCCACCGTCGATAGAATAGCCATTGGTGTCTGCATACCGAGCAAGGTCCATCCAATGGAGGGCCATGCGTTCACCGAAACGAGGAGAATCCATGAGCCGGTCGACAAGCTGTTCGTATCTGTTTTCAGACTCGTCGTTTACAAAAGCATCTACGTCCTCCGGGGTAGGAGGCAGGCCGGTGAGGTCAAAAGAAAGCCGGCGAATTAGTGTGTTTGGTGTGGCTCGTGCGCTCGGTTTGATCCCGTTTCTCTCCAGCATGGAAAGGACGAAGTAATCGATTTCATTCTCCGGCCATCGCTGCATGCGCGTTGTAGGTAAGTCAGGCCGAACTGGAGGAATAAAGGCCCAGTGTTCCTTGTACACAGCGCCCTGCTCGATCCATGCATTGATGATCCCAATTTCCAATTCGGAGAGCGACTTGTGCGACTCCGGAGGAGGCATGATCTCTTCAGGATTTAACTCTGTGATCCGTTCAGTCACCAGGCTCTTTCCAGGATTGCCCGGTTCTATTGCGACAGCGCTGTCGCGAACCGCATAGGCACCCTCAGGGATGTCCAGCCGCAGATCAGCCTCACGGGTGGATTCGTCAGGGCCGTGGCACTGGTAGCAATTTTTAGATAAGATGGGTTTGACGTGAAAGTTAAAATCAATCTCACCTAAAGCAGCTATCTGCTCTTCAACCGTAGGAGGGCTCGATGAACATGCTGGCGCCAGAATGGCAATCACAGCCAGCAGAATGGGAGTATAATTTCGAACGAGTGCAAACATGGGAGGCAAAGATAGAACACTTTGAACCTTAAATGAACAAAAAGAGGGCAAAAAAAGCCATCGATGAGGCTCTGGGGTATATGAATTCCTAAATAGTTCCTTTAAGTACGATCAACTGAATCTTGATGGATTCATTTGATCGGTTTCTTGTTTCGGGTTTCTCGTTTCTGGTTATTTCTATGCTAAGTACCTGCTTTTCAACCAGAAACCAGAAACAAGAAACGAGAAACCAAACAGAGGAATCCCAGAGGATTCAAATCTTTGATTTTAAATAAGCTTGCCTGCGCTCTTCGGGGAATTTTTCGATTGCATAGCGAAGCATGGTTCTTGGCATAGATCTGTAGTGCTTTTCCAGAAAGGCGTCTTCCAGGTCAAAATTCCGTTTGCCCAACTCACGGAGCATCCATCCAACAACCTTATGAATCAGGTCTTCTTTGTCATGCAATAAGATCTCGGCAAGCTGCAGCGTATCCCCAAAATCATCCTGGTGGATAAAGTGGTAGGTGGCCATCATGGCAATACGCCGCTCCCATAACATATCGGATTTGGCGAACTGATATAAAATAGAGCGATCCCGATCCTCTAAATGCGGGCCTACAATTTTGTGAGCAGAGGAGTCTACCAGGTCCCAGTTGTTGATGTACTGGGTATTTTCTAGATACGTATCATAGATCGCCTGCTTTTCTCGGTCCGATCCCTTTTTATACTTATGGACAAAGATGAAGAGTGCTGTCAGGCGATCCTCGTGAAAAGGAGAACGGAGCAGCGCGACGGTATGGTCGATAGAAAGGTCCTTAAACTGCTTGGCCGTCTTTCGCAAAACAGGGACTCTAATACCTCGAAAGACGTCCCCTTCGCCATATTCTCCAGGGCCTGTCCTGAAAAACCGTTGAGAATGTTCAGCAATGGCTGGGTCGCCAAGGGATTCGAGCGTTTTTGTGATTTGATCTAACATGCGTTATCTGATGGGCCAGGGCTTAACCAGGTTATTGGCCGCCCAGGTGTCATAGGCTTCAATAAGTTCGTTTGTTTTGTCGGGCAGAGCATCGGCAAGATCATTGGTCTCAGTACGGTCCTCGTCCATGTCAAACAGCTCCCAGGGTTGATCGTGGCGGGCAACCAACTTCCATTTGCCCGCTCGGACTGCTCTGTTGCCCTCGTGCTCCCAGAAGATCATTCCTCGATCGAGCGATTGATTCTCAAAGGCAGGCACCAGGCTCGTACCTGCCATAGGTGCTTTGTTTTGGGGATAGGAGGTCTGGGCCACATCTACAGCAGTGGCCATCAAGTCAATAACATGGCCAGGTTCGTGTACCAGTCCGCCACCTGATTGGATTTTGCCGGGCCAGTGGACAATAAGTGGAGTCGCAATGCCGCCTTCATGTACCCAGTGTTTATACATTTGGAAGGGCGTATTGCTGGCGTTGGCCCATCCTCTCCCGTAGCTCATGTACGTGTTTTCTGGGCCAGGAAGTACATCCTTGAACTCATTTCCGAGCGTAACAGGGTCTCCGTCACGGGTTTCCGAGGTCAAAAAAGGGCCTCTCCATTGCTGTGTTAATACCTCGGCGCAGCCTCCATTGTCAGCCAGGAAGAGGATCAACGTATTTTCTTTTTGCCCTGCTTCCTCGATAGCATCTAGAATCCGTCCAATTCCCTGGTCCATGCGGTCAATTTGTGCGGCATACACTTCCATTGCGCGGCTATACCAGGTACGATTTTGTTCATCCAGGTCGTCCCATGCTGGTACTCTCGGGTCCCGCTCAGTGAGATCCCAATCCGCGTCAATGAGGCCCATCGATTTCATGCGGTCAACGCGTTCAGCACGGAGTGCATCCCATCCGGCGTTGTACCTGCCTTCATACTTCTCGACGTCCTCTTCAAGGGCATGCAATGGCCAATGAGGTGCCGTATAGGACACGTACATGAAGTATGGATTGTCGGAAGCATGCCGGGAAATAAACGAAGCGGCAGAGTCACTAATCGCATCTGTATAGTAGTACTCCTCGGGCAATTCTTCGACAGGCGTATTACCCGATGTCAGCGTGATTGGGTCGAAGAAGCTGCCCGCTCCGAGGATGGTCCCATAAAATGCGTCAAACCCCTTCTGTAAGGGCCAGTTATCGGTAGACATCAGGCTGTCCTGCCCTGTCCAATGCCCAATGTGTTTGGTCACGTGCCATTTACCCGACATATACGTGCTGTAGCCCGCTTCCTTTAGAACCTGAGCAATGGTAACCGACTGTTGGCTGAGATCGCCTCTGTATCCGGGGATTCCTGCATCATAATCCATGTGCCCCACACCTGCCTGGTGGGGGTACAACCCTGTGAGAAGCGAAGCCCGGGTTGGACAGCACCGAGCCATGTTGTAAAACTGCGTAAATCGAACACCCTCTGCTGCCAGTTCATCCAACACGGGCGTGAATACCTCCCCTCCATACGATCCAATATCAGAATACCCCATATCATCGGCCATGATAATGATGATGTTGGGGCGTGTGTCTTCCTGCTCGGGTTGGCAAGCGGGGAGTAAAACGAGGGTGAGGGCGAGGAGGAGGGGCTGATAGTTCAAGGTTCAAAGTTCAATGTTTAAAGTTCAACGTTTAAAGTTCAATGTTTAAAGTTCAACGTTCAACGTTCAAGGGCACTATACCGGAAAACAACATTAAACATTAAACTTTGAACTTTAAACAAGCCAGAATCTCATTATGGCTTATAAAGAAAATTCAAAGGCATACGAATGCCCTTCTTCACCTCTATTGATGGTCATCGTGCCGGATAAGCCGGTTAACTCATCGGTGCCGGAGTCGGGGACTACGGTGATGGATAGGCGTTCTTCGCCTCCTCCCATGGATCCGTTGTGCTGGAGTACGAACGAGCCCTTTTTGCCCTGGAGTGAACCGGTCACTTTTTCGATAGCCACGTATCCGGCAGACCCTTTCACATCGGTCATTGCTGTAAGCATTTGTCCAACACTCGTGCCTTCCAGTTCTCCATTGAATTGTTTGTCGATCGACATTCTGCCTAAATGAGGTTCATCCGGTGTAACATCCGAAGATAATGGGTTGAGTTTTACTTCAAAGGTGCCGGTTGCGCGAGATGACATATAAATAGATCGAGTTAATCGTTATGAGTAGCACATGTTTTATACATGTAATCTAAGGAATGAAGATTGCACTTCCAAGATCAAAGGGTGATTTGTTAAAAGAGGAACAGGTTTCTTCTTCGGGTATGTACACAAGGTGAACGACAAAAACTATGAATAGAAAAGCCTTTATTCGCCGGGGAGCTGCATGGGTCATGGGTGCTGTAGTATCAACTCCAGCCGCCTTTGCTTCTAGTGGAGGCCGTGAACACTATATGGACATTCCTTCATCTATTGAGACCGTTGAAATTGGGGGGATTAAAATCCATGGGATCATGACCGGACTGGTCAAGGTAAAGCGGTCCCACAGAAATCAAAGTTTAGGGATTTCAGCGATCATTGTTGACCCTTCATGGACCGCCTGGATGCCTATCTATACCTGGTTGATCGAACATCCAGAGGGCCTTATCCTGATCGATACCGGGGAAAATGCAAAAGTAAACGACAAAAATTATTTCAAGTGTGACCAGATAAACGGCTTTGTTTATCGAACCATCCTCCGGTTTAAGGTAAAGAAAAATCAAGAGTTGCCGGCGCAACTGAAAAAACTAGGGTTTAGCACGGACGACATACGATGGGTTGTTCTGACCCATTTACACCTGGACCACGTAGATGGCGTTCAGTTTTTCCCCAACGCAGAATTCCTCCTCTCGTCGGTTGAGAATCGGCAGCCGACCGGGAATGTCCCATGCCTGTTACCTACCTGGTTTGCTCCACGAACGATTGATTATCAGGCCATTTCTCTAGCAGGATTTGACAACGGGTTTTATTTGACCCAGGCAAAAGACATCGTTCTTCTACCGACCCCAGGCCATACATACGGCCATCAATCCGTTCTCTTTCTCAATAACGAGAGTCCTGTCTTGTTTGCAGGAGATGCTACGTTTGATCAGGAGCAGCTTCTAAAGGATAAGGTTGCCGGGATCAGCGCAGATAAAAAAGCAGCCCGTGATACGCTGAAGCGTATTCGTACGCTTGGTTCAGATACTCCTTTGATATATCTCCCTTCTCACGACCCGTATTCAGCCACCCGTCTAGTCCAAAGTAGTTCTCTTGTGGTCTGATTGCTGCTTCCGTACCTGGTAGATTGGACAGTGGGAGAAGGAGATGCTATCTTTAGGCATAATGTTATTCTACCATGGATTCAGAGCACATCGAAATCATTGAGGCCTCCATCGACCAGGTGTCCGTACTGCGGAATTTGCTGCAGCTGTACGTATATGACTTTTCTGAGATAGAGGGATTCGAGCTAAACGATCATGGGTTGTTCAGGTATCGCTATCTAGATCATTACTGGACAGATGAGGATCGTCATCCTTTTTTGATCTATATAGACGGTACCCTCGGCGGCTTTGCCCTCGTAAATACTGTCACGTTTGCGGAGGAGTCAGATTTCAATATTGCCGAGTTTTTTATTCTTCGCAAATATCGCAGAAAAGGAATTGGGACACGGGTAGCGCACCACCTATTCGACATGTTTCCGGGATGGTGGGAAGTCAGGCAAACAACATTAAACGTTGCCGCTCAAGACTTCTGGCGAAACGTAATTGCTGCCTACGGCTCTGATGAATTTAATGACTACCCAAACGGGACCGGCGCCTCAATGAACAGGCCCCTGCAAACGGTTCTAAGCCGAACCGTTGCTGACTGAATGTCCACACACCCTAAGGCTAGACCGTCTCTTTGCTGAACGTGTGAGCCGCCGCTTCATCTACCCACCACACCATCTGTCCATGGTTTGGTTGTATCGCACGGGATGGGCATACCGAGACAGAAGAAGGATTTCCTAAGACACAGTCGAGGGCCGGTGCTTTATTTTCTCCTGACACTAGAAAGAAGACGGTCCGTGCGTCATTGAGAACAGGATACGTCATAGTCAGCCGTTGCTTTGGCTCAACAGGTGCCGGTGCTGCTACAACCATGCGTTCTTGC
>JAHQVL010000173.1 GCA_019634345.1 Rhodothermaceae bacterium
ACTTTGGTTTTACCTGGGATTGCTATCGGATAATAGCCATCTGAATTTGGAAGAATGGGCGGCTCTGCATCCCATGCAAATTTCTTAGGCATAAGGCTGAGATCAGAATTAATCGCATCTTCCCACTCTATGACTTGGCCAGAATAGGTAGCCATGCGTCCCAGGATGGAAGTCATCGTACTCATCGCTCCATTTTTAGCATCTGCATATTTGAATTCGCCTGCAGCAACAGCTGCAAACAATTCATCATGTTCCACCTGGTAGGGGTTCGGATCGTTCTCATCATCATGCTCCCACATCGTATACCCACTTGAGGTCTTAAGCACACCGGGCTTTGGTGCAAATCCGTTGGTGCCCTGGAAGGCTTCGGTAACTCTGTTCATACAGCCTTCCTGGTGCCGGCACTGGCTGAACATGCGACTCCCATCAGCATACTCAAACTCTACAAAATGATGATCGAAAATCTCACCATGCTCTTTGCCATTTCGAACCTGGCGCCCCCCCATACCATGAGCACGAACGGGATATCCTTTCTTAACCCAGTTCGAAACATCAATATTGTGAATATGCTGCTCAGTAATGTGATCGCCACATAACCAGTTGAAATAGTACCAGTTGCGCATTTGGTACTCCATCTCGGTCTGGCCTTCTTTTCGTGGACGTACCCATACACCGCGGCTGTTCCAATAAACATGAGAGGTCACAATATCTCCAATTGCCCCTTCATGGATGCGCTTGACCCACTCTCTGTACACGGTCTGATAGTGACGCTGCAGCCCAACAACCACGTTTAACTGCTTTTCTTTTGCTTTTTTCGCCGTTTTTAGTACTTGTCGAATCCCAGGTGCATCAGTAGCAACCGGTTTTTCCATGAAGACGTGCTTGCCGGCCTCGATAGCTGCCTCAAAGTGCATAGGCCGGAATCCAGGAGGCGTCGTTAAAATGATGACATCAGAGGCAGCAATAACATCTTTATACCCATCAAAGCCAACAAACTTATTCTCCTCAGGTACTGCAATGCAAGATGTATCGTCCAACTCTTCCATTATATTCTCAAGGCTCGAATCCAGGCGATCCTTGAATGCATCGGACATTGCAACAAGTTTGACATTTTGTTTTGACCGCATGGCCTGAACGGCTGCTCCCGTTCCACGTCCCCCACATCCAATAAGCCCGACCTTTATTGCGTCCGAACCTTTCGCAAAAGCAAAATTGCCCGAAGCCATTAAGCCAGCAGTCGCAGCAGCTGAGCTTTGCACGAACTGGCGGCGAGTTAATGGAAAGCGCTTCCCTGAGGGGTTAGATTCCATTGTGATACCTCTCTAGTTTACGTTGTATGGTAGTACTTGTTAATCTAATGAACGAACGAGTCGAAAACCCACCATGGGCCCATCTGAAAGCCACCATCGGCTCTTGGGAATTTGTGGATCACGCTCGTTCCATTTCCGTGTTTGTTTGGATCTCTCTGAAAGCTGCACCTCACTTGCATCATCGCGATAAGAGCCGCCGCGTGTGACCGGTTTACCGTCATACCCAACCACCCATTCTTGAACATTCCCTATCATGTCGTACAATCCAAAAGCGTTTGGATTCTTGCTCGCCACGGGATGCGTTTTATCGCTTGCATTTTCTTCATACCAGGCCACTTCATCCAATTCACCAGCAGACAACACACTGTCATGCGTTCTTCCAGCCAATGCGGCATGAACCCATTCTGCCTCCGTAGCTAACCGATAGGATACACCCGTCTTCTCAGAAAGCCACTCCACATATTTCTCGGCTGCCTTGAAGGTAATACTCATCGCCGCATATCCATCATGACCGAACCCATAATCAGGGGGTTCATAAGGACGGCTAGGACGCGTTGTCGCATCGGCGTTCTGAATACGCTCGGCCTCAGAGAGGTCTAGTTGGTAGGCAAATATATCATACGCTTCCCAGGTTATCTCCGTCGTGCTCATCCAAAATGAGGCTACTTCATCCGTTTGTTCTCCGTCAGGAGTGGTGAAAGTGACAGCCCCTCCCTCTATTGGAACCATGTCAATACTAGTTAATGACTCTCCAATCTTCTGCGTATAAGCAGTAAACAATGTATCATTAAAAGGGGCTGGATTATCACCTGGGAAGTGGGTAGGTTGCATTAGAGCATGACCTGAAGTAAAACCACTAAGTACAACCACAGCAATCAATAACCCACCGAGTGCTCGGCAATATTGTACAAATGCCGTAGTGCAAAACAGGTCTCTCATAAACTGATTCAGCAATGTTAACTATCTTTGTTTGAGGATTCGCCTACGTGTTAAGACTATCTATTCTGATAATCCTTCTAGTGGGTGCCACGTGTTCTGCTTGCGTCGATAACTCCCAGGAAGAGCCTGATCTCTCCAAAAATCAGGGTGCCCCCTCTGGTGTTCAACAAGAAGAGACTCTCTCCCCGGAGAGATATCAGTATACTCAACTCCACCTCGGTGTACAAGTCAGAATCGTGCTTTTTGCTGAAAATGAAGCGATCGCAGCAAGCGCCGCTACTGCAGCTTATGCTAAAATAACAACTTTAGAAGATATCTTCAGCACCTATCGAGTGGATAGCGAAATTAGTCGACTCATAAAGGCCCCTGCGTATGAGCCTGTGCTCGTCAGCACTCCCCTTTTTACTGTCATTGATTTTGCCCAGTCGCTTTCAAGGAATTCATATGGAGCGTTTGATATTACACTTGGTCCCTACGTTTCACTATGGAAAGAAGCCCGGGACAACAAACAGCTCCCAAATATGATCGACCTCGAAGCGGCTACAGACAAAGTGGGTTGGCACCTCATCGAAACCAATGATTCTAACCAATCGGTAACGCTCAACCAGAAAAGCATGCAACTCGATATGGGCGGAATTGCAAAAGGGTATATTCTGGACAGAGCACTAGAGACGCTCAGCGAGCAGGGAATCGAAAGTGCGCTCATTGAAGCCGGAGGCGATATTGTAGTTAGCGGTCCACCTGCAGAATCTTCGGGCTGGAATATTGAAATCCCCGGAGCCGAACCTGATAACGAACTTGCCCTGAAAGCCGGCACTCTTACTCACAGCGCTATCTCTACGTCTGGAGATACAGAGCAATATGTAGATATTGGAGGCATAAGATACTCTCACGTGATCGATCCGTCTACCGGATTGGGTTCGACGAAAAGGCTCTTAGTAACAGTAATTGCACCAAATGGGATGATGTCGGACAGTTATGCAACTGCTCTAGGAGTCATGGACGCACCCAGCCAAAAGGTATTCCTCAAAGAGCACCCAAATGTGCTGGCATACATCCGGCAAGCACAATAAAAAAGCGCCCTTATCAGTATAAGGACGCTTTTTAAATAACCGCTTAATGGTTTCTTAAGCGATATTTCCTTTTTTCATTTCCTCAACGGCAAAATCAACAGCTCTCGCCGTCAAGGCCATGTACGTTATTGAAGGATTTTGACAGGCTGATGACGCCATACTCGAACCGTCAGTCACGAATAGATTAGACACATCATGAGCCTGGTTAAACCCATTAAGAACAGATGTATTCGGATCGCGACCCATTCGTGCCGTACCCATTTCATGGATGCATAGGCCCGGAGCTGCTGCAGTCTCGCCGGGAGTATAGTTATCAAACAAATTGATGCTCGTTCCACCCGCTGCTTCTAACATCTCTCCTGCCTGCTCCATCATGTCTTTGCGCATAGCCAGTTCGTTATCTCCCCAGGTGCAATTGATCCTGATCATCGGCATACCCCACTGATCTACTTCACTTTCATCCAGAGTCATATAGTTGTCATAACTAGGGAGTGCTTCTCCCCAGGCACCCAGCCACCATGTCCAGGGACCAGCATCTCGTAGCGTGCTCTTTAAATCCTCACCAAATCCTTTCATGCTATTTCCGCGATTCCATCCCATGCGGCTCGCACTTCCCTGATACCCATACCCGCGAACAAAGTCAGATTGTGTTGTTTCAGGACTGATGTTTCGGAATCTAGGCACATAGATTCCATTAGGTCGATTACCGTAATAGTAGCGATCTTCGAAGCCTTCCATTTCAGCCGTAGCACCAACTTGGAAATGATGATCCATCAGATAATGACCAAGTGCTCCACTCGAGTTCGCAAGTCCATCTGGGAATCGGTTCGTTTTGGAGTTCAATAGAATCTGGGTTGACCCAAGCGTAGAAGCACAGAGGAAAATCACTTTCGCGCGATACTCAGTCGTTTCTTTAGTCACCCGATCAATAACACGAACACCCGTTGCTTTGTCCGTTTCTTCGTCATAGATAATACTATGCACCACACTATCGGGGCGAAGGGTCATATTGCCGGTTGCTACTGCAGCTGGGAGTGTTGAACTCTGGCTACTGAAGTATGAACCTGTTGAACATCCTCGTGCACACGGTCCGCAATAATGACAGGCAGCACGACCGTTATGTGCCTGTGTAAGTATTGCAGTGCGCCCAATCGTCATATACCGTTCTGGGTATGTTTCCTTGATGCGTGCACTTGTATGCTTCTCAACAGCGTTCATCTCCATAGGAGGCAAAAACTCTCCGTCCGGCAAATGAGGTAATCCTAACTTTTCACCACTCACTCCGATGTAATTTTCTACATACGAATACCAGGGAGCAATGTCTTCATACCGAATCGGCCAATCGACACCGTTGCCGTCTTTCATATTCGCCTCGAAGTCCACATCACTCCAGCGATAACACTGCCGGCCCCAGGTTACTGAACGCCCGCCAACGCCATAACATCGCAACCATGTGAACGGATTATCTTCCAGATAATCTTGTTCTGTATCATGCACAAAAAAATGACTCATCTCAGGGTGCATGATGTAAGGTTCGCGGCCCAATTTAGGATTGGCATCGATATACTCCCGCTTCAAAACGCCTCGATTCTCAAACTCCCAGGGTCTTTTATGCTCTGTGATATAATCCTGACCGTGAACGATGTCTTTCCCCCGCTCAAGAACCAATGTTTTCATTCCCTTTTCGCACAACTCCTTTGCCGCCCATCCTCCAGACACACCAGATCCAACTACAATTGCATCATATTCCTCTACGCCCTGATTGATGTTAAAAGTCTTACTCATGAAATTTTGAGTTCAAAGTTCAAAGTTTAAGGTTCAATGTCCAAAGCCTTGATCCAAAGCCATCAATGACCCAACATTGAACTTTGAACCTTGAACTTTGAACGGAAATCAGATTACATCAGATTTCCTTTCTTCATCTCCTCTACAGCAAAATTGGCTGCCCTTGCTGTAAGTGCCATATAGGTGAGTGATGGATTTTGACACGCAGAAGAGGTCATGCATGCCCCATCGGTTACAAATAAATTAGGAACTTCATGAGCCTGGTTATTTTCATTCAAGATGGACGTACCTGGGTCGCGCCCCATACGGGCGGTTCCCATTTCATGGATCCCTAATCCAGGTTCTGCTCCTCCTACTCCTCCTTCCTGGAAGCGGTTGTAGACCGACACATTTTTGAAACCGGCCGCCTCCAGCATTTCAGCAGCGTCATTCCCCATGTCTTCACGCATAGCGAATTCGTTCTCACCCCATTCGCAGTTGATGCGAAGCAGCGGTATGCCCCATTTATCTTTTTGGTCGGAATCTAGCCGGACATGATTCTCGTATCGTGGAAGCGTCTCTCCAAAAGCCGTCATACTTGCTCGCCAGGGGCCAGCGTCTCTCAACGTATTTTTAAGATCTGCTCCGAATCCGCGCAGGCCTGTTCCTCGTCCCCAACCCTGGCGGCTGGCGCGTCCTTGATACCCGAACCCGCGGACATAGTCGCGCCGGGTAGACTCACTAATATTTCGAAATCTTGGGATGTAAAAGCCTGTGGGCCGATTGCCATAATAGTATCTGTCATCAAATCCATCGATCGTTCCGCCCGCACCGATACGGAAGTGATGATCCATCAGATAATGCCCTAACGAACCGCTTGAATTAGCTATTCCGTTCGGGAATCTATTAGAGGTAGAATTGAGCATGATCTGGGTACTTCCGAGAGCGGAGGCGCACAAGAACACCACTTTAGCCCTAAACTCCAATTGCTCCATCGTTTCGGCATCGATAACCCGAACAGCACTCACTCGCCCCTTTTCTTCATCAAATTCCAGGCTATGCACGATGCTATGTGGCCGCAACGTCATATTGCCTGTCGCTCTCGCAGCGGGTAGTGTAGTACTCACACTACTAAAATAGGACGACGTTGAACACCCTCTTGAACAGGGGCCACAATAATGGCACGCTGCGCGGCCATTGAGTGCCTCCGTTAATATAGCCACCCGCCCGATGGTCAGCATGCGTTCTGGAAAAGCCCCATTTATCTGGTTGCGCATGTGCTTTTCGACAACATTCAATTCCATCCCTTTCTGAAATTTCCCGTCTGGAAGCTGCGATAAGCCCAACAACTCGCCACTAATGCCTGCGTAAGACTCCACATAATCATACCATGGCGCAAGATCCTCGTAGCGAATCGGCCAATCGACGCCTACTCCATCCCTTGCATTCGCTTCGAAATCCATTGGGCTCCAGCGGTAGCTGTGCCGGCCCCACATAATAGACCGTCCACCTTCGTGGTACCCCCTCACCCATGTAAACGGCTTCTCCTCGATATAGGGATGATCCTTATCGTTTAAAAACCAATGCTTCGTTCCTTCATTAAATACGCCCCGATCCCTTGAGTGAACATACGATTCTTCTTTAGTCGCATTGTCCACCTCACCGCCTCGGTTGGCCAACTCCCAAGGTCTCTTGTGTTCTGTAATATAGTCAGTGCTGTGCGTCACAGAGCGCCCTCGCTCTAGCACCAACGTCTTCATACCCTTCTCACTCAGTTCCTTCGCAGCCCATCCTCCAGAAATGCCAGACCCCACAACGATTGCGTCGTACTCCTCCATCTCCTGGGCTATGTTTACGTTTTTATATTTCATATAAAATCGGTTTCTGGTTTCTCGTTTCTTGCTCATCGTGAAGGCATTTTATTACAACCTCAACAAACCAGAAACTAGGAACATTAGAAGTTCTAAGAATATGCCTTACCGATCTCGCTGTATGGGATATCAGGACGGTAGACACCCGCTTCATGCACGTACATCAGTTCCTGGGTAGCACCAATTTCAGAGGTGTAGTAGCCGGTTAGTGTCATCTGCTTCATCATCATAAAGAAATGAGGATTTTCACCTTGAGAATCGTAGGCTTCGTTCTCCATTTCAGTGAGTAAAGCGATCTGCTGCTCTTCCGTGCAGTCAACAAAAGAGGAACCATGTGCAGCCTGTGCTACTGCATCAGCTTCCCCAAGACCAGCTACAAATTGAGTCCGCTGCTCTTCAGTCATATAATCAGTTAAAACAATATCTACGTATTCATTGACCAATGCAGCTTTTGCGCCAGGAGTGTCTGTTGTGGGAATGATCAACTCAGCTATGGTAGCCACTAGCTCATCCTGATCTGAAGTAAGCGTTTGGAGTGTATAGGCGGACGCGGTAGAGGGCGCTGTTTGGCAGCCAGATAAAACGGATGAGGCAAGCGGTAAAGAAACGGCTCCGCCCATGATCATTCCGACGCGTCGAAGTGCTTCTCGTCGATCCATTAGGTCTAGTACAATGTTTAAAGGTTAAAGCCTAAAAGAGCCCTTTGCGCTCATTGCCGCAAAGGGCTCTAAATGACCCGTAAAAGTTAACTATGCAGCAGCCGACTCTTCTTCTTTAGCAAGAAGGTGCTCCTGTTTATAACCGCCTTTCGCTCTGTCTCGCAAGAGTAGACCACCAAAGACGACAATGAGGATAATACCAAAGAAGGATAATCTCTCGAAGGCCGTTTTACCTCCTGTACTATCCGCCTCCATCAACATACTGGACACAGAATTCGCCCCATCTGCAACTGAACTGCTCGCTACGGAACTAATCCCTTTTGCCTTATCAATGGCACGTAGTGCTTGCGTAGTTAGTACTGGAGGGAGTGCATCCCCACTTGCTTCTGCAAGAGCCTGGCTTGATTTGGTAACGGCATCGTTAATGGCCTCCGCTTCGGTCCCTGTTGCAGCCAACGTAGGGAATACAGTTTCTACTTGCTCCAATACAGTGCGTGCATCCGCAACAGGGATTGTATCATGCCCAAACTCGTCAGATAACGTACCCATAAACGGTGTTACAAATGCAGCCGCCATCATACCCATCGCGCCCATCATTCCAAGGCCAAGCGCTCCACTCTTTGGATTCCTTTCTGATACATAAGCCAGCATGGTTGGCCAGAAGTAAGCAATACCTACAGCCCAGATTGCTGCCGTGAAGAACAGCATGAAGGTCGTTTCAGCCTGGCTGAACAAATACAAGCCAATTGTTGTCAGAATGGCGCCTACAAATAGAATTCCTGTTGGACGAAGAACACGCTCTACCGGGCCAGCCAGTAATCGCAGTGTCCCCATAATACCAAACACGAAGGCAAACACAAGAATACCTTGTACAGCTCCACCAGCAGTCAATACAGGTGGAATCCAACTAGAAGGCGGAAGCTCCATCGATGCAGTGATAAACATCATCGCAAGCATCAGCAGCATAGTTGGTGATGCAAAACAGGCTTTTAACATCTCAGAAGGCTTAACACCCGCTTGAACGCCTTCAGTCTCAGGATACTTCGCTGAGAACATCATAACACCGTATCCCAAAGCCGGGATAAGAATGAGAAGGAGTCTGTTTTCCCAAGAAATATTCAGCTGCGTCAAGCCGAGCGCGAGCAAGGCCGCAAGAAGATTACCGTACGGGAACCACATATGGAAAATATTGAGCTTCTCTGTTTTCTTCTCAGGATAGAGAGCCACAACAAGTGGATTACAACCCGCCTCGACCAATCCAGCGCCAAGGCCTGTTAGCAAAGAACCTACCCATAACATGGTAAAGTCCTGAGCGAACATCATAAGCAGCGCGCCACTCACGTGACCAATAAAAGCACCGCGAACAATGGGCCTCATACCGATCGTGTCACACAAAGGCGAAAAGATCACCTGTGAAATTACAAAGCCCCAGAAAAATACGCCGCCAAAAAGCCCCAAATTCGCATTCGTCAGAATGAACTCAGCCTGGACATCGGTTTGGATTTCAGCACGGACAGAAAAGGCAAAGGCGGTTGTAATGAGAGCTAAACAGCTTCCCCAAAACAGCCTTTGCCTGTTTATACCGTCGTTAGGTGTACTCATAGTGGATCTCCTCCATCTAGTTAATTGAAATAACAGCCGCGCACTGGTATTTCACGCTTGCAGTGGGCTTCCGGTGAAAATTAGTCTGGTGATGCACAGCTATCCTGGAATCAAGCGGCAGGTGCCGCATTCAACAGCGCGTGGAGTGGTGGTCGAAGCGCTTTTGTTTAAAGTTATTTATCCAGGCAGGGGTTAATCTGGATAATGTCGCATTCTTGTAAAGTAAAGAAGTGAAACGGTATCCGCAATAGGTTGCTATTTTCGATGCATAATCGGGTAGTTATTCATCGTTTTAGCCGTGTTTTGAATGATCTAAACTTTTTTTCAGAAAATGCGGATCACAGCTATGAAAGTGTAGTATAACGGCTCACCCAATACAAAAGGGTACTACCCGGTCCGGTAGTTAAGTTGGTTATAACGCCGGCCTGTCACGCCGGAGGCCGCGGGTTCGAGTCCCGTCCGGACCGCAAAACCGCCGAAATCCAATGGATTTCGGCGGTTTTTTATTGTCAACGCAACAGTTTCTCACTTCCCCGCTCAAAAAAACGATCCAATAAAGCCAGTCCCTTTTCAGTAATCGTATTCCCTGCCCGCAACCGGTATTCAATACGGCGATACAGCTTCGCTCGCTTTTTATCTGAATCATTACCAATCATAATGCAAAATCGCTCGATGTCTTCATAGCTACAGACACCAACGATCAACGCATCAAAATCACAGAGTTCTTCTAGCTGAAATCCATTTATCCAGAACGTAGTCTCTTTTTTTAGCTTCTTCCAACTTACTGAGCGGTCTAACATTAGAAAACTACTTTTCACAATTATACCATATTGTGAACCTCTGCATGACCGGCACACTCCATATGTATACCGTTTTACCCGCTCTAAATCGAATCGGCGCAGGTGCTCCTCGCAATAGAGTCGATCTCTATGAGCAAGCTGATAATTGGTAGTTTTAATAAATATCTGCTCAATGTAATAGACATCTGGGTTCATCCCTGCGTCCCTACCCCAATAAAACACCCGATTGGCTAAAGGAGGCATTATGTAACTAAGATGCCTCCATTCGCCTGCATCCGCTAATTCTTTCAATGCGGCTACAAGGCGGTCATAAGACGTTTCCTTCAAGGGGATTTTATCCCGAATAGGGCTCCGTGCTAATTGAACTACATCACCAGGATATATACGTCTTAACAGCGATAATTGTAATCGATGTTTCTCCTCCCTTTCTCCGGGTTTGTCTATACTCGAACTTAGCTTGTGAAAATACCAATAAATGGACTCATCGTCTGTCAAAGTGCAATGATCACCTACTTTGCACTGCATTGGATGCTCCTCAAGCAGAATGCTATTCAACGAGTTCAGGTATTTACTTCTTTTCTTGTACATCCTCGCCCAAAACAATGCGGGCAAGGCTGCACCTATGATTAATAAAATCCCTAAAGCCATGAAGTAAATAAGGGTTGAAAAACAGACACTTAGATAAAAAACAAAAAAACCGTACTCAGAACCAATAGAGCACGGTTTTTTATCAAGTAATCTGGAGTACAATTACCCAGGCAAGACATTGCCCTCAACTGGACCGTAAAGCACAAACGCCTCTTCTTTTATATTCGAATAAGAGATCTGATCAAACGTGTTGTTATGGCTCTTTCCACGGTGATCATTGTTATCAATCGTGACAACTTTATCGCAAAAAGACACAGTAGCTCCGATCACTTTATTGTTGTCTGAATGTGCTTTAACCATAAAAGCAGTAGATTGCGACCAGCCCTGACCTGGATTCGTGACAGTATCGGCAATACCACTAATCCTTGCATTTGTAATTGTGTTATTACTGGTACCTAATTCGAGTTCAATACCGGTTCGAACACAATTTTCAATCACTGGGTTTTCAATCGTGTTATTCGAATTCCCACCACCATCTGCCAGATATACACCATCGAACCAAAGGCCTGGCCCATTGCAATTACGGGCAAACCAGTTGATGAACGTACAGTGGTGCGTATTCTCAAACTTATTCGATGCATGCCACTGGTGGTCAAACCCTTTCCAGTTGCTCCCTTCATGACCACAGTCAATCAGTTCTGAATCCTTCGCAGATCCCCAGAATCCCATCTGGCCACAATTAATAGCAGTAACATTAACCAAGTGTGCGTTTTGAACCTGACTTCGCATATCTCGATTTACTCCGCCCTGCCCGAGTTCGATGCCAATTGTGTTTGCTAGTGAAACGTCTACGTTCTCCAGTGTCCAGTCTTTGCCAGGAAGATTCACAGCTCCTGTAAAGCTTGTATTTGAACACCCTTTAAACTTGATATTCTTAAGCGTAATCCCAGAAGTGTCTTTATCTCCCCAAACTAACCGAGAGAAAGGAGAAATCTGAAAATCCTCAATACGTTGTCCATTTCGCAGTCGCACCTTAATCGTCCCAGCGCTATTCGCTGCACTTGATACACAGAATTCTCCAACATTTAAGGACCCTGATTCTCTGCGCAATAAAGGCTCATCTCCAATAGTACATAATAAAGGGTATGCCAATGCTGTATTGAATGTGGTCGCCGGGTCATTATGATGCCAGAGTCCATCAAAGCCAGGATAGGATCCAGAGTAAACGTCTCCAGTTTGGGTCCACGCCCACCTGGCTCCAGTTAACCCTGTTATGATTACCTCATGCCCTTCTACTGCCTCTAGCCGTACATTAGACAACCCTGTGAAATCTAGCGTTTGGTGATACACGCCCTCTTTGAGAAAAATAGTAGCCCCATCTCGCAGAAAATCTTGAATGGTATCTGTAGGGGACAAGGCTCCTTCAGGTACAGGTGCTGTGAATGGGGTCGCTCGTCCTATTACGCTTTTTATTTCATCAATCTTTTCTTGAAGCTCCTTGATCTCAGCCATGAGCGTACCGCTTTCCGATCTTAACCCTTCAAGCTCTTCGATTAATTCTTCTGTTTTCGTTTCGACGGTATATGAATGTGCCTCAATACCGTCTACGAGGATAGTTACATTAGACATGGTGGGCTCCTTATCGCTGAATAGTTCTGATCTTTATTACTTTGAATTACTCTTTTTTTGATAATTACAGATCATGCGTTACCTAAGTAAGCGGAAAAAGAATTCAGAAAATGACACCTCAATAAAAAAACCTCCTGAGCCATAAGGCCCAGGAGGCAAAATACACATTCAAAAACGCATAGGCGCTACCCAATCATCCAATCTCCAGTCCGTCCAAGCCGGCGTTTTAACACTACCTTTCGACGAGGCCTCGGGTCTCTTGTTCTCTTATCCTGTGCCTCAGGTTCATTGTCATCGGCGATATCCTCAGGAGCCTCTGCCTCTCCAAGATCTGTAGGGTCTGCTGATTGATCCGTCTCCTCGGTTCCTTCTTCCACAATTTCATCGCGTTTAGATTCTGTTTGATCTGGATAGGTAGATTCAAGGGCATCCCAGGCATATGTTGTCCGTTTTGATTCGTCGTTGTCGTCGGAAAGATCGGCGGCCCCAGCGTCCATTTCATCCCAGAAATAAACAGGCTCGTCGTCTCTATCTTCAGAGTACTTTTCTACGGGCATTACATCCATCTCCTCTGGCTCATCCTCTGTTGAGCCCGGGCTGAAAACTTCTATAGAATTATCGCTTTTTCCCTCTTCGTTCTCCCTGATATTTTCACTATATTTCTCTGATTCACCATTGGTGTTGGCTTCCTCATACGCTGCCAGGCTTACCGAATCAGCATACCGTTCCAGTTGATTGCTATCCACATACTCAACTGGACTCTCCTCCTCTTTTTCATCCTGCATGCCACCTACGAGTAGAGGATAGTGTGAATACGACCTCTTCTCTGCGTTGTCATCCGCTTGCTCTTCCTCATTCAGCACCTCCTCCTCGAGATCGTCCTCTTCGTCATCCTCCTCTTCGGCCATCTGGTTTAATCGATCCCTTACGTATTCATCATCATCCCAGAGAAACCGATTGATGATCTCCCGTTCTGCCTCTTTCTCTTCTTCCTCAACATCGTCGTCATATTCTGGCTCATCATCATTATACTCAGGTTCATTATCATACATAGCATCGTCGTACATGGTATCATCACGTTGATAGTCCCGGGAATACGTCTCTGCAAAGGGGTCAATCTCTTCGTCCGTACGTTCAATTTCTTCTGGAGTAGCTTCCTCCTCTTCGTCAACATCTGTAAATGCTGCTTCTGAGGCGTCCCTACTCAGTTTTTCCTGACGGGATGGAGAATCCATTGATGGAATCAGTTCATTTGATTCTGGCCCAACACTTTCCTGGAGCCCTAGTGTGTCTTGTTGCTCATCATCAGCCTCAGTAAGAAGGCCAGGCACCTCCTTCTCTTCATTCATAACGACCTCTCGGTTAGGTACGTCGAAGAAATCGCCGCCGACGATCTTACCGCTAACGATCATCTCAGTATACTTGAGACGTTCATCGTCTATTTTTTCCTGAATGTAGCGGTAGTTCGACCGTACTTTGGACATCAACTCCTCAAGCTGATCCACTTCTTCTTTTTTGATATCATATCGATGGTTTGCGATATCCTGATCATATTTTAGCTGCAGCGCTGCCTCAGCATGTTGGGCGAGGCGATCCTCGGTGCTCTTTTTCGCCTGAACAGCATGGACTAAATCCTGGCCTTTAAAAGATCCGTCGCGCAAATCGGCATGGATACTTTCAATCTGACGCTGTATATCTGCTGCAATACGTTCATTTTGCTCAACCGCATTATCTGTCTTCATCACGTCAATACGCAGCCCATTCAGTTCGGTCACTAATTCTTCGTGCTCCTCTTCAATAGGATCAAGCATTTTCTTTACTTCATCCTTCTCGTTCTCTAATTGATCTATTTTTATCTTGAACGAATTATACATTTTACTGCTTTCCCTTCGTTTAATGTCTTCATTCCGGATCACGCCATAGGTATTGATGCTCCAATCTTCAAATCGTAGTGGGCTGATTTGGGAGCGGCCATCATCAAGGAGTTGTTCTTCCTTTGAGATCCACCTGTTTAGATTCCCGGACAAATATTCTTTGTATAGGTCTTGCAACTTCTCGTTGTAGTAGATCCTTACACTTCTTGGCTGAAATAATTTGAGCAAGACGAGCGCTGCAAAGATGAAAGCCAAAAAGGCGGTAATCGCTCGTTTCGCGGTCTTGTATTCCGGATTCTGTGAAAGGGCTGTAAGTATGGCCGATCGGGCCTGAACCCCGTTATCCACAAGGTCGACATTGTATCGCTGGGCAAACTCTTCGATCGACAGGGCTGCAAACGCTTCGATCATCTCTTCTTTTTCTGCCAGTTGTTGCGTCCGCTCGTCTTTGAGGCGTTGAATATTGCGTTCCATAGCCTGAGTCACTGGCCCAAACCCGTAATTTCCAGAGGCTCCTTGCCCCGCCGTTTCTACGATTAGTTCTTGCTCTTTCGCCAGTATGAGCGAATCCAATGTAGCTACTTCCGTGTCTTTTTGTGCGATCAGAGAATCACTCACGATTGATACGCGCGCTAAATTTCGCCCCTCCATTTCGTTGTCGATATCTTGCATGAACACGATCTGGGCGATAAACGGAGCCGATATACTTAAAGAGACCACCACAATGGCTACACGACCGATCAGTCCGGTTGATATGCGGAGATTGTCGACCCATGTAGAGGTTTTTTTCTTCAGAATCTCGTTGTCATAATGTGCCTTGGACATATCCAGCGTCACAAAACTAACGTCGATAATCCAGATTATGATGAACACGAACAGAAAGGCGATGCCAGCCGCTACATAACCGATGATGCCCTTCCCAAACAGGGAGCCCAAATATGCCCACGCAATGGCTTCTGAAAGAGCCATTACAACAATGACCAACCGAATACAGGAAATCCAATACTTCGCACCTGGAGTGCACAGATTATCACCATACGGCTTGATTGAAAATAGACTTACCTTCTTTTCTGGTGCTGCTACTGCTGCCTGATTTTCCATCGGAATTTAGCGAGTCATTTAAATTTTGATTGACATCGCTATATTCTATCCCTCTCTCTTTTTTTGCCACCAGAATAAATGTTTTTTGGATCCACACAATAGATTCGTACATCGCTTCGTTACTGTACTGTCTAGACCCTTAGTGATAACCGGTTATCTCGTCCCCTTTTCCCAAAAGGCTTCTTTATTATCATGAGGGCATCACCATGTTACGCATTTCCTTTAACGTTATATTATTAACCCTAGGCTCCCTACTCTTGTCTTATGGACTCATCCATGTGGTCAGCACCTACATGAATGAAGATGGAGATCAAAAAGTCCTGTTTCAAACAAGCATTAGTCACCCCTCCCTATTAGGCGGAGAAAGCCAAAAGACCTTCATTAAGGTCGACTTGACTGGGTTTACGTTTGAACAACACGCCGAACGCGCACCTGTTAATGTCGCCCTGGTTTTAGATAAATCAGGGTCCATGAACGGAGAAAAAATGGAGCAAGCAAAAGCGGCTGCCATGCAAGCCGTTGACATGCTCACAGAGCGAGACAAACTTACCATTGTTACCTATGACAGCCACGTACAGGTTCTTGTACCTGCTACTCCTGTTGCGAATAAATCGGCTATCAAAAACCAGATCAGGCAGATTCAAGCCAATGGGGGCACTGCACTCTATGGAGGGGTCGTAACTGGAGCCAATCAGCTTCGAGAGTATCTAAACGGCACGGGCGTTCATCGCGTCATTTTGCTATCCGATGGACAGGCTAATGAAGGCCCCAGTACACCTGAAGAACTTGGCAACCTGGGAGCTACATTAATCCAGGACAATATATCCGTCACGACTATTGGCCTTGGATTGGGGTACAACGAAGATCTAATGGTCCAACTCGCTATGCGAAGCGATGGCAATCACAACTTTGTTGAACATGCGGACATGCTTGCCGGCGTCTTTAACCAAGAATTTGGCGATGTTATGTCCGTGGTTGCACAAGATGTCAAAGTGCAGTTCAATCTAGAAGAGGGATTTCGCCCAATTAGTGTACAAGGCAGAGAAGCTACAATTGATGGACAGCATGTTGAAGTATCACTGAATCAGTTGTATGGCAACCAGGATAAGTACGTCCTCCTCGAAATCGAAACAACGCCCGAAGAACGGAATGGAGAATACGAAGTAGCTACGGTTGCTCTTTCCTATGATAACGTTGTCACTGAACGGGAAGACCAGTTTGAAAACATAGTCGTCGCTGAATTCACCAATTCCCAGGCCGAAGTTGACAACAACGTGGACGCCGAAACGATGGTCTCTGCAATCGAACAACAGGCAGTCATGAACGAGGAGCGTGCCATCAGGCTCAGAGATCTGGGTAAAAGAGAAGAGGCCGAAGTAGTTCTCAGGCAGAATGCATCTTACTTAAAAGAGAATGCCGAGCTATACGACTCTGACCGCCTTTCAGGCTATGCCGTCAAAAGCCAGGAAGCAGCCACAAGCCTGGACGACGCTGAATGGAAAAAACAACGCAAAGCCATGCGTTCCGATCACTACAAGACTAAGACCCAGCAGAACAATTAAGTGCAAAGTGCAAAGTGCAAAGTGCAAAGTGCAAAGTGCAAGGTACGAATACTTTGCGCCTTGCGCCTTGCACTTTGAACGTTATAACGCTCCGATAAACCGGTGAATAAAGTGGACCGAAACGGATCCTTCTCCTACTGCTGAGGCGACCCGCTTCACCGACCCGCTCCGCACGTCGCCTGAAGCAAACACGCCAGGGATACTGGTCTCAAGTAAGTACGGTTTGCGTTCGAGGGGCCATGTATCCAGAGCCTCCTCTGGAATCTCAGGGCCAGTAAGAATAAAGCCTCTCGGGTCCCTGGCAATTTGGTCGCCAAGCCAATCGGTACGCGGGGCGGCCCCAATAAATACGAACAGGAACGAAGCCTCTTTTTTATCCTCTTCTCCAGTATTACTATTTTTCAGTGTAAGCCCCTCTAGATGGTCTTCGCCGTGGCACGCAGTAACAGAAGTATTTAGATGGACTTCTATGTTCTCGGTCTCCTCGATGCGTTCAACCAAGTAATGACTCATCTTACTGGCCAGCGAATCCCCACGAACCAACATCTCGATTTTGTTTGCATACGTTGCAAAGAACAAAGCGGCCTGGCCGGCTGAGTTGCCAGCCCCAATGATGTAGACTTTTTCGTTCCTGCAATTCATCGCCTCTGTCATTGCTGCACCGTAGTACACACCGCGCCCGGTGAGCGCATCAGCACCGGGTGCGGGTAGTTTCCGCCAGGATACCCCCATCGATAGCATCAGGGCATGTGCCGTAAAGGAGCTTCCGTTGGAGAGGGTCAGGGTTTTGTACGGACCATCAACCTCTAGTTTTTCAACAGATTGTGGAGACAAAATCTCTACGCCGAAACGCTTCGCCTGGGTAGTGGCCCGACGGGCTAAATCAGCACCTGACAGGCCTACGGGAAACCCTAAATAGTTCTCTATACGGCTTGATGTACCTGCCTGACCTCCTGTAGCTGACTCTTCAATCAATACCGTCTTTAGCCCTTCAGAGGCCCCATATACCGCTGAAGCCAACCCTGCAGGCCCTCCTCCTATAATGGCCAATTCGTAGAAGTCTTGCTCAGCTTTTAACTGCAACCCCAACTGCTCCGCAAGATCCGGGACGGCCGGTGAAATCAATCGTTTCCCATCCGGGAGAAAAACCAACGGTAGGGCCCCATTACTTGAAGCCTCTTCTTTTACCTGTTGAACAATTTCCCTCGCCTCAGCACTCTTCTCTACATCCAGGAAGGTATAAGGAATCTGGTTTCGCGCAAGAAAGTCTTTCACTTCATGCGACTTCGAAGACCACCGGTCTCCCAAAATTCGGACTCCTCCAAAACCAGGTTTATACATTTGCTGCCAGTCCGTAAGCAAATCATCCAGGATCGGATACAATCTCTGGTCGGGTGGGTCCCAGGGCTTTAACAGATAATAATCGATCTGTGATTCGTTTATCGCTGATATCGCTGCTTCCGTATCGGCATACGCCGTGAGCAAAGCCCGTTTTGCTTTAGGCTCTAGTTTGATAGCTTCTTTGAGAAACGTAACCCCATCCATCTCTGGCATTCGCTGATCAGATAAGATTAGAGCGAGCGGGTCTTCTCTCTGAGCTATCGTGGCGAGGGTATCCAAAGCCCTCTGCCCTGAGTCGGCTCGCATAATGCGATACGTTTCGCCATACCGCTTCCGCAAATCCTGAGCAACAGCACGCAATACTTGTGGGTCATCGTCAACTGCAAGAATGATGGGTTTCATTGAGTCGGTAATTGTATGTGAAAAACAGTGCTGCCCGGTTCGGATTCAACGGAGATGGATCCGCCGTGGCGCATAGTGATGATACGGTGGGTGATGTTCAATCCCAGGCCTGTGCCTCTACCGGCTTCTTTGGTAGTAAAAAAGGGGTCAAAAATACTATTTTGTATATCTTTAGGAATGCCGGTACCGTTATCTTCAACAAAGATGTCTACATTATTCAAACCAGGAGAATAGTTCGTTCGAAACGTAACCCTCCCTCCTTTCTCAGGAACGGCATCCACTGCATTATCAAGCAGATTGGTCCATACCTGGTTTAATTCACCCCCATACACATTTACCTTCGGCATAGTGGGGTCGAATTCTTTCACGATTTGAATATTTTTCTTTCTGAACTTATGTGCCATCACCCGCATGGTATCAACAATGCCTTTATGGATGTCCGTGGCACTCTTTGCATTGGCCTGATCCATATACGAGTACGACTTCATGGCGCCAACCAGGTCTGAAATCCGTTCAGTACTAATAGCAAGCTCCTGGCTCAGCATCCTAATTTCTATATCCCTGGGCAGCCAGGCTAAAAAGTCAGGCACATACTCGGGTTTCATCCTGGCAACAAATTGGGTCAAAAAATCACGGTTAAACCCTGCCGAAACCAGGTTTGCAGCAACATCCCATGGCGCTTCCACCGCATGAGCCTCTAACCAATCTGCGAGTTCATCTTCACGCTCACTTTGCTCGAAGGGGTCTACTTCCTCCTGTTCACCCAACATGATTTCTCTTAGCTCTTCGAACTGATCTTCTCGACCCTGCTCAATAAACATTACACGGGCAAGCATTTGCCCAGCATGTTCACCAAAAGCCTGAAGCGTTTCTACTAGATTCTGAGAAGCTCGGCGAGCTGCCGAGGCGGGATTGTTTAACTCATGAGCAAGCCCCGCGGCCATGGTACCTAGTGAAGCAAGTTTCTCTTGCTGGACCTGAAAGTTTGCTGTACTCCGCGTTCGATCCAACAACTTATGTGCGAGCCGAGCCTCTAGCACAGGTATCGCCTGGATCATTTCAGTAAAGTGTTTGATATGCAACCGCCCTATCCTTGAATCGCCGATTGCAAAAGAGGCGGCAGTGAATTCTTTCATCCTCGAATTGGGTAACATCCCACTCACTTCACCTTCCATCACATTAAACACCCCCAATCCCGATGACTCTCCTTGCAATCGATATTGAACACGGCCTTTTATCATCACAAACATCCAATCCGCTTTGTCGCCTGCAGCAGAAAACTGTTCTCCATCTCGGACCAGTACTTCCTCCATGTGTGTGGACAACCAAGTAAGCTGATCCTCTTCTAAATTTTCAAAGATTTGTATATGACGAAGGTCATCATTTGTAAGCATTCAGGAGACCACTCTCTTAGGTATTATTTGATAAAATTTCGAACACTAATAAGGTTATATTTCAAGGAGGTTTCCTCTGAAATCCTTTGCAAGCAAAGGATTTCTGTTTGGTGTTCGGTGTTCATGGTTTGGTGTTATGAGAATTCGAATTCTTAGCGTACATTCCTCAAACAACAAACAACAAACCCCGAACCCCGAACCCAATGACTATCACCGATGTAGACGCGGTCTGGCTACACTGCCCTATTCCTTATGAGAAACAACATGTGTCTGATTTCGGCAGACTAGCCAGTTTTGATACGTGCCTTGTTTCTATTCATACTGATAACGGGCTGGTAGGGTACGGCGAGGCAAAAGCGGCTGTAGGAAGTGTAGCGGGCGCTGGCACGTATGCATCCCTTGTGAGTTGCATCAAGCACGAACTGAAGCCCATTCTAATGGGCCAGGATCCAACCCGGATTACACGGCTCTGGGAGATGATGTACAACGGCACTCGAGACCATTACGCATTGGACAGAGGCCGCACCTTTCCTATCCTTGGCCGGCGGGGCCTTACTGTTTCATCGATGAGTGGTATCGATATCGCCCTGTGGGACCTCCTTGGCAAGCACCTAGGCGTCCCAGTGGCTACCCTGCTAGGTGGTGCGTGCCGAGATACGATGCCGGCCTATGCCAGTGGAGGTTGGGCCGATGTTAGTGCTATTGGCGATCAACTCGCTGGCTATGTCGAAAAAGGGTTTAATGCTGTTAAAATGCGCGTAGGAGTAATGGACGGAGATGTAACTACGAGTGTAAATCGAGTCCGAGCGGCTCGTGAAGCACTTGGACCCTCTGTCAAATTGATGGTAGATGCCCACGGCACGTACAGTGTCCCAGAAGCCAAGCAATTTTGCAGGCAGCTAGAAGATGTAGGGTTATACTGGTTTGAAGAACCTGTAAGTGCAGACGACCGCAGAGGTGCTGCAGAAGTCAGAGCATCCACCTCGATTCCAATAGCTGCTGGTGAAAGCGAATTTACGCGATTTGACTTTCGGGACCTTATAGACTTACGCGCAGTCGACGTTCTACAACCTGACATGGCCATTTGCGGAGGCATAACTGAGGGCATGCGTATATCCGCATTGGCAGCCACCCATCAACTTGCACTGGCTCCCCATTTATGGGGATCCGCATTTATGTTTATGGCCGGTTTGCATGTCGCATTTGCGAGTCCCTCAGCTGTTATCTTGGAATATTCTTTAGGAGCAAACCCCATGTTGCACGGGCTGGTTCATGAATCTATTGAAGCTTCTGATGGGTTTTTACCAGCCCCCACCCGCCCTGGACTCGGCATAACACCTGACCAGGATGTCATCAACAAGTACAAAAAAACGATTGCTTAAATCCCATGGCAAAGATCAAATACCTGAATCACGTTACCTTAATCGTCGATGACTTTGAAAAAGCATGTGTATTTTACGAGAAAGAGCTTGGATTAGAGCCTTTACCCTCTTTTCAGTTCGATTATCCCGCTGCGTTCTATAAGCTTAATGAAAGCCAGCAAATTCATTTGTCTGAGTGGAAAGATGATGCTTCGTATAGAGGGCATGTGTGCCTTGAAGTAGATGACTTCAATCCGTTTTTCTACCGAATGAAAGAACTGGGTGCCATCGACACATCCCCGTGGGGCAAATGCCGCCGCCTCCCGGATGGATCAGCTCAAATGTTTGTTCGAGATCCCGCTCAGAATTTGATCGAAATCGTCTGTAGACCCGACGTTCCTCTGGACAAAGCCATTGAAGAAGATGAGTTATTCGAGACGCATAAAAACATGTACATCTCGGACAGGGAAGATAAAAGAGGCCTCCAATCTGATGCAGCTTCATTGTATCACGAGAACGAAAACTAATGAGCATTCTCTTACTTGAGTCTGTCCATCCAGATGCCAAAGCGCTGCTAGAAGCCCATTTTGACGTTCAAATGGGCGAGCCTGCTGGTCCTTTGCCTTCCAACATCAAACTCGATGCTATCGAGGCCATTATCACGCGAGGCCGTGGGCGCATCACGGCTTCGCTGATACAGAAATGCCCAAACTTAAAAGCAATCGCACGCTGCGGCGCAGGTCTGGATAATATTGACGTAGATGCAGCGGCGGCGGCAGACATCCCCGTTGTCTTTGCACCGGGTAAAACGGCATCAGCCGTTGCCGAGCACACCCTCTTACTCATGCTCGCTATGGCAAGGCGGCTCCCCTACTTAACCCATGAGGTGTGTATGGGAAATTGGGACGTACGGGCCAGCTACGAAGGCATGGAGCTTAGAGGAAAAACACTTGGCCTTGTTGGCCTGGGAGCGATTGGAAAGGCTGTTGCTTCACTCGCCCATGCCTTCGGCATGCGCATCGTTTACTGGAGCCGAAGTGCCAAAGATGTCCCATATGCCCGCTTAGAGTTTAACGAAGTCCTTACACAGAGTGATTTTATCAGCTTACATACAGCGTTGAATTCTCACACCAGGCATCTAATAGGTCCGGTTCAGCTGGATTTGATCCGCCCGACGGCCTTCTTGATCAACACCGCAAGAGGTGGACTCGTTGATGAAGAAACATTGCTTAAAAGACTGGACGCCAGGCAGATAGCAGGATACGCCACAGATTTGCTCGAAAAGGACCCTCCAGACAATGATCATCCCTTCTTCAATCACCCAAGAACGATGATTACTCCCCATACTGCCGTTTTAACAGATCGTACGTACAGGGATATCTGTGTAAGTGTTGCCCAAAATGTTTCTGCTCTCTTGCACGGCCAGCCCCCTGAGCATGAGGCCATCTTTAAAGCCTAAACTTCTTGAAAAAAGGTCGATACTGTCCTAAGAGAACTACCCGCCCCTGTAACGTAGGTTTTCATGACAGCCATCGAAAGCATAGCACCACTAACCCAAACGCTACGACCTTTTCCCATCATAGCTGATCGGGTTCTCAAGCTAGTAAAGGAAGAAGATGTAGATTTTCAGGAGTTGACACAGTTGATCTCTACGGATCCAATGTTAACCTCCCTGATTCTTGGGCTTGCCAATTCTCCCATTTACGGCACCATCAATCGACGCATTGACTCATTGCATCGCGCGATTCTCATCTTGGGCCGGGACCATGTGGTGGAGGCTGTTATGGTGCATATTATGCGAAGCGTCAAGGATTCCATCCAGGAAAGTTGGCCAGATGGAGATATTTATTTTTGGCAGCACAACATTGCTGTAGGCATCGTTACACGCTTATTAACAACAAACCTGCACCTCCCCTACGTACAGCAATCGCTTGTAGTAGGCCTGTTACACGATATTGGGAAACTCTTGCTCCTAAATTTTAAACCACAAGCCTATTTACAGATCTTAGAGCAGGTCGAGAAATTTAAAACGCCCCTTCATGTATTAGAGAAAGAATATTTCGGATTTTCGCATGCAGAAGCAGGGTATGCAGCATGTGAAAAATGGAATTTACCCACCGAGTTTGCAGAGACGATCTCGGCACACCATGACCCTCCTGATTCAGACATCAACTCGTTAGCCAATCTCGTACGCAATGCAAACTTGATCGTTAAAATCGCGGGAATCGGTAAGGGGGGTGATCCTTACGTGTCTACTAAAAATCTGGCTCAACTTCCTCATGCCAGGCTCCGATGGTCAACAATGCAACAGATCATCATGAGCTTATCGGATGTAGTCAACGAACTGACTTCAATGATATTTGGGTCCAGCCTCGTTGTGCATACACGAGTCATGAGGCCCCTTCAACAAATGCCCAAGACCCCCGTTTTTGTAAGCATCATCGACAAAGACGAACAACTCCTTGTTCGATATATCCTTACTTCTATGGGATATAGTACTCGGGCAGATTTCCAGGAAAACAAATCTACTATCAGGGACAAAGACGCAATTGGTATCATCGTAACCGATTACCCGGACCAATTTCCGAGAGGCGTCCAAATGATTATTAATTATCAGGAATGGCGTACTGAGCAGGGAGAACAACCGGATAACTCCCTCAATGTCGCTTCTCTTCGTAACTGGCTGTACAAGCAGTTATTGCTAGAGGCCATTCCTGCCGCTGCTTAGTTATCCTTCGGCTTATCCCCATACAGCGAGTAGGTGCGCAGCTTGTATGCGATCTCTAGCGCTCGTTTGATACGAGTTTCTACCCTTTTTGCGCTAGTAATATAGTGAGATAAAGAACGTTGCTTACCTGGAGTCATTTTATAGAATCGATCTGCCGCTTCCAGGTCATCTTCAAGTACCGCCTCAAATTCCTCGCCGATGTCAACATGATCTGGATTGGGATCTTCCTCCAGCTCTGCTTCGATGGTATCCCCCAATATGACCCCGATATCCCGTAACAGGGAACGACCCAAAATTAAATAACAATCTCCATCCTTCTTTCCCATGATTCCCCTGTTAACAGCCACCCCATTTAAAGTACCAACTACCCGCCGTATTTTTCGCTCTTGGAGAATAGTCGCCATTTCTTCAGGAATAGGTAAATAATGCATTTTCATTCCTGTCTCTAAGCGTAGCACAGGCGCTGCAAAATGAAATTCACCGGAAGAAAAACCCATAACGTCCTCAAGTACTCCAGGTCCAAGGTTTCGATACATGCCTAGTATACAATATCATCTGTTTTTTTAGCAACCGTTTCTACTTGAATAGTATCCGAATCTCTACCAAAGGATCGATGAACATTTTGCCACTAAACCGAGACAGATCTGCGGACAAAATGTCGAGAAAGTGTCACAAATTCACCACTGACTCAAAACCAATTCCCACAAACAATTCAATATTAACAACTTAGTCCATTGCACTCTTCATGACACCAGGTTGTGTTACTGATGATTCTCCCTGTTCTGGGTAACAATTTCTTGCCTGATTGAAAATACATTTACATCGCCAGGATCAACGATAATCCGCAGCCAGTGGATGTCCCCGGCTCCAAAAGTTTCTACCCTTGTAAAGTTCTCGATGCGCTGTCCTGTAACATTGTGCACCAGAGGCTTATCGATCCTGAAATAGTGAGAGTCACCATGAGCGAACAAAACGGGTAATCCATAGGCTATAACTTCTCGCTCAAGCGCCTTTAGAAAGGGAGTAAATGCAGCATTGTTCTCTCCAAATTGTGGATTTGCATGAATCATCAAAAACAGCCCCACGCTTCCCTTTTGTGTTGCTAGCTTAAACGAATCCTGCATCCACTGAATGGAAGCTTGCATGCGAGACGCTATCTCTTCGTCGTGAACTTCTGTTCGCCCTTCAAAAGGAGCCCTCCCATTGTTACTACCAACAACATGAAGGTTGGCAAATAAAACGCCACCTCTCTCCCATCGAACATGCTCAGGATACACCCTATATGCCTCTTCCGAGGCTTGAGTCTCGGTTGTTAATGTTGTTTTGCCCAAAGAACGTCCTGGTTCGGGGTAAAAGAGTTTACGCAACGCTGCCAATCGTTCAAGTGGGTCGAACTGCCCGGCTGTTTCCCTGTGGCAATCCGTCCATTCGTTATCCCCTGGAATTATGATAAAAGGCTTTTCGAATCGCTGAAAGAGAGCCACCCGGGCCTCAAGGAATTCATCAGAACACGGAGTCCCTCCCGTTTTAATATCGCCGGCATGGACCACCCACTGTACAGAAGGGTCATTATTGATATCCGCGATCAAATTCTCAAACTTAGAGACGCCACCAGGGCCATAGGGCATATCCCCGATCAACGCATACGAATACACATCGCCGCCGTCTTGAAGCATGCGGGAGGATTGACAGCCAAGGCCTAGGAAAGGGATCAAAATGAGCATTAAATACAGGCAAGGAGTGATGGGGCGCATGAGAGATCAAAGGTTGATTTTGCCCTAACTTACTACAATGGAAATAGAGATTGTACAGTTGACTAAAAAGTTTGTACTTTCCTGAAGCCCCTCACCAAACCATGTATGATACCCATGAACATTAACCGGCGTCGTTTTCTACAAACTGCTAGTTCTTCTCTTGCGCTATCTATGCTTGGCACAGATGGACTGGACCTTATCTATCGAAAAGATCCTCTTCGGGTCGGCTTGATAGGTTCTGGTTGGTATGGAAAAAGTGATCTATTCCGTCTGATCCAGGTAACGGATGTTGACGTTGTTTCGCTGTGCGATGTAGACCAACACATGCTCTCCGAAGCCGCTGACCTTGTCAGCCAGAGACAATCTTCAGGCAAGAAACCCCGCATGTATGGCGACTATCGAAAAATGCTTGCAGAAAAAGACCTGGACGTTGTCCTGATAGGCACACCGGATCACTGGCACGCGTTGCAAGCAATTGATGCAATCAAAGCAGGAGCACACGTTTATCTACAAAAGCCCATTAGTGTAGATGTGCTTGAAGGAGAAGCCATACTCGCTACAGCAAGGCAATATGGAAAAACCGTTCAGGTTGGCACTCAGCGAAAAAGCACCCCCCACCTGGTTCATGCCAAGAAGAATATTATCGACAAAGGAATGCTGGGCAAAATATCACATGTGGAAATGTGCTGTTATTATCACATGCGTGCAAACGGAAATCCTCCCCTTGAACCGGTACCGGATTTCTTCGATTACGAAATGTGGACGGGCCCCGCTCCGCTTCGCCCCTATGATGGCATCCCTCATCGCCGATGGTGGCGAACATTTATGGAGTACGGCAATGGCATCATGGGTGATATGTGTATTCACATGCTGGACACGGTCCGCTGGATGCTTGATCTAGGATGGCCAAACCGCATTACGTCTACTGGCGGGATCTATGTCCAAAAAGACGGAAAGTCCAACTCGCCCGATACACAGCATGCCACCTTCGAATACGATGAATTGAACTGCGTATGGGATCATCGATCTTGGGGTACTCCTGCGGATCCAGACTATCCCTGGGCATTTAAGTTGTACGGGGAAAAAGGAACCCTGGCGGCTAGCGTGATGCAATACGACTTCATCCCTCGAGGAGAAGGCACTCCCTTACACATGGATGTAATTTACGAGCGGGAAAAGTATCCTGAGGACGTTACCGAAAAAGACATCGAACTGCATGCTGCTCCTGCTACACGCCATCATATGCTCGATTTCTTACACGCAATCGAAACCAACACAAAACCCGTTGCGGACATCGAAGAAGGTCATATCTCAACGGCTGCCTGTGTACTCGCCAACATGTCGATGCAACTAGGCCGCCCCATGGTATATGACCCTTCTCAAAAGATCGTCGTCAATGACCCAGAAGCCACCGAACAGCTAAAACGTCCATACCGCAACCCATGGAAACACCCTTCTGAGAGCTAGATACTCAGTACCTTGAACTTTGCCCGTTGAACTTTGAACTTTGAACTTTGAACTTAAACCCATGCCCCTTCCAGGAATAAATCAATTTAATCTCACCGATCGTCTTTCCATCATAACCGGAGGCTCCAAGGGCCTTGGCCTTGCTATGGCAGCGGGGCTTGCTTCTGCCGGCTCTAATGTAATGCTGGTCAGCCGTACACTGGCTGAAGCACAAGATGCTGCTGCTGCTATTACCAATGACTTTGGCGTCAAAGCGGTCGGCTTTCAGGCTGATGTTCGCAGTCAATCTGACATGGAAAAGATGGCCTCTGAAGCCATGTCCGAATTTGGACGTATCGATTCGCTTATCAATAGCGCAGGAATCAATATCCGAGGCCCGATTGATGAGTTGACGCTCTCTGATTTTGGAGAGGTCATGGAAATAAACGTTACCGGTACCTGGCTGGCTTCTAGAGCGGTTACTCCGTTCATGAAAGAAGCAAGTACGGGCAGGATTATCAATATTGCCAGTACGCTTGGGGTTGTAGGTGTGCCCAATCGAACCCCCTATGCATCCAGTAAAGGAGCAGTGGTACAGATGACGCGCGCCCTCTCGCTTGAGTTGGCTCCGTTTAATATCAATGTAAACGCCATTTGCCCGGGCCCTTTCCTTACGCAGATGAACGTCCCCATAGCAAACACCGAGGACGGCAAAAAATTTATCATTGGAGCTACTGCACTTCAACGCTGGGGTGAATTAAAAGAAATCCAAGGCGCAGCTATCTTCCTTGCAAGCGATGCCGCAAGTTATATGGTAGGGTCACTAGTGACAGTAGACGGCGGCTGGACGGCACAGTAAATGTGCACCACTCTTTCAAATAAAAAAAGGGAGAATGAATGTCATTCTCCCTTTTTTATTGTGCTGTAGTATTACAACAAGACTACGTTATTTCTTTTTTGAACCGGAGATTCGGTTTACAAGGCCCTTTATCTGTTTCTTGGCAGGCGTTGTGTCTATTTCCCATTCTTTCAATGTATTTCGGATATGCTCGATATCGGTCTCCTCTTCCAAAAGAATGTTCAACTTTTCGCTTGATATTTTCTGATCGTCTCCTTTTTTCACATTTTTGACCTTTTTTAGCGGTCTACCAAGCAAGCCCAATGTTCTACCCGGGTCTTGGCTTGGATTTTCTCCATTTGAATGTGGCTTGGAACTAAACATAAGTGTCACCCTGAAGGAGTAGTGATGTAATGCTACGTTGCATCACCACTCAAAGGTAATGAGAAATTACATAAGTTGCATCCCAATGAGCTTACGCTTAATACGCCGCTTCGCATTTCGGACCTCTGCTGCATCAACCTGAAGATGTGCAGCAATCGAAGCATTTTCCAATAGGTTCATTGAGAGTATCGCTCTCAGTACCTCAATAGCGAAGGAGTCCTCACCAAACAATTGGAAATAACTCTCTTTCGTGTCCTTGTTAGAGATGTGTTGTTCTGATTCCTGGTCTATGACCGAATCAAAAAAACGTTCTTTAACGGACTCAGGTACCTCAATCTCACTTTCCGCTAACGTTTTGCTCGACACTCTCAAATCATTTTTTACTACACTTGTGATAACGTGCCTCATGTGTAGGTTAAATGCCTTTGAAACTGCCAAAGGTGAATCCCAGTCAAGCCCCGCTGGCGGAGTCCAACCGCGACGTTGTTCTAAAAAACTAGTAATGGCTTCTTGAGCCTGGTCTTCTGGCTTAATTCCAGAGAAAGTAGCCGAAGGAAAAATTCGTTGAAGCTTCGCTGCATAGTATGTTAGACGATCGGTTGTTTCGTCCCAATCCCATCCCATGTTAGCTTCTTGGAGCGCATTCATGGCTGCGCAAACTCTTTCTACGATGTTGAAAGTTTCCGGGAGTTTTTGTTTTTCCATTATGCCTGTTCAAACGCTAATAGCCCAATCTTGCAAAATCAATAAGGTGAGAATCGAAGTCTTATTTCGATTATTGATTAATTATTTAATGAAGGTTGATTTCGCGTGTATTGTGCTACGATTAACGTGGCTGCAGGCACTACAAGTGGGTACGCTCCCACTAATCACATGTACTTCTCTGATGACCAGTGCTCAGTTCAAGAAGATTGAATATTGGATATTGAATGGTAGTAAATGCCTGGAGCCACAGAAATAATAATTATTACCGAGCTGATCACCTTTTAAGAGCTTAGTCACACCTATAAGCGAAATTACTGGCAAACTTCCGCCGCTTTTTTGTTGCGACGTGAAACTTTTATTCTCATTAAGGTCCTTTTTCGACCAAAACGATCTGATTTTGCCCCAATATTGTGGACCAAGGTGACGTTCATTTCCTGACGGATCTGTCCTAAATGCCCCTGTTATACATACAGAGGACCTGGGGCCTTGACATAGACTGGGCTGAGATTTATTCAATGCTGACATGGCTTCTACCTGAGGATTAATAAAAAATAGGCGAGAACATGCAGTACGAATTACCTGGTAACAAAGTACTTCTAAATACTGCTCGATAATAGTATCTCATGGTAGATGATAGATTGACCGCAAAAAATATTTTTTTCCGATGGTCAACGGTTGGGCTCTCATGAGATACTACTAACGAGCACAGCAATTGCCTGTAGCCAAGCTAAACACAGCAATCACTAAAATCACTAGAGGTGGTATCACAATGACTAATACCTTTGATCCGCGACTTGATGTTGGTGGCTTCAACCTCTTCAAAGGAGAAGCAGCAGGCATCGTAGTTATCGACCCCATCACTCCCAACCCACCGTTCGTTAAGAACTTTGTGTTGGACCCAAGCAAGCCTTTTGACCTTAAGGTAAGCTGGGAACTGGATGGGTTCTTAGTACCGATCTGGTTGTCTGCACTTGATAGCAGCAACTGGAATGTCCAGGTGTTTGCAGAGTCCGTAGGACCTGGCGATGAGAAGTTGATCGCATCTATCTCAGAACCAGTAGGGGCAATCACAAACCCTAAAACCTATGATGTAACAATCACAGTACCTGCAAATGCTCTCGCAGAGGGCAATCCTGGTCAAGCTAATGTCAGTGGTATTTACAAACTGACAGCCTGCATTTTCTTGAATTCTAGCCTGGGCACACCTGGCTACGACATCGTTGGATTCGCAGAAGGACCTACGATCAAGATAGAAAATCCTGTCTAAGGGTCTCATACACTCAAAGATAGGATGGTAGAGTAATGCCTACCTACAGAAGGCGGGCTCCGTTCAAGCGGGGCCCGCTGTTTTTTTAGTTTATTGAATGCATTATTAGTGGGCTATAGCGCCCTACGTGTGTGTACTTGCCACTGGTAGGATCATGCAATTGCATTTCTTGCGTACGCATATTAATCCTCCGTTCGTAACCGGGGCATTGGGGGCAGCTAAAGATTACCCAGTCACCGCTTTTCACACTAACGCATTCGTGTTGGTTAACATTCGAATTGTTGAGAACTACAGACAATTCATCCATTGTGATTTTTAGTCGTTTTAGATGATAAGAAATGTAACCTGTAGAGTAATACCTGGGAGATAAATATAAGCCCTTGCAATGTAAAAAGTAGGTCGTTATTCAATTCTTGACATGCACCTTTTGCTCAAAGGTATTTTTTCTCAACAAACTTTTGCCACCCTTTTTCAAACTCGGACTCACGTATTCCTAGCGTTTCCTCAATCGCACCGTTGGACTTAATCAAGGCAATCAACCGGTCATGATCCCAGGCTGTTACGATGTATTCTATAAGCATATAGCCAACGTCATAAATATTCCTTCCCGAGTTAAAGTCGGTGTTTAGTTCGGCCAAACTCGGATAATCACCCTCCAACAAATAGGATATTTCTTTTGGATCCCGAAACTCCTCCGCCGCATACATCGCCACAGCCTCCCACAGCCATCGCGGGTTATTGCCAAAATTCGAGTTGAGAGTTAGCGAAACCACATGAGCAAACTCGTGAACCGCTTCTTTCTGAGCAGAGAGCCGTCGATGATAGAGCAAACGTAGTTCACGATCGCCCGTCACATAGCCGCGAGATCCAGGAAATCGCATACCAAGCAGTGCTTCCATGGCATCCTGGTAGGCATCCTCATCGGACCATACCTGAACGGTTATTTGTGGAAGAGACGGTACCCGCAGATCATTCTTTACCCGTTCGTAATTCCCCTCCAAAGCATGGACCAGATGGCCTATATCTGCGAGTTCGAGCGTGTCATGAACAACAAAATGAAACCGTTGCTGTGCCGGGTTTTGCCCAAATGATTGAACGGATATTGTCGAGAATAGAACAAGCAAAGCAAGGGCTGTTCGGCGTAGAGAAAAAGTATATCGTTCTTGCATTCTTAACCTCTTAAATCTCCTCAGAGAAATCGCAATGCATAATGTACATCAATGCCAGCTACATACGGTACATAGGACCATATTGTTATCCTGAACAAAAAGCGATCTAGCAAATCAGGAATTGTGGTACGGACAGCAGGCCTCTATAGATTTTGTCAAACCAATAAGGCTCCCTCAAAGAAACTTCTACTTGCAGAGAACGTGATATATCAAATAGAGACCGATTGGTCTTTTTTCAAATTCAGCGCAGTATGTCAAAGGGAAAAAACACAAAGCAAGAGATCCTGTCTCAAACAGTTGGCCTGTTTAACAAGCATGGATATGCCGGCGTCTCTATGTCGCGCATCATGGAGGCAACTGGGTTAAAAAAAGGCGGGATCTACAACCACTTTGAGAGTAAAGAAGAACTGGCGATTGAAGTCTTTGATTTTGCAATCAGCAAGGTACGGGAGCGATTTATAGAAGGGCTCAAAGATAAGAAAACGGCACCCGAGCGCCTTCATGCAATCCTGGCCATCATGGCGCGGTACGTTTCTGATCCCCCTGTTGCAGGAGGATGCCCCATTCACAACACGGCTGTAGACAGTAGCTACTCGCATCCTGCCCTTCAAGAACGTGCCAGATCAGGCATGGATGAACTGCAAAGTTTCATCCGCAGAACGGTCTCCAAAGGGATTGAACGAAATGAACTACGCGAAAACCTTGATGCCGACCATATTGCGGCAGTTATACTCTCAACCCTCGAAGGTGCATTGATGATGAGCAAACTCTACGCTGATTCGACCTACATGGCCCAAGCAGTAGCACACCTGGGCGCGTTTGTAAATGAAAAGCTGAAAAAATAAAACGGGCTTAAAAAAATTTACCCAACAACAGACCGATTGGTCTCAAATAAACATAAAACCAAACATGGACAAATATCCAGAAAGCAAAACCGTCATTCGATTTCAAGATTGTGATGCATTTGGGCATCTAAACAATGCGAGTTTCATTGATTATTTCATCAATGCCCGAGAAGATCACCTCCGTGATTATTACGCGTTCGATCTATACAAACATGCAAAGCAGTCCAACCATAACTGGTATATCAGAAGGCATGAAATTGCTTACCTCCGGCCAGCTGGATTAGGTGAAACGGTCACAATAAGAACGAGCCTTATCGACCTAACAAAGAGAACGTTAACGGTTGAGGGCATCATGCTTGATGAAACAGGTAAAAAGTTGAAAGCTCTCCAATGGACCACATTTAACTATGTGGATCTAAAGGATGGCAGATCTGCCGTTCATCCTGGAGACTTAAATACTTTGCTATCCTCAATATTACTCGAGGACGTCGAAAATGGTAATCTGGATGAGAGAATTACACAACTAAAAAGAAGCGCTTGATAGGAATTAAGAAGGAATTCTTAACGCTCACGTCTCCGCCGAGCAACCTGGTACCAGGCTAGTCCAAGAGCAAGTAAACCAAGTCCGACACCCCAGTAAAGGGGTTCGACAAAAAAAGCGAGCGACGTACAGGCAATGAGACCCGCTATCGATATCCACTTCGGGAAAAGCCGGCCTTCAGCTGGGATATACAGCGCGGCCCAATTCGTGATTGCATAATAAATCAATACTGTAAAGGCACTGAATGTCCAGGTAGTGCCCACGTCACCAATAAGCGTCAGAGCGGCCACGAACCCACCCATCATAAGCACGGCTGGGCCTGGCGTCGTCCCGCTCGCGTCGATTCGTCCGAATATAGTCGGCATATCAGCGCGGCGGCCCATAGCTAGAAGTACCCGAGAAAGGCCGAGAATCAGATTGAGGAGCACACCTAGCATCGCGGTGATGGCGCCAAAGGCAACAACGTGCGAGATGCCCGGCACATTGAAGGCCCTGGCAACCACTTCTAGAGGTGCCGCCTGGTCATCAGTAGCCGCAGCAAGTGTATCAGCCCCAACTGCTCCAACACTTACAACTGCCACAGCAATGTAAATCACCATTGTGGTAATAAGCGTCGCGATGATCGCACGGGGGATCGTCGTCCTGGGAGAGCGCACCTCTTCCCCTAACGTTGCGATCCGGCCATATCCCGTATAGGCCACAAACATAAGCGCTGATGCATAAAGGAGTGATCGGATGCCATTGCCCTCTCCTTGCAAATCAAAGAGGCCGGCGAAATTGGACGCGCCATCTTGCAGAGCCGTCGGCGATCCGGTGAGCACAAACAAGACCAGCGTGAGCAATGTGATCGAGACAATCACGATGTTTGTCACATTTGATCGCCGAACACCCGTAAATACGACCACCGTCAAACCAATCACTCCGATCAGTGCAACAGGCACAAGCCAGCGGTCTATATCAAGACCAATCATCCCGAGGAGATACCCTGAGAATCCAAGCGCTGCAGTTGCCGCTGAGGCGCTTTTTGCAATGAGAAACATCCACCCTGCTGTAAACCCATATACAGGCTTCAGAAAGCGATACCCGTACTCATACGTTCCACCAGAAACGGGATGATTCGCAGCCAGTTGTGCACTGGACAAGCCATTGAACGTCGCCACTAGTGCACCGATTGCGACGGCAATCACTACCGTGGAACCAGCGACACCGGCTGCAATACCAATACTCACAAAGACGCCTGTACCCATAATAGAGCCAAGCCCCATCATTACGGCTCCAAAAGTACCCAGTTGACGGGTGAGGCGGGTTGAAGTCGCGTTATCTGTCATTAATTATTGGTTGTTCTGCTATCGACAATGGCTCGCGAACAATAAAATAATTAAAGCAGACAAAAACAGGACACTCTGCGGCTTAATGATTTAATAAACATTGACCCACTTACACAGTCGCTTCCTCGATGCGTTTTGACTTTCCTGAACGAGCAAGAATACCACCGAGGTACCCCATTGGAATGTATGCCAACACTAAATCAACCACGGCAAACCAAACAGGGCCTCCTATCATGCTGAATGCCGTAATTCCACCAATCAAGAAAAATACGCCAATCCCTAGAGCGAACTTCATGTTGTGATTGGCTGCAAGTTTAGCTGCGAGAAAAGCACCAACCAGGCACCCTAGAGCATGACCCAGGAACGGAAACAAGAAGTTTGATGGCTTAAACAAGTCTATACTGGCCTGTAAACTTTCCGTTGAGGAAATATCAGCGCCCTCAGGCAGGGCGATGACATAAGGCCCCAGATTAACAAGTCCCATATTAATCAGGCTGCCTACAATAGCACCAACTACAACTGCCAGGATGTTCTTCGTAATAGAATTCATGATGTAATACGTTTACCGTGAAATTAAACAAGCACTTCGTTTCAAAGAGTGACTGTTGAAGTCGAAGTACCGGAATTTACACGTATTAGGGCTCTAAGCGCATCACCCGAACGGGTGATTCTATAGTTCACCTTCCTGTTTCCACCGAATCATCCTTAAAAGAGCTTCACCTTCATCAACCTCTTCCGTCATGAGCGATTTAAAGGTCATCCCTTCGATATCAATGAGATATTGTACCAGGAGTTGCGACCGGAGATAATGCAGACGGATCGAAGACATCGCAGATTGGTCGTAGAGGAGATCAATGTGACTTCTTAAATCAAAGGCAGGGTCGGATTTTCTATTTGCCCATGATGCGCCATACTCTACATACCCCTCTCTTTTCCATGACGGAAGATTCCTCGATTCCCAGAACCCCAAGTGATTGGTTACCATAGAATGGTATATCTCATGGAGAATGACATGACTCAAGGATCCTTCGAGCAAGGTATACTGGAAGGCTGCTCCATATTGAGAGCGCATGGTGTCAATAAATGGTCTCGAGATAAAGACATTTCCAGTCGGTTCAATGTTGAACCCCTGGCTCGAACCGGTCTTACCAGCTAACCTGCTATACAACGAGTAGGTGCGCTCACTAGCGCTGATAAAGATTCTATGCTTCTGCGTGGAGTCGAAGAGCGGATTGAGTGAAGCCTGCTCGATGGCCGTTCTAAATAAAGTTATTTCTGATTCTTCTAACGGCGTATCGCTATAGAATTGGGCATTGTGAATAGAAACACTATGCCGAAAGAAAGGCTGCGGAAAAAGGAGCACAAGCAGGTGAGCTAACTCTACAATCAAGAAGAGCACGACGATGTAACGCAGTACCTTGAGGCCCTTTTTCATGTCCTACCAATTAAAGCCCTAGCTCTTGCCTGGCATACTGGAAGGATTTCAGCACATTTTCCTCCTCGAAGGCCAACCGTTCTTCCTCGGTTTTGTCAGAAACAGTGGGAAGTACATGATCTGGCTTGACGCTCTCAACCATTCGAAAAGTGCGTGCCAGATCGCGGCCACTTACTGAATTGAACGTTTCCCAATAGCGATCCATCTTACAGGGGATTTTAAGAGGATCTCTTGTGATCATCTCAAGGTTAAGCGTCACTTCAGGATTATACTTTTTACACGTTTTCACAACGTCCGTCAGATCCAATACCCCCTCTCCCAGTGGGACCTCAGATAACAAAAAACCATCTTCGTACTCCTTCACGCTCATGTCTTTGAAATGCGTGGTTATAGTATAAGGAGCAAGAGCATGAACCACCTCCATAGGGTCCTCTAAGAGGGACATGTTATTCCCCGTATCTAGGGTGACGCCTATCCATTCACTATCAAATTGATGCATGATAGCTACGAGTTCATCGATCCGCCAATCTTTATGGTTCTCGATCCCGAGCTTCACCTGGTTGTTTTTCAGGATTGGTTCAGCTCGTTGGATAGCAGCCATAGAGGCGGCTTTGAATTCGTTAAAAGCCTCCAACGTCTCAAACGTCTCATATCGACGTCCGCTTAAGCAAACTGCCCGTAAAATGGTTGCTCCCGCTTCGCGTGCCCGTTTGACATCCTCTTCAAATTTAGGGAGGTCGCCTTCTTCCCATGGTAAGCGGATCTGCCCCTCGAGATACAACCCAAGTTCTTCGCGAACATCCCTTACCTGTCCTGCAAAATCATGGGTCCATCCTCCTACTCCAATCTGAACTCCGTTCGCCCCAATGGTATGACAGTGCTTGAGAACCTGAATGGCATTCGTAAACCCAGGATATACTGTACTCTCTGCCTCCGACCGCCACCGCCTCGCATACGAGGCAATAGAAACCCCCATAGATACACGATCAGGATATTGCAGTCCGGCACTGAATGGGGCTAAGGCTATAGCAGAAACTGTGGTGCGGACAAAGTCTCGTCGATTCATGATTGATTCCAGGTTTCAGGTTCCAGGTTCCAGGTTTCAAGTCCAGAATTACAACCTGAAACCTGGAACTTGAAACCTGGAACCGATCAAATAATCCTTATTTGATCGTTCGTAAAAGCTCTTCAGCCGTCCAGGGGGTTACTTTTCCCTGGGAGCCGTGGCGGATGCGGCCCACGGTGCTTCGCTCAACAGCGCCGGCATCGTGGCCCCAGGACAATCGAATATAGGTGAGTATGGATGCTATTTCTGTGTCGTCCAGAACGGAGTGGGCCGGCATCACAGTAAGTATCTCCGGTTCTTTATACAGTATCCCATTTACTTCTATCGGCCCTTCAATACCATGGAGAACGAGCCGTACCAGGATCTCTTCACTACCGGTTACCCATTCAGAATCAACGAGTGGTGGTGCAAAACGAGGCAAGCCTTCCCCTTCCTGTCCATGGCAGCCGGCACACCCAGTCAGATAGCGCT
>JAHQVL010000174.1 GCA_019634345.1 Rhodothermaceae bacterium
ATAGAGCAGCAATTGCTTGCGTGGAGCCGGCCCAACACGTTTGTATATGACAGCCTCGTCCCTGGCGCTGCAAATGACAGCACAACTACCACGATCGACCCTGCTGACCTAGAAGTACGGTTCTCGGATATCCACGCGGCAACCCGTATTCGATTGGGGACAAAACGAAGCCTTTACCTTTCCTTGTATGAGGGGCGCAATGTGTTTGGAGATGGCGATCTCTCTATTGCCCCTGAACGGGTCGAGTCCGGGAACGAAGACTATCGCTGGACCAACCAAATGCAACAAGCAAGGTACGAATGGGTCGTTGGTCACCGCACGTTTGCGCACATTGGCGTGTGGTCCAGCGATTACCGGCTAAAACATCCTGTAGACCGTTTTCCTTTTTCTCCAGGGGACACCACCGAGGAAGAATCCAGTGACGACGATGAAGAAGAAGTAGAAGCAGAAGATTTTAATGAGATTTCCGAGCTAGGCATTAAGGCTGGATTTGACATGGCACTGGGATCCAGGCATACCCTATCTGCCAGCATAGAGCCCATCTTCACAGCAAGTAAATTCTTGTTATCCGTCGATCCATCAGGACAAACAGACCCGATTAGCCATAGCATAATCCGTCCAGCTAAAACGCGCATACAATCCTTCGTGCAAGATGACATGGCGCTGAGTGATCGGACGCAGCTTAAAGCCGGTTCACGGTTCACCTACGTTCCCTCACAAAAGCGATTATACGCAGAACCCCGGCTCTCTATTCGTCATGATATTCCCGGCGGGTCGGGTGGTGCATGGGCATTGTATGCAGCTACTGGATTGTATCGTCAGTTTATCTTCCAGTTTGATGTATCTGACTATAATCAATCCACCCTGCTACCCGGCTTCCGGTTCTGGCTTCCCCTCGGTAAGGATACCAGGGCCTCGACGGCGTACCATGCTGCGGTAGGCCTCTTGTACATCCCGGCAGAAGAATGGCAGATACGTGCAGAAGGGTATTATAAGCATCAGCCCCAAATAGCCGTCCTTGATTATGTATCTAAAAACGGCCTCCGAAACGCAGAGGGTTATGCTTACGGCGCGGGGCTGTCGGTTACCTATGATATACCTCGGGTACGCATTCAAGCTCATTACGAGTATGGCCAGGCTCGTAGGCGGATAGCCAATCGATTCAACGGCGCCTACGTTCAGGTACCCTGGAGCGCCCCGCATCAGTTGAATGCCAACGTCGAGGTCCGCCTTTTGGACGGCATGACAGCCACCCTGCGCTGGGAAGGCGTCTATAATCGATCCTGGGCCTACCGGCAAGCCTATTACGATTATCTCGAACCGCTCGATGCCCAATCTCAAGGCACTACATCAGCCTCTCGCTTCTCATCTCCAAACCAGCACGTCTTACCCGCCTTCTCTCAAATAGACGCCGGCCTGTCGTACAACATGAATGTAGGCCGCTTTCGCATTCAGGCCCGCTTAACCGCCATCAATGTCTTCGATCGCAAGAATGTATTTGATTGGATTATCGAAGAAGAGAGTGCCCTTCAAACACAGACCAATCGGTTCACAACCCCTTTCTACTCCTCCGCCTCTATCCGCATCCGGTATTAAGTGCACTGTAAACTAAATGACTTGATACTCTATACTTGTCATCCCGTTGGAGCGCAGCGATCGAGGGATCTTAGCATCAGCATAGGTGCTAGAGTATAACATAGATCCCTCCATGAAGTCGGGATGACAATTTAATGAGGTATTGGTATACATGATCAAACTTAGCTTACCGTGTATTAAGAGCAAACAAATATTTCTCCGCCCCTTACGTACCCTCCTCGCGTAAAGGTTCTACCTGTTAATAGGCCCATTTTTTGAAGGACTGTGTTATGCTATCGATAATCAAAGGGGATGATCTTCATGAGTCTGAATCCTGCAGCTAGTTTGTCTACCAATTCCATTTCCCCCAGTTCGCATCACATTTTATTACCCGGCCGTAGAAAGGTAGTGACCTTCCTATTGTATGCATTATGGATCGGCATAGGCAGCTTACCCTTGCTTGAGGGGCTGGCCTATTACATGGCTCCATATACTGAACGGCCCTATATCGAATTACACGAACTCTATAAACCTTCCGGCACCATTGGTCAGGGCCTGGGCATTTTAGGTACATTGATGATGGTGGTGGGTGTCTTCAGCTACATGCTCCGAAAGCGCTGGAAGGTGCTGCATCGATTTGGGAAGCTCCGGGATTGGCTGACGTTCCACATCTTTCTGTGTACGTTGGGCCCTTTTTTAGTCCTGCTCCATACCACGTTCAAGTTTGGAAATATCGCATCGGTCTCTTTCTGGAGCATGGCGATTGTAGTCGGGAGTGGCATCTTTGGGCGCTATGTCTATATCCGAATCCCCAAAACGGTCAATGGACAATTCCTTTCACCCCAGGTTCTCAAGCAAGCTCAAATCAGCCTTATTCAGCGTATTTCAAAGAGAACGCAATTGCCTGTGGAATACATCGAGTCACTCACAGAGGATACCAGGCCGTCTGGGAGCATTCTCCGGTCTGTGGTTCGTTCGATTGGATTTGAGCTCCGCAAAAGGTCGCTAAAACAACGCTTTGACGACGCCTTGCAGCACCGAGGTGTAGGGGTTGAAGCACGTCAATGGGCCCTTCCTCTTTTGGTAGACAATGCCCATCTACAAATTCGTGCACAGGTCATGCAGCCTTTCATCCGTGCGTTTGGGTATTGGCATGTCCTCCATATCCCTCTTGCCCTGGTGATGCTCGTTGCGCTCCTCATACACATTGGAGTCGCCATTGCATTTGGATATACCTGGATTTTTTAACCCTTTTTATACCACTACGTTGAGATGATTCGATTTTTCAAAGAGCACCCTCAGTATTACTCCATATACCTCGTTGCCAGCTTCTTTTTGTTTGTTGTGGTATGGTTCTCTACGAATCAGGGAGCAACGCAGGCAACTGAAAGCTACACCTCGTATAACAGCCAGGCATCGCCATCCTCACTGGGCGCTGATTTTTCTCCGAGCGCCTTAAACGTAACTCGATCAACCACGAAGCAACTGGACGCGCTGCGAATGCGTGTAGTCGAATCACCTGAAGATACGATGCACGTTGTCCGTCTTGCCCGGATGTTACAAAATGCCCATCAGCCCAATGAAGCGTCGAAGTATTTCAAACACTACCTCGCGTTGCGACCAGAGAATCGGCAGGCATGGCTGGATCTAGCTCAGAACCTGGCAGAACTTAAGCGATGGGAAGAAGCGCAAAAGGCAATGGAATCTATGCTTACCCATTTCCCCGATGACCCATCGGGCCTCTACAATCTAGGTGCCATCTATGCGAACCAGGCCAGGATTGAAGAGGCCCGGCAGATTTGGACGCAGGTCGCAACTCAATCTTCTGACCTGTCTGTCGCAGAAATGGCGGCATCCTCAATCGATCGCCTCAAGTCATTCCTCAAGCCTTAATGCGTACTCACCTTAATCATATGATTATCCGGTGGCTGCTTTGGTTTGCCCTGGCACTGGCTCTATCCCATCAAGGAGTGCATGCCCAGCTCATTTCTCCAGGAAAGCTGACTCGAGCCCATGCAGACCTTGAAGGGATAGACAACTGTACGCAGTGCCACACGCTTGGAAACCGGAGCGCGGACAATACGCTCTGCCTGGATTGTCATACTCCCCTCTCCGATCGCATCGATGCCGGTACTGGATTGCATGCGACGGTTTCTGATCAAAATTGCGCCTCCTGCCATAAGGAGCACTTCGGCGTTGAGTTTGTCCCAGTACGCTTCGACACCTTGAATTTTGAACACGAGGAGACGGGCTTTGAACTAACAGGGGCACATACCGAAGCCAGTTGCCGAAGCTGCCACCAGCCTGACTTTATCGTAGCAGAGGACGTTATCGCGTTTAAAGGAGAGCATGGTTCACTGGAAAAAACCTTCCTTGGAGCAGCTACTGAATGTATTGGCTGTCACCTTCCTGACACTCCCCACGAGAATCAATTCCCAGAGGTAAACTGCAATACCTGCCACGACACCGAAATGTGGGAAGAAGTGCCTTTTTTCGATCATGATGAGGCTCGCTTTGCCCTTACCGGCAAGCACAATGACGTCGAATGCGAAAGCTGTCACAAGACCTTAAACTCCCCTCTCGGAGACCCCTATGTGCAGTATGTAGAAATGGACTTCGCGACTTGTGAATCCTGCCATGATGATGCGCATGAAGGCTCTTTCGGTGCTGATTGTGAATCGTGTCACAAAACAGACGGATGGAATATCGTTGCCAACCTGGCTAACATGGACTTCGACCATTCCAGTACGGGATATGACTTGATCGGGAGTCATGCTTCCCTGGAATGCAACTCCTGCCACGGAAAACCGGCGCGAAACGATGCAGATATTGCTCTTGCCTTCACCGCAGCCACCCGAGGCAATAGCTATCCGATAATCCCTGTAGAAAATTGCGCCTCCTGCCACGTGGACTATCATGACGGGGTGTTTGAGGAAGAGTGGAGCGCTGGATCCTGTGAACAATGCCACGGAGAAGATGCCTGGTATCCGTCTTCCTTCGACTTTGCCCTCCATAACGAAACATCCACCTTCGAACTCACCGGTGCACACATAGCGACACCCTGCAGTGGATGCCATCGTCCTAGCTTTGAAGAAAAACCTCATTTCGAGATCGCAGAGACAGCGTGTAAGGATTGCCACAATGACGACAGCCCCCACGGCGATCAGTTTATCTCTGATGGCATAGAGACAACCTGCGAATCCTGTCATGAAACCATCGACTGGCTCGTTGCCTCCCTGTTTGATCACGACGATACCGAATTCCCGCTAACCGGCGTGCACGAGTCAGCAACGTGTGAGTCATGCCACGTTGCTGATTCCACGCTGGGTACTCCTTTTGATATCGTTCGTTATCGGGATTTAAACACGACATGTATCTCTTGTCATGAACCCGACAACCCGCATGCTGACCAATTCGAAGGAGCGACATGCAATAGCTGCCACACAACCTCGACCTTCTATATCACTGAATTCGATCACGACCAAACAGAATTCCCTCTTACTGGCGAACACGTGGATGTGAGTTGTGCTTCCTGTCATCAAAACGAGGCACAACCTGGAGACACTCCATTCATACGATTTAAACCACTCGGCACGGCCTGCCAGGACTGCCATAGCGATCAGTAATATGAACTCATATCGGCTTCTCATACTCGTATTGGGCCTACTGGGGCTTTCGGCACACGCCTCTGCCCAGAATGCTTCTCTAAGTCCACATGGCGATTTGTCCCTGGATATCGACTGCGCATCCTGCCATCGAACAGAAGGATGGACCCCCATCTTAGAAGAACCGGATTTTGACCACAACCAGCAGACCCGGTTTGCACTTACAGGAAGCCACACAACGGCATCCTGCGGTTCTTGTCACTTGAATAACCGATTTGACGAGCCATCAGCTACCGTTACCGACTGCGCCGTGTGCCATATCGATGTCCATCAAGGCGCCTTCTCAGAAACATGTGTCGATTGCCATAACACCACGCTGTTCCAGGAGGTGGAGGGGATTGGCATACACGCCCGAACCAACTTCCCACTCACCGGCGCTCATAGTCAAATCACCTGTATCAGTTGCCATACAGACGATACAGACGGGGCCTTCACCCCACTCCAGACGGCGTGTGTTGACTGCCACGAGGACGATTATAATGCATCTATCATTGTCGATCACGTATCCGCCGGCTTCCCGCTGGAGTGCGAGTCCTGCCATACAGATTTGCAATGGCAGGGTGCCTTGTTCGACCACCTGACGGCCTCAAACGGGTTCAACCTGCTCGGTGCGCATGAAGGCCTTGCGTGTGCATCGTGCCATGAAGCCCCCGACCTCGCTACCATCTACCAGCCGTTTAACGACCAGGATTGCATCAGCTGTCACCAGGCAGACTACGACGACGAACATGCAGGCACGGGCTTCCCGACCACATGCCTCGACTGCCATAATATCGATACCTGGGACGATCCAGAAGACATTGATCACTTTGCTATTTCGGGTGGTTTTGCCCTTGTAGGCGCTCATGAACGAGCCTCTTGCGAATCCTGCCACAATACGCCGGATTACTCC
>JAHQVL010000175.1 GCA_019634345.1 Rhodothermaceae bacterium
ATCCGTTTCGGGTTTGTTGCTTCGCAATGAGTTAGATGGGCATACCCATCTGCGTTTCGGGTTTACACCTCATTCGGAGAATCAGGATCCTTCCCCCTTGTCATCCTGAACCCAGCTAAGGATCTGTATGAAACGCAACACCCAAAACCATCGACCCTGATACGAACACCACAACATAAAAAACCCAGCCAAATCCAATACCCTGCGTTTCATAAAGATTCTTCCTTCGTCAGAATGACAGCCAAGAAGCCATGTCCCTATAGCCAGCAGGTGAGTCGCTTTGGGCAACAACTGCAACCGGGTTACCCGCAAGGCTTTCTGCTCTTGTTTGCAACAATATCAGGGTCGCCCGCGAAGACACTTGTGTTGCCGAACAACAACATCAAGGATTCCCTGGAAGCTATTCGCACTGGTTCGCGCTGGTATCAAGGTTTACTTTAAAGCTAGTTGCACTAGTTGGCGAGGGTATCAAGGAATACTGGAAGGCTATTCGCACCAGATAGCGAGGGTATCAAGGTTTCCAGGCTTCCTATTCACCATGGGTCGCACTACTAGCCAGGTTTCCTTGAATCCTATTCACCTTGGCTCACACTATTATCCAGGTTTCAGGGAAGGCTATTCACCTTGTGGCTCACTACTAGCCAGGCTTCCTCGAATCCTATTCGCACTAGCTCGCAAGACTATCAGGTTTTCCCTGGAAGCGAGTGGGAGTGGGTAAATATAGGATCCAGGCTTCCCTGAAGGCTAAGCACAATCGCACAAAATGATGATCTCTGTGTTTGGTTTCTCGTTTCGTGCTGTTTCTATGGTAAAAACCTGCTTTTCAACCCGGAACGCGACACGCAGATGGGTATGCCCATCTAACTGATTGCGAAGCAATAAACCCGAAACCAACCAAATAATCCCCGCCAGGATTTATTTGGTTGCCGTCGAAAGCCTATTCGGTATCGAATTTGCCCTACCCTGAATCGCACACTCGCATCCCCTCTCCACAGCCGGACTCGTCTTTATTTGAGACGCACCGAGCCGCTTCGCCGACTAACTGCACTCTTTTTCAACCCTACTTCTCGCATGTCCATCTCTCAATCGAGCTCCCTGCGCTTCGTTTTTTTGTTAGTGCTTTCCGTTTTTTTCATCCATCCTGCCTTCGCCCAGGTACAGGTCGACGAAGCCTTTCCTCCGCTGAATTTTAGCCGGCCTATCGACTTACAGAATGCCGATGATGGTACGGACCGTTTATTTGTAGCCGAACAACAGGAAGGCCGGATCTGGGTATTTGCCAACGACCCTGCAGTGCAATCAGCTTCGGTATTCCTTGATATCTCTGATCGGATTCGCACCAACGGGAATGAAGAAGGGCTCCTCGGCCTCGTTTTTCATCCTGACTTCGCCACCAACGGATACTTCTATGTGTACTACTCGGCATCCTCTCCACGGAGAACGATCGTGGAGCGCTTCGAGGTATCTTCGGACGACCCCAACGTGGCCGACATCGAAAGCGGACTGGTCATCATTGAGATCAGCCAACCCTACGACAATCACAATGGCGGACAACTCGCCTTCGGGCCGGCCGACGGCTACCTGTACATCGCAGTCGGTGACGGCGGCAGCGGCGGCGACCCACAAGGTCACGGACAAAATCGGGAAACCCTGCTTGGCAATATCCTGCGCATCGATGTGGACGGCGTTGCCAATGGACTAAACTACCAGATTCCTCCAGATAACCCGTATGTAGGCAACGGGCAGAACTTCAGGGAAGAGATTTATGCCTACGGCTTCCGAAACCCCTGGCGGATGAGTTTCGACGCGCCAACCGGACAACTCTGGGTCGGGGACGTTGGACAAAGTGCGCGAGAAGAGGTGGGTGTGGTCGATCTCGGGGAAAATCATGGGTGGAATACGATGGAAGGTTTTCTCTGCTTCCCCAGCTCCACCGAATGCGACCCATCGGGATTAACCCTCCCGGTATGGGATTATGGGCGCAGCCTCGGACAATCGGTTTCTGGAGGGCACGTTTATCGCGGATCCCGTGCGCCTGAGTATGACGGTTTCTACTTCTATGCCGACTTCGCAACCGGCCGATTATGGGCGCTGAGGTATATCGAAGGGCAACCGGTTACTCATTTTGAATTGGTCAATTTACCGTACAACGTCTCGTCATTCGGCGTGGATGAATCCGGAGAGCTGTACTTGCTCTCATTCAACGGAAATATCTATAATTTTCTTTCGGTTGGATTACCGGTTGTGTGGTTTGAATCAGGTCCACTGGGTGGAAGCTCTGTGTCAACCAGTTCAGTTTCCTTCTCCTGGAACAGCGCCGACTCGGATGGTTCTATTGTAGACTATGAAGCCGTGCTTACAGGACCAACCTCCTATGACGAGGTCACGACATCAACATCCATCACGCTCGATGGACTGGCCAATGGCAGTTACTCGTTTTGTCTTCGAACTCGAGATGACGCCGATCTTGTCTCCTTGCAGGCCTGCAGCTCCTTCGAGATCGAAGCAAATTCGGCCCCAACGGTGCAAATTGAAGAAGGCCCCGCCGATGGCAGCACCGTGAATGACGAGCAAGTACGATTTGCCTGGTCTGGTTCTGATCCCAACGGATCGATTGCTCTCTATGAATACGACCTCTCAGGACCCCTTTCAGAGACAAGTGAAACCACGGATACAGAGGCTACTTTTGAACCATTGACTAATGGAGCCTACTCGTTTTGCGTCCGTGCACAAGACAACGAAGGCCTGTGGTCTCCCCAGGAATGTGTCGATTTTTCAGTGGACTTATCAGTAGCGGATCTCACACCGCCCATTGATGCGTTTCTGAACGGAACGCTGCCGCCATTCACTCCGGATGATACGGGTGACCCCGATCGAACAGCGCCCCTCCTTTTGTCTGAGATTGACGCCTTTTCGAATATGGCAACTCTGGAAGTCGTCGACGGAGTGCTTCCCTACGACTTGATCCAGCCGTTCTGGTCCGACGGTGCCTTGAAGAACCGATGGATGGCTATACCTACCGACGGCACGCCGGACTCTCCCGATGAGCAAATCGGGTATTCAGAAGAAGGAAACTGGTCGTTCCCTGTGGGGACCGTCTTTGTTAAGCACTTTGAGATTGCACTCGACGAAACCGCGGACGACAGCGAACGCCGGCTCGAAACACGCTTTTTTGTCCACGGAGAAGACGAAACGTGGTACGGCCTCACCTACCGATGGCGCCCCGATCACACCGACGCCGACCTTGTTGGATCATCAGGAAGTACCGAAACGCTGAGCATCACGACGGCCGTGGGTACGAGAGAACAAACCTGGTATTATCCGAGCCGGATCGATTGCCAGGGATGCCACTCGACGAATGCAGGCTCGGTACTCGGTCCTAAATCCCGTCAGCTCAACCACGAGGCCTATTACCCAGATATCGATGAGCAGAACAACCAGCTCGTAGAACTCCAAGAGAGGGGGTTCATCAATACGGACCCTATCGATACCGGTACACTGCTTACCCTCACTCCTCTTTCCGACACAGAGGCTTCCGTTGAGGACCGTATGCGATCGTATCTTGACGTCAACTGTGCGTATTGCCATCAGGAGGGGGGGACAGGTAAAGGCTTTTTCGACGCGCGATACCCCCTTTCTCCCGATAATCAAAACATCGTCGACGGCACCGTCATCGACGAAATGGGAATTACCGGAGCCCGGGTAATCGCACCGGGAGACACCTCGCGGTCAACGGCCTATATCCGCATGACCAGCCTGTTCGAAGAAGTCATGATGCCGCCTCTTGCAAAAAACCGCGTCGATACAGCAGCTATTTCGTTAATGCGGGATTGGATCGTTCTTCTGGGCGAACTGCCTGTCGAATTAACCCGATTCGAAGGACAGGTCGATGAGAACACGGTCCACCTTTCCTGGACAACCGCTTCCGAGAAAAACAACGCCGGCTTCTCCATCGAAAGGCAGCTGAACCACGGTTCCGTCCACGACCTCACACCGGACCGCTGGGCAGCTATTGGTTTCGTAAACGGCAAAGGTACAACCAATACGTCTTCCGACTACACGTACCAGGACATGGACATCCCCAGTTCCGGCACCAGCGTATTTTACCGCCTCAAGCAAGTCGACTTCGACGGCACAACCGCCTACAGCGAGATCGTCTCCCTCGACCTCCTCGGCCCGACGCAATACGCGTTGCACGACAATTACCCGAACCCCTTCAATCCGTCAACAACGATCGTGTACGACATCCCCGTTGAAAGCCACGTTGAACTCTCCGTATACGACGCCCAAGGCCGCCTGATTGAAGTGCTCGTTGACCAATCCCAAAAAGCCGGGCAGTACACGATTGCCTTCGAGCCTGAAGGGCTGGTGACGGGGATGTATTTCTATCGGATCAAGGCTGGCGAATTTGAGGAGACTGGGCAGATGCTCTTTGTGAAATAGCTTATGTGCATGTGTAATTCAAGCCCTTTAGGCCGATTCCCTTGTCATCTCGTTGGAGCGGAGCGATCGAGAGATCTGCCCGAATGGTCTGCTCCATCGTTAAGGGGGAGTACTTCCTTTCCGGTAGATCCCTCCACGAGGTCGGGATGACAGGATTAAAGGTCAGAGGTCAGAGGATATTGATGGGAGCCAATGAACGATATATGCTTCAAGAACTTCTCAGCCCCATCTCCCCCAGCACCCATTCATACTCCCTGCGAATCGAGGTCGTCATATCTTGCTTGAGCCCCTCAGGCAGCACCTCCCAGGTGTAGGTTTCGATTTCCAGGTGATCGCAGATGGGGGCTTGTTGCAAACCGGCGAGCGCATCCGAGATGTCGGAGCGGGTGGAGCGGATGCCATTGTAGTCGTCGACGAAGATGGGTACGTGGAAGTGGATGCGCCATTCGTGGGCGGTTGGCTCCTGGATATGAGGTAGGGCATCAGGTAGATCGTCGTAATGGAACAGTGTGCCGTCCGTGCGGCATTCGACTACCTGGTGCAGGTAGGTAGACTCGGCGAAGGCTTCCAGGCGCGTTGCAATCTGAGTACGTTCTTCTGGTGAATCAGGCAGGGTCACCTTGACGGCAGCGCTGATCTGTACTTTGCCAATCCTGATGCCGGCTTCCTTCATGCGGTCCAGCACATCCTGGGCAGACTCAAACTCAACCGCGAAGTGGCAGGTGTCGTAGCAGAGGCGAATATGGTTTCTCAGGGCTTCTTCAGCCTCTTCAACCGTCATATCCATCCGCCGGGCCAACCGTGGAGCGCCTTGGGGGATCAGCCAGTTTGTAAAGAAGTCGATGGTCTCCTGTATGTTTTCGATCAGGCAATCCGGCTCGGGCTCGATATCAATATGAATCATTTGGCCGCTGCGTTGATGCAACTCGACCAGGTACTCCGTCACATCCACCAGATTCCAGGTGCTCATGCTGAACGCTTCTTCGCGCTCCTTGTCTGTCTTTAGCCAGGGTTTGTAGGAAAGCGGCGACGTCGAGATCCCGCCTTCCATTCCTTCAGGAAGCCATCTCGATAAGATTTTGCACAATCGTAGCGTGTATTCAACCCGCTCTGAAGTCCGCCAATCAGGCTTGTACACATTGTCCTTCACCACGCTGCGATGGAAGCTGCCATAGGGGAATCCATTGAAAGTGAACACATAGAATCCATGATCTTCCATCCACTCCTTGAACCCGTCAATATGGGTTCCTGTGAGCAAGGTCTCCGCCGCCTCATTAGAAAGACGCAACCCCAATCCAAAAGGCGCATCGGGGCTCAATTGCTGCTTGAGGGGAATAGCGTGCAGCTTTAAACTTTCAAACACCTCTCTCCAAGATTCCCCAGCATGAATGTTTGAGCAATAGGTGAGGTGGGCTTCGTTAATTTTCATTTTGAAAATTATCGGTTTCGCGTTTCGGGTTGCGGGTTTGTTTCGCGTTGTCCTTTTAGAACTCGGAACGAACTCGAAACGTACATTTCGGGCCTCGAAATGTACTCTAGTCAATCTACACTTGCAAGCCTAGAATTCCGTTAGACTTAATGGCCTTGGAATTAACGCGTTCTTTAAGATAAGACACGGCTTTTTTGTACAACCCATAATCGACTTCGTGCACTTCGATTGCGTCGCCGATAGTTGCTAAAAGCATGACAGTTAGTTGACCGCCGAGGTGCTCGCGGAACTCCTCTAGGCCTCTGAACAAGGACTTAGGATGCGCGGGATCGTCAAGGTGGCCTTCCATCGCATCGATGTATAAATCAAAACCGAGACGCTCGAAGGTTGTCAGAATCCGCTCTAACGACGGTTGATCCAGGCTGCCGGCAAGGTGCGCATATACACAATCGAGGGCAATTCCAATCCCCACTGCTTCGCCATGACGCAATTCATAGTTGGTTAACGCCTCTAATTTGTGCGCAGCCCAGTGCCCAAAATCGAGGGGTCGAGAGCTACCAGATTCAAACGGATCGCCATACCTGGAGATATGCTCTACATGCATCCGGGCGCACTCGTAGATCACGTGCTGCATCGGTTCGTCTGCACGAGTCGGTGGAGCTAGTTCGTCGGCGTATTTTTCGATGTACTCAAAGAAGGCGGTATCCTTGATCAGGGCTACCTTGATCGCCTCTGAGATTCCGCCTCGCCAATCGCGATCATCCAGGGTAGGAAGAAAGTCTTTGTCGTTGATTACCGCCACGGGCGGTGCAAAAGAGCCGAGGAAGTTCTTGCTGTTAAACGCATTGATCCCGTTTTTCACGCCCACGCCAGAGTCGTTTTGCGACAGCACTGTCGTTGGAATACGAATATGACGCACGCCCCTGTGCGCAGTCGCAGCAGCGAAGCCGGCCATATCCAGCACAGCGCCTCCACCAATCGCAATGAGGAATGAATGCCGATCAATGCCGGCGCGGGCTACCGCTTCTTGCAACGTATATACATAGACTGGATCGTTCTTTACTTGCTCACCACCCGGCACTATCAGCGGCTCCTCAGCCAACTCAAGCTCTCCGGCATAGTGCTGCATATATGCCTGAATCTGCTCAATCAGATTGGGATGATGCGCCACCACCCCCTGGTCAATCACTACCAGCAACCTAACTGGCTGTTGAGTAGCATTTGTTTTTAGACACTCGCTTAAAAGACGATTTCCCGTATCAAAGAGCGCCTCTGTAAATAAGACCTCATACGAATAAGAAACCGAAAACTGCTGGCGGATAGGGTCCATTTTTAATTGTTCAGGGTTCAGTGTTCAGGGTTCAGGGTTTGTTTCGAGTTGTTATTCGTGGACCAACAAACAACACGAAACCAGAAACCAGAAACCAGAAACAACAAAAAAACCCTGTTTTTTGTTAATAAGTCTATGTTAGAGCGAAAATCTTTCCTAATCCTATAGATATCGGAAGAAGTAGGACAATGAATAGTCCGAATTCCCAGCCGGCGAATCCGGAGGCGATGGCAGCGTTTAGGGGGATCAGGCCCAGGATGCCGGCTTTTACTGCCTTACGTATGACAGGGGCATCAGGTTTTCGGGCGGCTCGAATAAATGGAGGGGCAACAAGCCACACGAAGAAGAAGATGAAGATCATCCCGTAGAGAAAGATATAGCTGTATCCCGTCGCAGAGATGAAGATGAGTGACAGGATCACAAGCCCCAGGAGCCCAACGGCCTGCCATCCTTTTTTACTCGTTCCACCATGGACCTCTCCCTGGCTTATTAAAGTAATCGCTCCAATATAGACAAGAGGCAGAATACAAACGGCGGCTAGCTCGGTCATCAAGGATGGGACGACGCTGATTCCAAGCATCAAATTCATCCCCCTACACAATCCCATGTTAATGGGTCCTAGTATGGTATGATGCTTCCCAAATTTGTCGTACACCAGCGCGGCAACTGCAATCGCAGCGGCTAAAACACCGCTTTCCCAGGAAGCCTGCCATGCTGCAACAATACCACCAATCAATAAAAGAAGCCCCCAGGCCGTAGCAGCACCTATGGACACTTTTCCACTCGGTATCGGACGTTCAGGACGTTCAACGGCATCAAGTTTAGCGTCAAACACATCATTAAAAACCACGCCCCCACCATACAACCCAGTCGTCGCCAACACCAACCAGGCTACGCTTTCTGGCAAAATCCCGGGCTCCATTCCCAATAAGACCGGAATGGTAACCCCAGCAACCGCCACCCCAGCCAACACATCCGCCCAGGCCGTGACGATGTTTGCGGGGCGCGCTAATTGCGCAAGCGCGATTAGCACGGTTTCTGGTTTCTGGTTTCTGGTTTCTGGTTGGCCTTCGGCAAACTGGTTGCCA
>JAHQVL010000176.1 GCA_019634345.1 Rhodothermaceae bacterium
ACGCATTCGTTTTGACGGACAGCCTAATGAATCAGTGCTGGATTCCATCCGTAATCAACAAAATGTCCTCGCAGTGAGTGTGACCGAAGTCGCATAAAACACCAAACACCGAACCCCAAACGACGAACCCCAAACGACAAACAACTTCACATATATGAACCCGACCACCGTTAAAACAGCCAGGGGATATAATTTTTCAGCTGGCCCTGGTACCCTCCCTGAAGACGTATTGATCGAATTACGCGATGAACTCCCTGTATATGAGTCTATCGGTTCTTCCGTCATTGAGATCAGTCATCGTTCTGCTACGTATACTGATATCGCTGAAAGTGCGCGTCATCGCCTTCGTAAACTCTTAGGGCTGAATGAAGAATGGCATATCCTGTTTTTACAAGGGGGCGCCTCGATGCAGTTCTATCAGATTCCCTATAACTTTTTAACTCCCCAAGATTCGGCTGATTATCTCGTGACAGGTACCTGGTCGGCAAAGTCAGTGAAAGAGGCGAAGCGAGTTGGGGGCGTGAATGAAGCCGCATCTAGCAAGGATAAAAACTTCTCGTACATTCCGGATCCTTCCGCCTGGGATATTAATGAGCAAGCCGTTTACACGCATTATACCTCGAACAATACGGTAGCAGGGACGCAGTTTCATGAAGAACCTGACGTACCTTCAACCCTGATTTGTGATGCGTCGAGTGATTTTCTAAGCCGGTATATGGACCTGGATCGCTATGGATTGATTTACGCGGGTGCTCAAAAAAATATCGGCCCTGCCGGGGTTACCGTAGTACTGGTAAAGGACTCGTTTCTTCAAACACGCAACCCTGATCTGGCGACGATGCTAGATTATGGTGTGCATGCAGAGAAGTTATTCAACACACCGCCTGTGTTTGCCGTGTATATGGTTGAAAAAGTATTGCGCTGGTTGGAAGGTAAGGGGGGGATTGACGGCATCAAAGGCGTAAACCAGGAAAAGGCAGATCGATTGTATAATCGCATTGATGCATCAGACTTCTATCGAGGTACTGTGGAAAAGGGATCCCGCTCCTTTATGAATGTCTGTTTTCGCCTGGCTAATGAGTCTTTAGAGCCTGTTTTTATCCAGGAAGCGGCAGAAGCCGGCTTGTTAGCGTTGAAAGGACATCGATCTGTTGGGGGGATGCGAGCATCCATCTATAATGCCTGTCCGATTCAGGCCGTGGATGCACTGGTCGCCTTTATGGATGATTTTGAGCAAAAAAATGGGTAAAGCCATTACTTCTTAAAGAATAATCCTTCTTCTTAAAGAGGCAGGAAGTGTATTATTGGGGTAGCATACGATTATTAAGATTTGAAATATGTCTACAACAATAGGAGTTCCTGCTGAAACAGCAGAAGGTGAACGCCGGGTTGCACTCGTGCCAGAGGTCGCATCCCGGCTGATCAAGAAGGGGCTTCGCGTAGTGATTGAGCGAGGCGCAGGCGCTAAGTCGTATCTGGCAGACGAGGCGTACGTAGAAAGCGGCGCTGAGCTTGGTAGCCGTGAAGACGCACTGGGAGCGGATGTCATTTTAAAGGTACAGCCGCCTTCCGACGAGGATATCGCGAAGATGAACCCTAAAGCTACCTACATCGGGTTCATGTCCCCTTTGGACGCGCCGGCTATATCTGCTAAAATGGCCGAGAGAGGGGTGACCGCCCTGGCGATGGAATTAGTCCCCCGGATTTCGCGTGCGCAGAAGATGGACGCGCTCTCTGCGATGAGTTCGATTGGCGGATACAAAGCTGTACTTATGGCTGCCGATATCCTACCAAAGTTTTTTCCATTGCTTACCACTGCAGCCGGGACAGTGAAACCGGCCAATGTGCTTGTACTGGGTGCAGGTGTTGCCGGCTTGCAGGCCATCGCAACGGCCCGTCGATTGGGCGCCAGGGTTTCTGCTTATGATATCCGAGATGCTGTGCGTGAAGAAATCGAGAGCCTTGGAGCTACGTTTGTAGAATTGGAACTGGAAACACAAGACTCCTCTGATTCTGGTGGATATGCCAAGGCCTTGGCCGAAGAAAAGCAGCGCAGGCAGGTCGAGTTATTAGTGCCCCACATTGGCAATGCAGATGTAGTCGTTACCACCGCATTAATCCCAGGCCGCCCCGCTCCTTTGTTGATTTCTGAAGACGCTGTTAAAGCAATGGCGGAAGGCTCTGTCATTATCGATATGGCTGCAGCAAATGGCGGGAACTGCGCGTTCACAGAGTCTGGCAAAACAGTAGTGAAAGAAGGCGTAACAATTGTTGGTCACACCAATCTGCCTGCCGAAATGCCCGTACACGCCAGCCAAATGTATGCGCGTACCTTGATGGCCATGGTTCTTGACTTCTACAAAGAAGAGGCCTTCGTCCTGGACATGGAAGATGACATCGCCAAAGGAGCCTGCGTTGCGATAGGAGGGGAAGTTGTAAATGAGCGGGTTAAAGGGTTGTTGGCCGGATAAAATACAGTTTCTCTTTTCATGTTTCTGGTTTCTTGTTGTGGACTTGAATACCAGAAACGAGAAACGAGAAACGAGAAACATGAAGTAAAACTATGTTAGAAAACCTCATTGTTTTTGTACTCGCTTCATTTATTGGATTTGAAGTGATTAGCAAGGTCCCACAAACACTGCACACCCCACTAATGTCCGGTACCAACGCTATTAGCGGAATCGCGATTGTTGGTGCATTGATGGCTGCCGCAATGGCTGGGGGCGATTGGGCCAAGTGGCTCGGTTTTGCGGCCCTGGTTGTTGCAACCATAAATGTGATCGGCGGCTTCATGGTTACCGACCGCATGTTGCAGATGTTCAAGAAGAAAGAGAAGAATTAAACTGTTCGGTGTTCGGTGTTCGGTGTTTAGCGTTTGTTGCTCGATTAAGTCGACACAAACCCCAAACAACGAACGACAAACTTAAATAGTTATGATCGAGACTTTAATAGATATTGCGTATCTCGTGGCAGCGTCGTTTTTCATTTTTGGGATGAAGCGATTGCAATCGCCTGCAACAGCACGGCAAGGCAACAGGTTGTCGGCTATAGCGATGTTCATTGCTGTATTGGCCACGATGTTTGTAGCCGATATTTTGACGCCGGTAGAAATGTTGATTGGTGTGGTGTTGGGAGGAGGGATCGGTTTGCTGCTCGCCCGCCGTGTTGAATTGACGTCGATGCCTGAGCTTGTTGGAGCGTTAAATGGGTTTGGAGGGCTTGCATCGGCTTTGGTGGCTGGTGCCGAGTTATCCCGTTATCTGACCAATGATTCATCTGCACAGGCGTCAACGCTTGCGATTGCTGATTTTGACCCCTCAGTTGGCATAACCATCTTACTCAGTGTGCTCATTGGGGTAGTTACGTTCTCGGGGAGTTTCATAGCGGTTGGTAAGCTGAGTGGTAAGATCAGCGGAAATCCGATCTCGTTCCCTGGAATGCGGTTACTTACTCTGCTTCTAGCAGCAGGAGCGATCGGAGCGTTTGTGATGGTGGTCATGAACTATAGCACGATTCTTTCCGAGCCTGATCCGATCCTGTGGAGCCTGGTCGGCATGGCCGGGATTGCATTCTTCCTTGGTATCTTGCTTGTCATCCCTATCGGTGGGGCTGATATGCCTGTTGTAGTGGCGCTTCTTAACTCTTATTCGGGATTAGCCGCTGCTGCAACCGGGTTTGTGCTGGATAACACAGCCTTGATTGTGAGTGGTGCCCTGGTTGGTGCGTCTGGGCTTATTTTGACAAAGATCATGTGCGATGCAATGAATCGTTCTTTGCTCAATGTACTCCTTGGTGGTTTTGGAGGGGATGCTGATGATAGTATGGTCAGTTCTGCTTCTCAAGATGGGAAGTCGATTAACCAAACCTCGGCAGATGATGTGGCGATTATGCTGAGTTATGCGGACCAGGTGGTTGTCGTCCCCGGTTACGGAATGGCCGTAGCCCAGGCACAGCACCAGGTGCGTGAATTAGCTGATCTATTGCAGTCTAAAGGAGTACGTGTCAAGTACGCCATTCATCCTGTAGCCGGGCGAATGCCAGGGCACATGAATGTGCTACTGGCTGAGGCCAATGTCCCTTACGATCAGCTCTATGAGATGGACGATATCAATGGTGATTTTGATAACACGGACGTTTCGCTAATCATCGGGGCAAACGATGTAGTGAATCCCGCTGCTCGTCACGACAAGGCGAGCCCTATTTATGGGATGCCGATTCTGAATGTCGACAATTCGCGAAATGTGATTGTGCTGAAGCGAAGTATGCGGCCAGGGTACTCTGGTGTTCAGAATGAACTGTTCTTCAATGACAACACCCGAATGCTGTTTGGTGATGCAAAGGACTCAATCAGTTCGCTTACTGAAGAAGTGAAACTGGTGTAGGGAAAGGACGCGGCTTTACTCGTTGGTGACCTTCTCTCTTTCCTTAGTCACCTCATATGAAACGGACGGTGCTTCGCTTGTGGGCTTCTTCTTGAAGAAGTTTGCGATGAGATAGCTTAGGATAATAAAAATGATTCCGAAGCTAACAAAAAGAAGGATACGAGTAAGTGGATCTACTTCTTCAAGGTCCATGAACAGGAGCTTAAAGGCTACGATTGTAAGTACAAATATCCCAGAGTAGCGGATAAGCCGTTTGTCTCTTTTTAAACCGTAAAGCAACAGGCCAATTCCATAGATCCCCCATGCAGTGGATATCACAGCAGGGCCTGTTTCAATCCCGCTAAATTCTCTGTACAATAGTCCAAGAAAAAGAGCATGGGTTACGGTCATATATAACGAGACTCTCCATTTCCTACGAACAAAGAAGGCAGAGAGCGCGAGCAGTGCTATAAATGACAATTCTGAGAGTGCTGTGGGGCTGGACATAGGTGGCCCCATAGATGGCATATTTATAAGGCGGCGAACGGTCCAGCCAGTTAGGATTAGGAAGAATGCATGAGAGGTGTATGAAAACAGGCGATCTTGGTTGAATCTGGCAACCAATCGAATAAGGAAAGCTTCTATGGCGAGAGCGACCAATAAGA
>JAHQVL010000177.1 GCA_019634345.1 Rhodothermaceae bacterium
GGTCTTTTGGGATCGAATGATTACTGAGTATCCAGATACTGAGCAACTCCGAGAAGTACTGGAGGACCGATTTCCCGCTATGGTAGAAGCTATTAATGAGAGTCCCTTCTTCAAGCGCTGCCTGGATAAACCACAGGGATATGCCGGCGACTATCAAATGATGAACTACGTGTACGACGACACCGTCTTCGAAGCGACAAGCAACCTGGCCAAACTATTTAATTATTACATCTTCGATGGACCTGCAGCGAACGCTGTGAAGAATCGCGCTAAGATCATCCACGGGGTTGTTCAGCAACGGTTGTCCCAACTTGGCTCGTTGTCGATTGCAAGTATTGCCTGCGGCCCTGCGCGCGAGATCCCTACCACAATTCACCTTCTTGAAGGTATGCCGGGGCGTATTCAATGGACCTTGCTGGATCAGGATGCCGATGCAATGGCTTACGCGAAATCAAATATGCCGCAAGAGGACCGATTAACGACATCATTCATCAGTGCGGGTGTGCTAGAACTGGTTCGAAAACGCGTGGACCTAGGCCCACAGGATATCATCTACTCGCTTGGTCTGTTTGATTATCTGAACGATAAAGTAGCCACTAAAGTAATTGCTGAACTTTATGAGAAACTGAATCCAGGGGGCATAATGCTGATCGGAAATTTTGCCGATCACGTTGTTCGGCCGATTATGGAAGCTGCTATGGATTGGCACTTGATTTATCGCACGCATGAGGAGTGCTTGCGCCTGGCCAAAGCGGGAGCACCAGATTCACAACACTACGTAATGAGTGAGCCAGCCGGCGTAAATCTCATCATCGTTATTTCCAAGCCCATTCAACCCTTTGCTTAATAATTATCATGAAAACCACAATAACTCATCAAGACTCTGTGGCTATTATTGGCCTCGATGGAAACTTGTTTGGCGGTTCAGATTCAACGGCGTTTTGTAATATAATTGCCGATTTATTGCGCCGAAGTTCGTATAAGGTTGTACTTGATCTGGCAAACCTAAATTGGATAAGCATAGCTGGAACGGGACTATTAATGAGTGCCCTTACAGCGTTCAGGAATCATAACGGAGACATCAAACTGGCTGCTCCGTCTCCAGAAATTCAGGATATTCTTTCACGAGCCAGTTTCGATGCGGTTTTTGATTATTATGACAACAGCTATGCAGCGGTGGCGGCATTCTAATGACGGATACGATTGTAAATAACTACCGGATACTTACTAAGATTGGCGAAGGAGGGATGGGTGCTGTGTATCTTGCCGAACACGTTCGGTTGAAACGAAAAGCAGCGCTCAAGTTTTTGTCTCGGGAGATCTTGAACGACAAGGAGTCGTTGGTTCGGTTTGAACGGGAGGCATTGGCCATTTCTGCGATAAATCACCCGAACATTGTAACGATTTATGATATCGATGCGTTCGAAGACGTACCTTATATCGCGATGGAGTATGTAGACGGCTTCTCACTAAAATCACTTTTTGGCAGCCAGTCAAATTTGCCTGTAGACATTGCGATTCATCTTCAATACCAGATAGCACAAGGATTGCTCAGGACCCATCAGGCCTCCATTGTGCATCGTGATATTAAACCTGCTAATATCATGGTTAGCAGGGAAGGCTATATCAAGATCCTGGATTTTGGATTGGCGAAGTTAATGGATGCTTCTCGCATCACGCGTTCCGAGCATACATTAGGTACCGTTCATTATATTGCACCAGAAATGTACCTGGGTAATAGCACTGATCATCGAGCAGATATATGGGGAATCGGGGTCCTTTTTTACCAGATGTTAACCGGTGCGCTTCCCTTTGAAGGCAGCAATATGCACAAGGTGATGTTCTCGGTGGTAAATAAATCTCCAGTTCCTCTTCAGGGCAAGAACCCTGATTTGCCAACCGAACTGCAAGGAATTATCGATAAATGCCTTGCTAAAGACCGGGAATACAGATATAAGTCCTTGATTGAGATGGTTGAAGACCTGGTTGCGTTGTCGATGCAGTTGATGACATCGCCCGGCGTTTCTCTTGAAACACAAGTCGCTAAATTTGTAAAAAGTATTGAAGCCGAATAATAGGCTTGTACCTCGATTTATATTTAGCTGCTACCTACATTGCTTTAGATTTCCTTCTCTCCCTCCAGGCATCAGCCATGTGGTATGACGTGTTTTCCACTTTTTATGACACTACACTCGAACGCTTGTATCACAAGCCTCGTGAGGAGGCTATTTCGGTATTAAATCCGAAGCCTGGGAGTGTTGTCCTCGATATCGCTTGCGGTACCGGACAGAACTTTCCCTTCTTAGAAGAGAGAATCGGCGATGGCATCATTGTGGGTGTAGACCAATCAAAAGGCATGCTGAATCAAGCCGAAAAACGGTGCACGAAGGCTGGCTGGAACAACGTGAAACTTGTTTGCTCGGACATCCATGATTTTGACCGGGAGAGTCTGAAGAACCACAGTGGGAAACAACAGGCCGATTTTGTGATTTGTGCTCTTGGGTTGAGTGTGATAAATGATTGGACAGCCGTTTTCCAAAAAAGCTTTGACCTGTTAAAGCAAGGTGGACGATTTGCCATCTTTGATGCCCATGCGGAGAAGCGCATCTTGCAGACATGGACTACCGAATGGCTTTCAGGGGCTGATTTGTCGAGGAAGGTATGGGAGCCGCTAGAAAAAGAGACGGTGGTCTTTGAAAAACACATTCTTCCAGGCTCCCCACGAATTTTTGGAGGGCACTTGTTTGTGGCAGTTGGCGAAAAACCGTAGAGGCAATTCCCTGTTATAAGCTCGGTTGAATGCGGATTACTTCGATGAGTTGGCAGATGTTATGCTCAGAAGAGGGTACTCATTCGTTCCTCTGGAAAATGCCTTGGAGGACCCTATCTATACTCTCGGAAACACCTTTGTTGAGGATGCCGGCATTTCCTGGCTACAGCGATGGTCAATGACACAAGGACATGAATTCCGGCGAACCCCTCGCGTGCCGGAGTGGGTGCAGGCTTTTAGATGATTATCCGGAGGCAAAAGGCCTGGAATGGTACATTTATTTCAGTACCTCAGGGTATGTTTGGGGTTGCTAACGCGTCTATAATAGAAACGGCTGGATCAGTGCGATTGGAATACCGTACCACAACATATACCTGTACTATGAACCCGATGCGACATACGATGCCGGCTCTTCTTACATACGATGACTATTGCCTGATTCCAGACGATGGAAAACGGTATGAAGTCATTCATGGCGAATTGTTTATGAGCCCCTCTCCAATATATAGGCATCAACGGATTAGCATGAGTTTGACCCTAATTCTTGGGGCTTATGTTGAGGAAACGGGAGCAGGTATTCTTGTCGCTGCCCCGATGGACGTGATTTTATCCGAACACAATGTCGTTCAGCCCGATGTGTTGTTTATTTCGAAGGGTCGCACATCGATCATTACTGAAAAGAATATACAGGGAGCGCCTGATCTGTTGATCGAAATTCTAAGTGAAGGGAATCGCCGGCATGATGAGGTCGTGAAGCGGAAGGTGTATGAGTCGTTTGGTGTGCAAGAATACTGGGTGATTGATCCGGTGCTGGAGACGATAAAGGTGTACCGGTTAGAAGGAGATCGATATGCAAAGGCTGTCGAGTTGAGTGTTGAACAGGGCGATGTATTGACTACGCCATTGTTGCGAGCGTTTGAGTGTACCCTCGCTGATGTGTTCAAGATATAGGGACTCGCTTCGGCATTCACACCGGCAACCGCACCACAAACTCAGTCCCTGTCCCCACCTCGCTCTTCACCGTCAACTGCCCGCCGTGCCCCTTCACCACGATATCGTGGCTCAGCGACAACCCTAACCCCGTTCCGCTGCCCGTAGGCTTCGTGGTGTAGAACGGTTCAAAGATCTTCCGCAGCTTATTCCTCGGAATCCCTACCCCATTATCCTCAACCCGTATCTCCACAAATTCCGCATTCCTACCTGTACTCACCCGAACCACTCCTTTCTTCGGACCCTGGGCTCCGGACTCTGGGCTCACTGCAAATAACCCATTGTTGATCAAATTAATCAATACCCGCCCTATATCTTGAGGCACGACCATAACTTCTCCGATGTCTGGATCGAGTTCGCGTTCGATAATTGGAGCGGAAGGGGTATTTGTGCCATTTTTCCTGATGGTCGTTTTCCAGCTATGAAAGGCAAGGTTGATGTGTTCATCTACGAGTTTGTTGATATCGATAGGGCGTTTCTCTCCGGCCTCAGTACGTGAGTGCTCCAGCATGGATCGCACGATATTGTCCGCTCTGACACCGTGCTGGTTTATCTTCTGTGCATTCATTTTTAATATACCGATGAGGTCTGAAACGTCTTCGTCCTCGATACTCCGATTTTCTTTGAGTAGATCAACGAGTTCTTCAGTTGCATCGACCGACAAACGAGAGAAGTTGTTTACGAAGTTGAGCGGATTCTTGATCTCATGGGCGATACCGGCAGTGAGTTGGCCAAGAGATGCCATCTTCTCGGTCTGAATAAGCTGGTCCTGGGTGTTTTGCAGTTCGATGAGTGTAAGCTGCAATTCGGTATTGGTTTTTGCGATCGCCTTAGCCTGCTCGCGTTCGGCACGGAGGCGTTCTGCCTCCCGTATACGTTGGCGCTGCCAGCGATCGAATGCGAAGATGCCGGCGACAAAGAACAAGCTATAGACTATGTAGGCAACTATAGTCCGCCACCAGGGAGGGCGGATAGTGAGGGCTAATGTGCTTGGTTCACTCCAGGCCTCGCCCTCTAGTGCACTTCGTACATAGAAGGTGTATTCTCCGGGGGGAATGTAATTGTATCGGGCTGATTTCTGACTGCCTCCATGGACCCAGGTCTCGTCGTATCCAGAGAGTAGATACTGGTAATGGAGGCTTGCTGGTTCTTTTGTCTTTAGTCCCGAGTAGTGGAAGGTGAGTTCATCCTGATTATGAGAAAGAGACAGGTTCTCCGTAAACACAATGGACTGATTCAGAGGAGAATCCGCTCCTATGGAGGACGGTATTCCTTTTATGTCAAGCTGTGTGAATACGACTTGTGGAGCAGGCGGTGAATCAATAATTTCATCTGGATAGAAAGAAAACCAGATTGGGTTTTCTCTCCGAACCATGAAGAAGAACTCCCCTCTAGAACTCTTGAAGAATCCACTCTCAGTAAAGTTATTATCTGGCAGACCGTCTTTTTTGTAATAGTTCTTGAAGGTTTCAGCCTCAGGGTCAAAGCGCGATAAACCGTGAAATGTACCGATCCACAAAAATCCTTGTTCATCTTCCAGGATAGATTTAACCTCATCATTGGCAAGTCCATCGGTTTCTGTCCAGGTGTTGTAAGTCCCTGTTTCTCGGTCAAATAGATGAAGCCCATGATTCGAGCCCATCCAGAACCGACCTTTAGCATCTTCGTGGATGATGCGATGTCCTTCCATCTCATCGGAATGATAATTCGTGAATGTACCCGTATTGAGTTCATATTTTGTTGGTCCGGCAAGGGTAGAAATCCACAGCATTTCTGGGGTAGAAGGGGGGATATAGAGACGGATACCTTGATTGTCACCCAGGCTGTTTGGATTATTAGGGTCGAATTTAAAGTGCTTGAAGGTGTTGGTGGAGGGATCGTACCGGTCTACTCCACCAATAAGGGCAATCCAAATATACCCTGAGCTATCCTGAATGATGTGGTTCACCCACCCATTGCTGAGGCCATCTGAGTCCGTGTTTTGCGGGTTGTAAGAATATGTTCGAGTCGAATTAGTGAGCGGGTTGAATGCAATTATCCCATCGAGACCCTGCCCCATCCACATCGTCCCGTTATCGTCAATAAACAAGGAAGCGACCCCCTTTTCTTCTTTGCTTAATGCTTTATGTTCAATTAACCCAGGCTTTTTTACTTTATCAGGGTCGATCACGATCAACCCTTGAGCACTCCCCATTAAAATGTTACCCTCTTCATCTTCCGTAATTCCTCTTCTAGATTGAAAGAAACCATTTCTGTTTTCCAGGCTTTGGTAGGCATAAAAAGGATACGTTGCTTTAATGATTTTGCGGAGGCCATCTCTTGCGCCTAGCCAAATCGTACCTTGTTGATCTTCATGAATCACTTCAGGCCAGAATGATTCGAGTAAAATCGGTGTGAACCTCTTGGTCGTTGGCTCAAAAGAATAAAGCCCCTTTCGACTTCCTACCCATACTATTCCCGAATGCCCATAATGAATGGCAGAGAAATGAGCGCCTCTCGGAAGATTGTCATTAGGATGGAGTTCCTCAGGATCAATATGATATGTGCTAATTGATAGATCAGAAAGATTCATTTCATGCAACCCGGATCTAGAACCTACCCATAAAGAACTATTATCCGGTGATCCCACCAATGAACCGATGGCATTCTTTCGGCCCCGTGGCCATTCACGGGTATCATAGATTGGGTAGGCTTTGTCGGGTAACACTCTGCGATAGTGTTCAGTCTCAGGATTGTAACACTGAATGCCCCAGTTCATGCCAGCGCACACGAGGCCTGCTTTATCTTCATACAGGCCTTGTTTGCCATTGGCAAGACCAAATCCGAATCGATTAGTACCTCCTGAGGGGTTGCCAGCATAGGATAGCTTCGCTGAAAGAGAATCCATAGGAGTGGGATGCAATTCTTCGAATGAGCCTGTTGGAATATGGAAGCTGCTAAAACTCTTTGACGTGGCGAGCCAGATACGATCCTTGTCCCTAGAGGAGCGAATCATAGAGACTGTGGCGTGGTGCTCAAAATTCTGAAACTGATCCAGCCTTGGATCGAAACGACTGATTCCAGTACTTGTGCCTAGCCAAAAAAAGCCGGCTTCGTCCTCCTGTATGCTGACAACAGATTTACCACCGAGACTATAGGGATCTCCTTCCCTTTGTTCATATAGCTCGTAGTCGAGCCCATCAAAGCGGACCAATCCCTTGTCTGTACCAAACCATAAAAAGCCGAGGGCGTCCTCATGGATTGCATGCACTGCTGCCCCCGGGAAGCCGTCGTCACTGGTGATATGCTCGACCGTGTACTGAATCGATTGTGCCCTGGTCGTCCAGGTATATGTGATGCAACTCCATGCAAGGAGCAGCAATAATGAATTCCGAATTAGCAGCATGGCTCGGTGTTTCAATATGGATGAGGGCCGGTACCAATGTATACTAACCCCATTGGGTAGCAAAGGGGATCATGAGAAGGTAGCTCATATCAAAATAAAGTTTTGGGGGTATGTTTTAATGTCAGATTTGTCTATGTAACTGTAAGAAATGGAAACCACGTGTTACGTGTGAGGTAACATGATAAATAGCTTCAATGACAAAGCTACTGAAGAGCTGTTCACTCAGGAAAGATCTCGAAGATATCCTCAAAAAATCTTGAAAAGAGCATTACGAAAGCTATTCCTGATAGATGCTGCAATAGTTCTTGAGGATTTAAAAGCTCCCTATGGCAATAGGCTAGAAGCTTTGAAGGGAGACAGAATAGGACAACACAGCATACGCATTAATAGAGGGTGGCGAATCTGTTTTGAGTGGCGCGAAGATGGGGTTTATAATGTAGAAATCAACAACCACTATGAATAAAGAATCTTCATTAGTAGAACTTGAACATCCAGGAGTAATTCTGAATGAGGAATTTCTAGAGCCCCATGGGATTAGTCAGAATCAACTTGCTGTTGCGATGGGTGTACCTCGCAACAGGATCAGCTTGATTGTGCAAGGTAAGAGAGCGATAACCGCCGAAACCTCTATACGGTTGGGGAGGGCGTTAGGCGTGTCGGATTTTTTCTTCCTTAATCTGCAACACAATTATGATCGCAGAATTGCGCAGCGGGAGATTGCAGGCACAATTGATGTGAAGCCGATCTTGAAGCCTGCTGCATGAGGGTATGTTTTCCTCGTTAACCCGTCTATAAGAGAAAACCACCGGATCTGAGGGATTGGATTCTAGTAACAACACAAAGATGATTACTCATGAATAATACCTCTCGCACGATGCCGGCGCCGCTTACTTACGACGACTACTGCCAGATTCCAGACGATGGGAATCGGTATGAAGTGATAGACGGAGTTCTGTTTATGAGTCCGAGCCCGATGTACCGGCACCAAAAAATTTCTCGAAAGCTTACGGTATTCTTGAGTAATTGGGCAGATCGCATTAAAGCTGGCGAAGTGCTATATGCCCCGATGGATGTTGTGCTCTCAGAAAATAATATCGTCCAGCCGGATCTCCTGTTTATCAGTAACGAACGTGCCTCTATTATTGAGGAAAAAAATATACAAGGAGCTCCTGATCTGTTGATTGAGATATTGAGTGAAGGCAACCGTCGGCATGACGAAGTGAGTAAGCGGGATTTGTATGAACGGCACGGCGTACTGGAATACTGGATCGTGGACCCCGTATTGGAAACGATCAAGGTGTATCGGTTAGAAGAAGCGCGGTTTATAAAGGCGGCTGAGTGGAGCCTTGAGGCGGAGGATGTGATTGCTTCGCCTGTGCTGCCTGGGTTTGAGTGCAGGTTGGCTGATGTGTTTGAGGTGTGAGACCCCTCTGTCCCTGCGGGGCATCTCCCCTGGGAGGTAGGCTATACAGGCAATCTGATCACAAACGTCGCCCCCTCACCCTCGGTACTTTCCACCTTCAACTCTCCGCCATGGCCCTGCGCGACGATGTCGTAACTCAGTGATAAACCGAGTCCTGTGCCACTCCCGGTAGGTTTTGTCGTAAAAAACGGCTCAAAGATCTTACTCTGAATCCCCTCCGGTATCCCAACCCCGTTATCGGCGACCTTTATTTCGACGGTGTTAGTTAGTCTCTTCGTTGAGAC
>JAHQVL010000178.1 GCA_019634345.1 Rhodothermaceae bacterium
CCCTAAAAAACCTCCGCGTTGCAATACCAAAGGGCCTTCCGCTCGACCATCTCGATTCCCATGTATCAGCCTCTTTCGAGCGGGCATTAAAAATCATAGAGCATGCAGGTGCATCATTGTCAGAAATCAGAGTGAATGCCATAGAAGACGCTAATCGTCCCGCTTCAGGGGGACGCCTTCTTGCTGCTGAAGCATATTCTGTCCATCGTTCATTACTAGAACGAAGTACTCCTTTGTATGACCCTCGCGTTTCTACTCGAATCCTCCCAGCAGCGGATACCTCTGCGGCTGATTATATTGACCTGCTCCAATGGAGAAAAGACTTCCTGAGACGCATTGAGGCTGAATTATACTCCTTTGACGCTCTCTTAATGCCTACAACACCCATAATTGCTCCGTTGATCACCGAGCTTGAAGAGAGTGATTCCGTTTATTTTGAAACCAATACACTGATGCTTCGAAACACATGCATTGTTAACCAAATGGATGGTTGTGCCCTTTCGATACCCTGCCACAAAGAAGGAGAACCTCCCGTAGGTCTTATGCTAGCGGGGCTTTCGTTGCAAGACGAGAAAATCCTGCAAATTGGTTTGACAATAGAGAAGCTGTTGAACCAACAATAAAACCAGGCGACTCTTGCACTCTGAATTTGGACGCGGCGTATTCAAAATACAAGAGCCACCAATGCCTGGTTTTAAAAGTGTACTGGCAATAGCAACTGCAAGGTGTTTAGCTTTGCAACCCAATTAAAAAAATAAACACCAGACCCACAGTAGCTGCAGCCAGTTGATCGATTTATATCAAGCTTCTTACCAATCTTTTAATACAGGCCTATTTCCTCATTTTTAAGCGTTTTCGCCTCTTTACCCCTTTTTTCTGTTCATCTTTGTGTACAACTGGGTGGACCTTTTGCTATACAAATAGGTTGAGGATCAGCCTACTAATAAACTCCTTTCGTTCCGGTGTCCCAATCCAATCCATCCGATTCCTCTCCCCTCACCCCATCAAGCTTCTGGGAGGACCTTCTCGGGACCTTTAAAGGAGTTCGGCATGACTTTACATCCGGTAGTATTGCTCGTGCTATAGCGTTGCTGGCAATACCAATGGTGTTGGAAATGCTGGCCCAGTCCCTCTTTGGAATTGTCGATGTCTTTTTTGTGAGTCAATTGGGCCCAGCCGCTGTCGCTGCAGTAGGTATGGTCGACTCCTTACTCGTCATCATCTATACAATCGGAATGGGGCTCGCTATGGCGGCTACAGCTATGGTTGCCCGAAGAATAGGGGAAAAAGACCCTGAAGCAGCTAGTTTGACCTCGTACCAGGTCCTTCTTTTAGGACTCATGGTTTCCATTCCAGTAGCTATTGTTGGCGTATTCTACGCTCCTGACCTGATGCACTTAATGGGTGCATCAGAAGAAGTGGTAGAAGTGGGTTCTACGTATGCTTCTATCATCTTTGGATTCAATTTTTTGATCCTATTCTTGTTCATCATCAATGCCATCTTCAGGGGAGCCGGAGATGCGGTGATGGCAATGGGTGTACTCTGGCTGGCAAATCTTATTAATATTATTCTCGACCCCGCTTTAATTTTTGGTTGGGGGCCATTTCCCGAGTTAGGCATCAAAGGCGCTGCAATAGCTACATGTATTGGACGTGGTGTGGGTGTTCTGTTTCAGTTCTACCTACTTTTTAAGGGAAGCGGCCGTATCCGGCTCATGATGCAATCGCTAAAACTCAACGTTGACATCATGAGGAAAGTACTCGTTGTTTCCCTACCTGCAACAATTCAATACTTTATAGGGTCAGCGAGTTGGGTTTTCATATTTTGGATCATTGCTCGATTCGGAACGGACGCGGTAGCTGGCTACACCATTGCAATACGCATATTCATATTTGCGTTGTTGCCTTCCTGGGGTATGGGAAATGCCGCCGCCACCCTTGTCGGTCAAAATTTGGGTGCCAAAAAGCCTGAAAGAGCAGAACGTAGCGTATGGATAACGGCCTCGACAAACATGGTTTTCCTTGGTCTCGTAGCGCTTGGGATTTTCATTTTTGCCTATCCACTTGTCGAAGCATTCAGCAGTGAACAAACAGTCATTGAGTTTGGTGCAAATTGCCTTCGAATCGTAAGTATTACGTACATCTTCTTCGCCTATGGTATGGTTACCGTTCAGGCATTTAATGGAGCTGGGGATACACGCACACCTACCTGGATCAACCTGATCAGTTATTGGCTCATTCAGATCCCGCTCGCGTACCTCCTTTCGGGTCCGTTAGGTATGGGAGCAAACGGCGTGTTTACATCCATCGCGATTGCACAAGGTATACTCGCTGTAATCAGCGTCTTGTGGTTCAGAAGAGGCACCTGGAAACTAAATGTAGTCTAGGCCTACTTATTAAACATAACCCAATCAAGCAAGAATAGGTTAGTCTCTGACGTAGCATCGTTCTTAGCCACCAAATACACGTCATGCATGCCCTGGGTGTCCTCAATAGCCATGCTCACCTCACGCCCTTCGTCCACAAGATCCCCAACAGTTACCTGACCAATCAACGTCCCATCAGGCCCCCCGAGCCGAGCTTCAACAAGACCGCCTATTGATTCTTTGTCTACACGCTTGACAAAATAAGTAAGTGATGAAATACCAGTCAGGTCGACATCTTTCAAGCCGAGGTAAGACCCGCTGTATAATACAGAACCATCTTCCTTCTCTACGACCTGATTGGAGGCCTCAAAGTACTCAGCCTGTACACGGGGATGCCGCAATACTAAAGTAGCCTCAACCCTATCGCTCGTGGCACCTTGATCTGAAGCAGCAGCTCTAAGATAATAGGTCCCTCCTTCCCCATCTGTCTTCAGGTGCTTATCGAAAGCTAGCGAACCAGATGTATCCAGGTTTTCCATGCCCGCGTTGTCCATGTTTTTCACAGACATGATGTAGTCAACCATTGCTCCAAGCTCATCATTGGTAAGTTGCGGATGTGCAGCCATAGGTTGTTCACCCCATACTCCTCCTCCTCCATTTTTAATCTTGTCCATCAGATACGGTTTGGCGTCAGGATCATCGGCATATTTCTCTGCTATTTGTTTGTAGGTTGGGCCAATTGATTGGCGATCCATTTGATGGCATCCCGAACAATCGCTATTACCAATAACTTCTTCGCCTCTTGTGATCCGGCTTGCCGACTCATCTGCCATTTGGTGCCCTTGTGCAATCAAGGTTTTGTCATGCCCCATTGGAAGGTAATCCAACGTCACTTGAATCTGTTCAGGATTAATCTCCCCATCTACAACCTTAACATCGTAGGAACGTGATTCATTTCCAAAGAAGAACGTCTGATTGCCTTCCAAAGCGATTTCTAGTTCAGCACGCGAAGTGCCTGGCATTGCCTCAGTCCCATTTCGAGCGTCAGCAACCCCAGCACGACCTCCATTGTATTCAATGCGAGAAATCCGGGCATCTTGATTTTGGGAAAACCATCCTTTGCCGTATTCCATCACGTACAATACGCCTTCCTTGTCAAATTGCATGTCGATCGGATTACTGAACTCAACACCCTCCATGAAAGGCTCAATGCGTTCTAGATCGCTATTCTCATCCATGGTAACTGTCATTACCCAACCCCGCATCCAATCGTAAATAAAAAGTTTTCCGTCATATTCGGCAGGAAACGAGTGGGGGCCTGCTTCATACGCATCTTTATAGAACACAGGGCCTGCCATTGCATTACGTCCTCCAGAACCTAGCATGGGGAATTCTGGGGATTCAGCGTAAGGATACCAGATAAACGCTTTTTGTGCAGGCGGAAGCTCCTGCAAACCCGTATTGTTTGGAGAGTCATTGATGGGAGCCATGGGGTCGAATGGAGCGCCTGACGTTTGGGTAGCGAAGTCATAATCGTTGTATGCCTTGTTATCACCCACAAAAAGAGGCCATCCAAAGTTACCCGCTTGCCTAGCCTGATTCACCTCATCATGGCCACGAGGCCCTCGGTCGGGACTATTTTCGTTCGCATCCGGGCCCACTTCCCCCCAATACAAATAACCTGTTTTCTGATCGATAGATATGCGATAGGGATTCCTATTTCCCATCACGTAAATTTCTGGGCGTGTCTTTGGCGTGCCAACGGGAAAGAGGTTACCTTCTGGGATGGTATAGGTACCATCAGGCTGAGGTGTGATTCTCAGAATTTTGCCTCGCAAGTCGTTGGTATTTGCGGATGTGGTCTGCCCATCCCATGGACTACGGCCCGGTTGTTCGTCTATGGGGCCGAATCCATCAGAAGCAAATGGGTTTACATCATCACCCGTGGACAAAAACAAATGTCCATCTGGCCCAAATTCAATCGACCCGCCCGTATGACAGCACTCGATGCGCTGGGTTTGAACCTCTAGCATTAGAATCTCGCTGTCCAGGTTTATCACGCCATCCTTAAACTCAAATCGCGAGAGGTGCTGCTTAGATTCTTCTTTTGTAGGTACGTAGTCCTCGTTCGAGGCATTGGGGTCTTTGCTTGCAGGTGAGTAATAGAGATAGATCCAGTTATTATCTTCATAGTTAGGATCCAAAGCTACCCCCATTAAGCCATCTTCAAACTTAGTATTTACATCAAATTGTGCAATTTTCGTAAGGTTGTCTTCCGCTGGGTCAAACAACATCAAAGCACCTCTGCGTTCAGCAAACAGCACTTTTCCGTCTTCTAAAACTTCAAACTCGGTGGGCTCATTCAGGTTATCAACCAGTACTTTTTTTGAGAACCGGTTATCATTTCCGGTTTGTTGTACGTTGACATTATTTCCTGCTGATGACAGGGGTTCATCAGATTCCTGCAGCATATCATTGGAGACCGCAGAAGAGCATGAATAACAGAGAATTGCAAATAGGACTACGATAAAAAGGGACCTTACACTCACGGTAACAAGGGTTGATTAATGAGGGTTGCGTAAACGCCGCCCTATAAGAAAAGAAATGCCGAACCATTAAGAAATAGTTCGGCAAAAAATACCCTTGCAAGTTGTGTAATCACACACTTTTATATTGTGTACAACCGTATTACTCCGTTCCAACAGAATAATTTCCAGAGGAAAGAATAAGTTAGTTGAAAGGAAGAACCAGTGCGCGATTAAAACGCAATCTAGTACGTACAACCGCTATCGATTATCTTTCCAAGTAAATCGTTAGCCGCTTTGTAATCGCCATTGTTGATGTGCTTGGTCAGCTTGCTCTGTAAGTTTGTGCAATTCACTGTACTCATAGCAGAAGCTGTATTCATGAGAGGTGTGATTGCAATTGCAGGAACTACCCATCCTGCTTTAAGCAATGCTCGACGACTAACAGATTTTTTTTCGTTCGTGTTAACGTTTTCGGCGTTCATTTTTCTTTGAGTTTACTACAAAAGAGCTTACCCTGTTTGATTTTCAAACAACTTATAAGGTATCTGCCCTTTTTCTAAATAACACTCGACGTGTTATTGGTATTCTTAAATGCTTGCTTAATCAGAACCCCCGTGTTAAGGAGCTCAACGTGAAGTTAAAGGGATTGCCTTAGGCATACCAACAACTGCACGTATACTGATTCAGATTAAATTATACCAAATACTGATGCCCTCAGCTATCTAACTTTGGCTCATTTCGGTATAGTTTGTCTACCCTAAATGCAAAGGATATTGGGCTCATTACGGACTAGGATGCGAATGGCTTTCTGAAAAGCCCACCCTGAAGAGTCCTGCCTTCCCATTCATTTACAGGAGGCCGCTCTGCATTGGTCCGGGTGCTTGTCTTATTTCGATCCCGGTTCAGGTCGAGCGCAAAACGATTTAACCAGTTGGTTATAAGCCTTGCCTCTCCGCCGGTAAAACGAAATGATTCACCAGAAAGGGTAAGAACAATTGAATCTTGCTCTAAGGTAGCAGTTTGAACGAGATCAATGTTGATAAAACGATCCTTAATTTTCAGCAATTTCATGTCGGAGGCGTGTTTTGGTGGTAAAAATGCTGGCTGTGTGGTAGGATTTGACCCAATGTAATGCCCATATTGAGGTAAGCACTCATATTTTGTCCCTTCTTGCCCATATACTCTTCTCCAATTTTCCATTAACCACAGGATGCAGTTTTTATAGATCTTTGGCTATTTACTAGTACCTTTATTAGCATGGGAATTAACTAATCAAACTGAGAATATTCATGGCAGAACGCATAGGATTCATTGGACTTGGTATAATGGGCCGGGGCATGGTAAGCAATCTTTTAAAAGCAGGCTTCTCTGTATGTGTGTGGAACCGAACGGCCTCCCGAATAACTCCTTTCTTAGAGCGAGGAGCTACCGGAGCAGCATCTCCTGCAGAAGTAGCAGCACAAAGCGATATCATCATTACGTGTGTAAGCGATACACCCGATGTCGAAGCAGTTATATCTGGAGAGGAAGGGATCTTGAACACGCTCATTCCAGGCTCACTGGTCATAGACATGAGTACAATTTCTCCGCAGACCACAAAAGAGTTAGGAGATTTAATTGAATCCAAGGGCTCTTATATGCTCGATGCACCCATAAGCGGGGGCAGTGAAGGAGCAGCAAATGGTACATTAAGTATCATGATTGGTGGTTCCGAAGAGCACGTACAGCGTGCAATGCCCTATTTCGAAGCGATGGGTAAAACGATAACGCATGTGGGTCCGCGGGGTGCAGGGCAAGCTGTAAAGCTGGTCAATCAAATTCTCGTGGTAGTTACAATGCTTGGCGTTAGTGAAGCGTTGCTTTTTGCAGAAGCGAGCGGCGTTGATCTTGAGAGGGCGCTAGCAGCTGTAACGCAGGGCGCTGCCGGTAGCTGGATGCTCAGTAACAGAGGCCCGCAGGTAATCGACCGCGACTGGAGACCTGGATTCACCATCGATCTTCAACAAAAAGATGTGCGCCTCGTTCTCGAAGCCGCGGACCAAGTCGGAGCACCTGTAATGGGAACTGGACTTGTATTTCAGTTATACCGCACTTTGCAGGACCGCGGCCTGGGAAGTGAAGGCAATCATGCCCTCGTTAAAGCGTTAGAACATCTTTCTAATAAGCAAATTGGGCGTAAAGATAATTAATAGGGAGGAACGCTTCTCTTTACTGTAATCGTACTATGAGAGCAACACTCATATTATTGGTTTTATTATTCGCTGTGGGGTGCTCTACATCAAAAAAGATTAAGCCCCCCACAGAAGAGCTATCCGTCAATCCAATTCTAGGCAGTTGGACCGAGGAGGAATCAGGAGATACAATCCAATTTCTCTCAAATGGTACGTTCTTGATTGAATCAGGTAATGTATTAGCCGCAATTAATAGATTTCAGAATACCGAACGAAACAGATATACATCCCGATTGCTCACTATGGGCAGGTATGAATATCTGCCAGACGATGAACTTGCCTTGCATGTCACTGCAGACTGGACAGGCAAAGGCACTGGAGCCCGACGACCAGCTGATAGGAGAGTCGAAAGTATTATTACATTTACAATTGAATCTGTCGGCGACTCCTCGTTAGTCCTGCGCCACAAAAGCATGACGCAAGGCTCAGAGGAGGATCTTAGTCATACCGATGAGCTTAATTTTACGCTCTTATTTATTGATTAAGGCACAATATTTGTCGTTGTGCGTAATTATTTAGACCTATCAAAATTTTTCTAAAATTTGTATATTAAGGGCTAACGTCTCTAAGACTAGCCCCTCATCGAGTTTCTACTCTCTACTCGAATTGCTAATCACAGATTAGTCACGCTATTCATCTATATATCAATTCAGGTACTTTATGGCGAATCCTGCACACGTAGACATTCTAAAAAGCAACGTTCAGGTTTGGAATGATTGGAGAAAGAAAAACCGGGATCGCCGGGTCGATCTACGCGAGGCTAACTTAGATGGCTTGAACCTCAACAACGCAAATTTGAGCGGTGTCCTCCTGGCTCGCGCCTCAATGAAAAAGACAAAACTGATTAAAGCTAACCTTCGGGGGACAAAGCTTACGGCAGCTAATTTAGCAGGATCGGATCTGACAGCAGCAGATTTATATCGAGCCAACCTTTTCAAGGCTAATCTCGGCAAATCCAAGTTAATCAAAGCCAATTTGACCAAAGCCAATCTGGCCAAAGCAGACCTTTCTAGAACCATTTTAAGCCGGGCAGATTTTAGCGGGGCAGATTTATCAGGGGCCTCTCTGGCTCACGCTGCACTGTATGAGACTATTTTTGGTGGCACCAATTTCCAAGAAGCTGTTGGTCTGGACAACTGCCTGCACCACGGCCCTTCTACCATTGATCATAGATCAATCACCCGTTCTCGCAATCTATCCCAACGATTCCTCAGAGGCTGTGGCCTGCCGGACGAGCTGATCTCTCATTATCGTGCATACATCTCCAATGAACTGCAAACCCACACGTGCTTGATCAGTTGTAGCAAAGCGGATTTGATGTTTTCGCGAGAGTTGCATGATAATTTGCAACAGCAAGGCATCAGATGCTGGATTATTCCTGAAGAGTTGAAGGGAGGGCAAGATTTACAAATTCAAGTTAGCCAGGCACTCGGGTCTCAAGACAAACTCATCCTTGTTCTTTCAGAACAAAGCATGGGTAGTGAATGGATTATGGAAGAGATTCAAGCTACTCGCGAGTTGGAAAAGCAAGAGCAACGCCGGCTGATCTATCCAGTTGCCGTAGCAAATCCATCCCTGATTCAATCATGGACATTAATGGAACCCGGCACGTTTATTAATTTAGCGAAAGAGCTCCGCCAGCATCCCATCCCGAATTTTCATGACATGCATCATGAACCGTCCTATAACGCAGCGTTTAATAACTTACTGCAAAACCTTTCAACCCCTGCACACGTCAACAACATTCCCCATCCTTCTCAATAGGATGTAAACAATACGTAAACACATCAAGACTCAGGTACGTGCTGAGAAAATATCAATTGTAATTGGAATGTAGATCGCTTCATGCTCGTCTAGAAAACGATCTATACGCTAGACAATTGATATAGCATCATTCTGCTCTAATAGGCCTCAATGAGCATTGCGATGCAATTACCCAAAGCAATGATACCATGAAGTCACCAATATCATGGAGCCGAACAGGCTTCATAAGACCCTGGTTTGGAGATACTACTCTACCCACTTTTCTTAAACTGGTCTTATTCCTCCTAATTGTTATTTCCCAAGATCTTTACGCTCAGAATATCACATTATCAGGAACTGTACGAGCAGAAGATACCGGGGAATCCCTTCCCTATGCCAGCATTATTATAAAAGGGACTACAACAGGTACAGCCACAAACAATGATGGCTATTTTGCCCTTCTTGAGGTCCCTCCGGATAGCCTCACCCTGCTGATCACCTATCTCGGGTATATACCGCATGAGTTACGATTAAACCCAAGGGATGTAGTAGGCCCCATTGATATACGCCTTCAACCAGTTGCAAATGAACTGGATGAAGTAACCGTAATCAGCGAGAAGTATACCATTATGAAAACGGCTGAGCGAGTCAGCCAGATCACTATTTCCCCAAAAGAATTAGAGGCACTCCCCAGCCTGGGAGAAGTTGATATATTTAGATCTCTTCAGCTCATGCCAGGAGTCAGCGGAACGAATGAAGGATCCTCAGGACTTTATGTTCGAGGGGGAACGCCCGACCAAAACCTTGTTCTCCTAGATGGCATGACAATCTATCATGTAGATCATTTCTTTGGTTTCTTTAGTGCATTTAATGCAGATGCAATCAAGGATGTGCAATTGTACAAGGGTGGATACCCGGCCCGGTTTGGGGGACGAACATCCAGCGTTATTGAATTAACAGGTAAGGCTGGTGATGCTTCTAATCTTCGCATTGGCGCAGGACTGAATTTACTGAGTGCAAGTTCTGTCATTGAGGTTCCACTTCGAGGCAAAGGCTCCATTCTTCTCTCAGCACGTCGCTCATATACAGATGTGATTCAAAGCGGGGTATATAACAGCATTTTCGACCTGTTCAATGATGATGATACTGGTGGGGGCGTTGTTCAAGGACCTGGGCAGGGCGGACCAGGCGGTGGACGAGGTCAATTTGGAAATGCCGCAGCCCAGGAGGAAGAACCCAGTTTCTTTTTCTACGATCTAAATGGCAAAATCACGTATCGGCCCAGTAATGAAGACGTCCTTGCTATAAGTGTTTACAACGGCAAAGACGACCTGGACAAATCTCGTGATCAAACAAGAACGTTGGGCAATAATGCACAAATAGGAATTATCGGTGGTACCGCAGACCTGACCGACTGGGGCAATACAGGAATAAGTGGTAAATGGTCTCGCCAATGGAGCCCCCGCTTCTATTCAAACGCCATTGTTGCCTACTCGGAATATTTCAGTGATTATTTTCGATTTACCGATCAAGAAGTTAGAAATGTAGAAGCAGACACCCTGATCCGTGCCATTGAACAAGGAACGTTTGAAGATAACGCTGTCACAGATTTCACCGCCGGCCTCGATAACGAATGGCAACTTAATAAGAGCCATAAGTTGGACTTCGGGATAAAATTCAGTCAGTCCACTGTCGATTACGTATCTATTCGTGATGACACAACAACGATCCTTGACAGAACTCAACAAGGAGGTCATTTCTCTGGCTATCTCCAGGACACCTGGAAGGTGCTCCCCACTCTTGAGATCACGCTAGGCGGCCGAGCTTCCTACTACGATGTGAGTAGCGAAACATTCATTGAACCTCGCCTGGCTGCAAATCTTGACCTCACTGAAAAATTAGCTTTTAAAGCAGCTTATGGCCATTTCCATCAGTATGTAAACCGCGTCGTAAACGAGAACGTCACGGAAGGGTCTCGAGATTTCTGGTTATTGGCTGACGGAGAAACAGTCGAAGTTAGTGAATCACAACACCTTGTGGGAGGATTTAGCTATGACACTGGAGATTACCTGTTTGATGTCGAAGCCTATTACAAGGACATTCAGGGCTTATCCGAGTTCTCCCTTCGATTTCAACGGTCCGGATTCAGAGGCATTAATGCTGAAGAGCTATTCTTTACCGGCGATGGTATTGCCAAAGGGATTGAATTCCTCGTGCAGAAAAAGACTGGGATTTATAACGGTTGGCTCAGCTATACGTTAGCCGATGTTGAGCATACATTTGCAGGGCTCAACGACGGCAATGCCTTTCCCGCTTTGCACGATCAAGCCCACGAGTTCAAGATGGTGCATAACCTTGATCTCGGGAAGTGGAATCTATCGTCTACATGGATGTTCTCCACGGGCAAACCCTACACAGCTCCTGTTTCAGAATACACCATCACACTGCTGGATGGCACTGAACAATCGTATATCAATGTAGGTCAGAAAAATGGCCTTCGCCTCCCTGACTACCACCGGCTAGATGTAGCCGCCAACTACCGATTCGAGTGGGGGAAATCTAAAGGAACCATTGGGCTGTCCTTATTCAATCTCTACGGTAGGCAGAATGTGTGGTACCGTGAATTCGATTTAACCGAAGGTGACTTGCTGGTTACGGATGTAAACTACTTAGGATTTACTCCGAACTTGAGGTTCAGAATCGACATCTAGGCATCAATATTCTTCATTCCATTTAGCGCATTAAACTCATGAACACAGAGATTATACAATCAGCCGCCATACATTCAAGGAAGCAAGGATTTGCACACATGCTGTCTTCTATTCTTTGTTTATGTATTGTGCTCTTCACTGGATGCGATTCTTCAAGCATGGAATCAGCAGATGACATCGCCGTTATCGAGGCCTTCTTGTTTGCTGGAGAGCCAATAGATGATATCCTGGTTACCTCAACGCTCCCCTTTAACAGTACAGATACGGTTGCTGCGCCCATCAATGACGCTGTTATCAGTCTCATCAAGGATGGTATCAGTTATTCACTAACTTCTAGTAGCAATGAGGGTACCTATCACTATGAGGGCGATGACTTGAGCGTGGAGCCAGGAGACCGGTTCACATTTGTCATGGAATACCTGGGCCAAACAATCACTGCAGAAACAGACGTCCCCCCTGCTCCATTGAGTGTTGAGTTAGACACTACAATATTCGACGTTCCCAGCTTTAATTTTGGAGGCGGTGGAGGTGGCCCTCCTCGAGGTGGTGGTCCGGGCGGCCTCGACAACAGATTACTGGTCACCTGGGATAACTCAGCCGACCTTCTACATTATGTAGTTATTAGCAGCGTTCAGGAAAACCCCGAATCTATCTTTCCTGATTTTATTGGGCAGCGGCTTGGTAGACGATTTCGGTTTATTTCCGAACCAACACGTGACAACTTCTTCGAGGTAAACCTTCTTCTGCTTGAAGGAATAGGTGAACACCAGATAAAGGTATACCGCGTTAATCAGGAATATGCTGATTTATACGATAATAGAACGCAGGACTCTAGAGATCTCAATCAACCTCCAGATAACATTATAGGAGCCCTGGGAGTATTCAGTGCATTTAATAGTGTAGACCGATTCTTCGATGTGAAACGGGTAGAGTAATCGGGCGTTGAGGAGGCAGGCTGCTATAAAAACGAACCTGCGAAAACCAATCTGCCTCCTTTTATGCCTGATACTCCAATTATAGTCTGGATACGAAGAGACCTTCGGTTGTTTGATAACCCGGGATTGTTCCATGCAGCCGAGCAAGGAAGATCGATCCTCCCCGTATTTATTTGGGCGCCGTACGAGGAGGGTAAATGGAGTATCGGGGGAGCACAAAAGTGGTGGTTGCATCATTCACTTGTTTCATTTTCAGCTTCGTTAGAAGAGCAAGGAATTCGCCTTATTATCAAACGAGGACCGAGCACATCAGCGCTGTGTGATCTTGTAGAGGAAACGGGAGCTGAATCTGTATTCTGGAACGCATCCTTTGAGCCGGCGGAAAAAGCACGAGATACTCAAGTCGCCAACGCACTCCATGAGAAGGGTATTGAAACCATACAATGGGATACACAACTCCTCCATGACCCAGCTTCAGTACTCACAGGAAAAGGAACACCATATAAGGTTTTTACTCCTTTCTGGCGAAACACCGAGCGCCATTTAGTGGTCTCGGCACCGGTGCCTTCTCCTCGGTTCAAACCTGAACCTGATGCGCTAAGCTCGATTAAATCGCTGCGTATTGAAGAGCTCAAGTTGTTACCCATTCTCAATTGGGCTGACGAATTTCACGACGTATGGACCCCAGGTGAACAGACAGCATCGTCCAGGCTCAACTCCTTCTTGGATCATGCGATCGCGGATTACAACGAGAACCGTGATTTTCCATACATGGACGGGACCTCCATGCTCTCGCCGCATCTGCATTTTGGAGAAATAAGCCCCAAAACCATGTGGCATCAAATTACTCAAGAAAACCCTTCTGCGACAAAAGACGACAAAAAAGGACCCTACCTCAGGCAGTTAATCTGGAGAGAATTCTCGTATCATCTCATTCATCATTTCCCGCATACTGCTGAAAATAATTTACGAGAATCGTTTGATCGATTCCCCTGGTCGAAAAATCAAGACGCCTTAGTTCGCTGGCAGAAAGGTGAAACAGGATACCCTATAGTTGACGCTGGTATGAGGCAACTATGGCGTACTGGCTGGATGCACAATAGGGTACGAATGGTCGTAGCCTCGTTTCTAACCAAGCATCTATTGACGCACTGGCTGGAAGGGGCCAAATGGTTTTGGGATACGCTCGTGGATGCGAACCTGCCCAACAATACCATGGGGTGGCAATGGGCTGCAGGTTCTGGTGCAGATGCCCAACCCTTTTTCAGAATTTTCAACCCCATGAATCAAGGGAAGAAGTTTGATCCTCAGGGTATATATGTAAAAAAATGGGTGCCCGAATTAGAAGCCGTTCCCCAATCGTTCATTCATGAACCCTGGCTCATGCCCGAACAACAACAACAAAGAATCAATACACGCATCGGTTCACAGTATCCAAAGCCTATTGTTGACCACAAAGAAGCGCGTGAATTTGCACTTGCCTCCTACAAAAATATCTCAAAGTGATACAACACCTCTTTTTCCATCATCCTGTATCAATCATCATTTATTCACCCTGAATTAGGGCACAGAGAGGTACTTAAGAAACTGCTTCTTGTAGAATTAACTCGGTTCCGACAAATCACCCCTCTCACATAGCGATTTACCTACATCCTATTTAATGGTATGGCTTTTGTATTTCACACCCCCTACAATCCATCGAGTATTAAACATGTCTCGTATCGCTTGCCCTTCACACGTATTTAAGAGCGAAATCTTATGGTTACCAGCAAATTATTCAAGCTAAACCAAGCCCAGGTTACCGATTTCATGTCGGATCGGAAATCAGAACCACAAACTACCACGCAAAGGACACGTAATCTCAGACAAGATCGAATTAGAGATCTTGAAGAGCACCTGACTCATTTGACGCAACAAAAAGACCTTCACACCCTTGCGTTAAAAGAGATGTATCAATTTCTGTGTAAGCTGGACGCCAACTTCAGAGCAGAAAACGAGCAATTACGATCTATGATCAAGGCCGAACAAGAACGTTCAGCACAGCTTATCGAAGTCACCAAAGGACTCTGGGAAATCATCGAGATGATGGATGACAGTACGGAGGAATCAAGCCGCCTTGTAAGCTTAACACAAAATGTCGAAGATCTTGCTCAATTTGAAGTGGAAATCACTGACGAGTCAGAAAACAAAACCCTTGATCGCTCAGTCATTGACAGGCTGATGCCTATGGTGGAAGCCAGCTAAATAGACTGGTTATTTAGAGATCGAACGAACGTTATGTTCTTCTAGCGAAGCATCCTGGGGGTTTTCAGCTTCCTGTGCTGCAGTCTTTTCATTTGGGTCAGCTAACATCCCTGTACACAAGCACATCTTCCGCTTTGTCCGTGAAAGAATGTCGTAATTCGGGCAACTCTGGCATCCCTTCCAGAATTCTTCGTCAGTTGTCAATTCGGAGAAGGTGACCGGTTTGTACCCCAAGTCCGAATTGATTTTCATTACAGCAAGACTTGTTGTGATTCCAAATAATTTGGCATCAGGATATTTCTTTCTCGAAAGCTCAAAAGCTTCTTTCTTTATTCGGCGAGCTAATCCAGACTTGCGGTACTTCGGGGAAACAATTAAGCCAGAATTAGCCACATACTTCCCGTGGCTCCAGGTCTCGATATAACAAAATCCAGCCAGGTCGTTCCCACATAAAGCGATGACTGCTTTTCCGTCCTTTATTTTTCCTTGGATATACTCAGGCTCGCGTTTAGCAATTCCAGTTCCACGCTGCTTAGCAGCATCCTCGATTAATGCACAGATCTCCTCCGCATAAGGCAGATGATCCAGCTCTGCTACCTGAACGTTAAACTCCTTATTCATTAGCGAATACCAAAAGGACTGGTAAAAAAAGGGACATTCGATAATATACGACATCAAAAGGAAAGGTTGAATGTACAACGCATTCCTCTTGATGATTCTACATCTATTGTGAAATTGATGCGTATTAAGGAGATGGGTTATAGTGAAAAAACGCGGTGAACATTAAATCCAAAGCGGATATCACCATTCAAAAAGTCATCCCTGTTTCTCGCCACAACATGCTGTTCAGTCATCGACTGTGACGTAGTAAAGAAGAGTTGGAAGACATGCCCGCCGGTCTCGATATCAAAACTTACTGATAAGGCATCTTCTGTTTGATCATTACGATCTCCCAAAACAGGAATATACTCAACTAATAAGGCAACCCGTTCCGTAAGCACAACACGACCAGCTATACCAAGAGCCACAATATCATTGATTTCCTCAACAACTTGATCATTGATATCTCGTTCGATAGTCACCGTATTAAAATGGGTAAACATCGGAGTTACTTGTAGGCTTATCCGATCCGAAAATTTTCGAGCTAGAATAACCCCACCCATGTAGCTCAATCTATCTGCCACTTCATAACCATTTTTCACAGTTAGGATAGCAGCATTACCCGTAAATGCCAATTCCAATGGGATACTGCCGTCTTTCTTTTGACGAAGCGCATTTAGTTTAAAGCGACCATCATAGAGTTTGTCAAATCGAGATCGACCAACACCTACCGACAACCAGTCTGTTATACCGTAATCCAAACCGAATCGAATATTCGCCGCAGCATCTAATCCAAATAGGTCTTCCACCCCGTTTGTCAAAACCCCAAAAGTATGCTTGATATTGAAATCAAGATTGTTCTTTTCCAGATTTGTGACACTTGTAAGATGAACGACACGGGGAGCCCAAAAGACTTCATCTACCGGTCCACTGGGGTTTGCACGTTGCCGTGGCATTTGTGCGGCCAAATCCAGTGTGGGTACAATGATTATTGATACAACAAAGAAAAAATAAAATAAAAGGCGGCGTACCATATAGTTAAGTAACGTAGTTAATCCGAAACTGGATATGAATGCTAATTATTTACTGGAGCCAATACGGCATTAATCTTAATATCTTGTACCTCATCTACTTTTACGACCAGTAGCTTTGGCGGCACTATATTATAATCCTTGATATTCAATTGCCACTCAGCCTGGATGTTGAGTCCTTCTGGAGTTACCTGCATTGTGCCGTCTACTTCAATCTTTCTAGTTACTCCATGGATTTTGAATTCACCGGCAACCTTAACTGGTTGTTTCGCTGGATTTGAGGCATCAAATTCAGTTTGAATATTACCAAAAAACTCGGCAAAGGGATACTCTTTGGTTTCGAGAGTGATAAGCATATCCTTGTCCCTTTTCTTATTTCCCGTCTTTAGGGTTGTCAAATCTATATAGAAGTCGACCGTATTTTCGACTAGATTGACTTGACCTATCAGGAAGTCCGATGAACCTGTAAATGTATGCAGAGGTACTTTTGATGTAAATTCTGCAGTTCCGCTCTCACCCATGAATGTCTGAGCAGCCAGGGGCGTATTGAGGAGAAACAGCAGAAATGCTGATATAATTATTCGAGTCATGATTGTTGTATTCACTATGTTTGATGGATGAGGGATTAGTTATTGAGTGCACCTTCCTCAACCCATGTACTAATCGTCTCAATCTGAGTATTGGATAATGGGGGGCCACCATCAGGCATTCGGATTCCGAATTGGGGATTGGCCAGTATCTTATCGATCAGAGGACTACCAGCAACATCGCCTGGTATCACAAGAGCTTTATTATACGTTTCCGCAAAACTTGATATTGTTCTTTGGTAATTGGTTAGCTCTACTTGATTAACAGCTTCATTTATGTGGCATCCCGTTCCTCCACATGTGCTAACAAAAATGGGTAAAACATCGTCTGCGAAACTGACCATCTCTACTTCAACAATTGTGGAATTGTCAATCACCTTGCTTTGGCATGCAGATAACATCGAGGCAGCCAAAAATGTAATGAAAATGTGTACTCTCACGGAAAAATACGCGTTGTTAGTTAATATCAGTTATGCACAAAATAGCCAAAGTGACTGGAGGTTTCATTAAGTAGACTACTTATTCGGAGAAGCCAATCAACAATCTATATGCCAGGAATTCTAGAAGTCACGTTAACTCTTTGTTTTCTATAAAAGCACATAGATAATTGCTCTCATTCAAGGTACTCAGAAAGATATTAATGACAAACGGTGTCCTGGTAGGCGCTTCTGATTGTAGTATACACGAGACACTCACTATACGTAGCGGTCAAACCAAAATTATTCTTTGAAGCTCAATTGCCAAGAAATTTCTTTTATTTCCATCAAAATAAAGGACATGAACCCTTTTTTGGTAACATATTGAAAGGATGAGCGTACGGAAAACCGTCACAGGACCCACCCTGGTACCTTTTAAACTAAACAAACCACACAAAAGGAGGAATATATTGATGCGATTGAACCTAACAGTACTCTTGTTCGCAGCAATAGCAGTCGTTGGTTTAGACACTGCATGCGCCCAAGACAGAGCAAAATCACCACGAGGTGAAGCAGCTACTCAAATTGGAAATGCCTGGATTACTGTTGATTACAGCCGTCCAATTCTTCGTGGACGCCAAGGCATTTTTGGATCTGGAGAAAACTATGGGGCCAAATTAAACGCTGGCGCTCCTGTATGGCGAGTAGGGGCAAATAAATCTACTCGATTTAATACAGAAGCGGATCTGATGTTTGGAGACCAAAAGCTTCCTGCAGGTGAGTACAGCATGTTTATTGAGCTGAAGCCTGGACAATGGACGCTTATTTTCTCGAACCATGCAGCCAAAGAAAGCGGACGTGGATCTGGGGATGGGCTATGGGGATCGTATAACTACACGGCTGACAAAGACGTCATTCGTGTACCTATGGGCGTCGATGCATTAGAAGCATCAGTCGACCAGTTCACAATCAGCTTCATGGATGTGTCTTCTTCAGGCGGCACACTTGCAGTGATTTGGGATAACGTAATTGGAGCTACCAATTTCTCACTCTAGTGAGTTGCTCCTTTATTATGTTTTTGAGAGCCAGCAGTACGATGTGCTGCTGGCTTTTTCTATTTACTTACTTGCGCAATGAGAAGAGCGCCTTCCACAACCCCCTTTACGTGTTGCGAAAAACAGGGCAAGTCCAAAGAATATCCATGGGAATGAGCCATCAAAGACCCCATTCAAAGAAAAGGACCATGGAGATAAAACATATATAAGCCCTACAAGGGCTACAAGCATTGCTATACGTGATGCGTTCATGTCTCTAGTTCAAATATGTGTCTTGCTCCTTACGCCTACGTGCTTTTTCCTCGCATTGTTACACCTCATTGTCGATTCAATTCAAAAGACGTCACCTGCCACTGAGGAACTTACAGGAGTAGAGAAGTTCCAACCAAAAGAGTGTGCTTTACCAATCAGTTGAATTCATTTATGATCGCCGAACAGACTGTATCTCACCAGACATCTACCTCCAGTGTGAAGGAAAAACAAGAGAAATACATCTTTCCGTGCGTCCGGACGCTCTATAGCGAACCCCTCGTCCTCACAGAAGCTAGAGGATCTAGGGTTGTTGATAAAGAAGGAAAGACCTATTTGGATATGTTTGCCGGCATTCTTTCTACTTCACTGGGGCATTGCCATCCCAGCGTGAATGAAGCGGTACATAAGCAGATAGACACTCTAGGGCACACTTCGTCACTCTATATTACAGAAAACCAGATTGAAGCAGCAGAGAAGTTGGCTCGTATCGCTCCGGGCGCTCTTTCAAGCTCTATGTTTCTTAATAGCGGCTCTGAAGCCATCGATGCCGCAATTCGACTTGCTAAACTCTACACTGGCAGAGATGAAGTCATAGCACTTCGCCACGGTTATTCAGGCAACAGCACACTAGCTACTCATCTAACCGGGCACTCGGCCTGGCGAACGGGGCATACCAGCCTTGCTGGGATAACGCATGCATTGGCCCCCTATCCATACAGAAGCCCTTTTGGTGATGATCCAGAAGTGAATGCAGACAAATTTGCACAAGACTTGGAAGACGTGATCCTGACTACAACCAGCGGGCGTCCTGCGGCATTCCTCGCAGAGACCATTCAAGGTGTTGGTGGATTCATTGTCCCGCCACCGGGATACTTCCAAAAAGCAGCAGCTATTATTCGAAAATATGGGGGTATCTTTATTTGCGATGAGGTTCAAGCAGGCTTTGGAAGAACAGGTACTCACTGGTTTGGCATCGAGCATTGGGACGTTGAGCCGGACATCATGGTAATGGCCAAAGGCATTGCGAATGGGTACCCTGTTGGCGCCCTCATTTCCCGACCTGAGATTTCAGCCGCCTGGGAGAGAAAAACGATTTCTACCTTTGGCGGGAATCCCATTTGCATGGCAGCAACATCAGCTACACTCGATATCATGGTTCAAGAAGCTGTACCAGACCGCGCGGAAGCAAGAGGTCAACAACTCCGCACCGGACTTGATGCGCTCGCAAATCAATTTGATTGGATAGGCGAAATAAGAGGCATGGGACTCATGCAGGCTATCGAAATTGTAAAAGATCGCTCAACAAAAGAACCGGATCCTCAAACTACCAAAATGTTCTTAGAGGCAGCACGAAAAGAGGGCGTGCTTATCGGTGTTGGGGGGCTCTACGGACAAGTTATTCGTATTGGTCCTTCCTTGCTTATCAGCGAGCAAGAACTGGATGAAGCCCTATTGGGATTAAAAAAGGCTGCTTCATCCATCAAAAAATAAAACATATCTGTGCCCCGTCAGTTGAAAAAGAGTTAAGACTTGCACAATTTCTTGAACTAGTCCTGAGAGATGGATATAATGCAAGTAAACTTTTTGCACTGTCATGCAAACCAACGCGTAATCTACCTTTCTATTTAAACATATTCACTGTTCGCTTACCTGAGAGTTTCATCATTTTGAACAGCAAAGCTCTTCTGAGTCTCTATGAACCTGCTCAAGCGATATGAAAATCGCTCGTAAACAAAAATCCTCCCGACCGTATTCGAACGCCGTTGCCGAGCGTTCAGGGGTTCCCTATGTTCCTCAACGAGCATGGGCGGATAATGTGGTGGATGACTCTGGGTACCATTCTATTCATGCATCTCAACTCCCCCCGGTTAATTCTAAGGCGAAACCCGAGCAGTACAAGATTGGCGACACTATAGGAGGCCGTTATAATATACTCGACATCCATCGAGGCTCAATGGGTGTCATTTATGCCACGTACGACAAAGTAGAAAAACTTCCCCGTGCCTTAAAGACACTCCAAAAACGGTTTGCGCATATCAAAGAAATGCAGCAGATGTTTATTGAGGAAGCGTCTGTTTGGGTGCGTATTGAAAAACATCCTTTTATCGTAAGAGCCTACCTGGTCGATATCTTTAATGGCCAACCCTTCGTTATCACCGAATACATCCGTGGTCAAGAAGGATTAGGAAACGACCTGCGATCCTGGTTAGGAAAGCCTTTTATGACTCAAGAAGTCGCAATAGAATTGGCTTTACAAATTGCACAGGCCCTTCAACATGCTACCCGTAAGGTAAGCGGGCTTGTTCATCGAGATCTTAAGCCCGGAAACGTACTTATTGACGATCGCAGGAGAGCTCACGTAGCGGACTTCGGGTTGGTCTATGCCAATGATTCTCGTAGCGGCACTCCCGCTTATATGGCTCCTGAGCAGTGGCTCCGAAAATCAATAACGATGCAAACCGATATCTATGCATATGGGTGCATCCTTTATGAGATGATAACGGGGCATCGATTGTTCAGAGCACAGACCATCGACGATTGGCAACGTGTTCACCTGAAAGAGCAGCCCGTTTCACTGGCAGAACTTAACCCGGTTGTAGACTCGAGTCTTGAAGACTTTGTCATGCGATGCCTGGCTAAGAATCCGAAAAAGCGCCCCCTCAATTGGGACCAGGTTGTCGATGAATGTGCCGATTGGTATCGGCATCTTACAGGGCAGAACCCTCGCCTCGACTTCAGTAATTATGACATGAAGGGCGGAGAGTTGATCAATGCGAGTTATTCGCTGACTCAACTCGGGAAGTATGATGAAGTCTTGGAGGTTTGTGACAGAGCGCTCGCAATTAATCCCAATAATGCCACAGCGCTCTACAACAAAGGTATTGCTCTTGGAAAAGTAGGCCGATTTGAACAATCGGTAGCTGCTTACGAGCGCATTCTCGCCCTCGACCCTTCTGACGCAGGCGCGTTGTATCACAAAGGGAATGCCTTGATGTCTTTGGGAAGGTACGCTGAAGCCATCCTTGCCTACAATCAGACAATCAGTGTAAGTCAGAACGATGCGGCTGTCTGGTATAATAAAGCGCTCGCGTTGAATCACCTTCAACGGTACGACGACGCCCTAGAGGCCTGTGAACATGCACTACAACTGGATCCGGATAATGCAGCAGCCTGGCTAAATAAAGGCAATGCATTAATTGCTCTTAATCGACTTGAAGAAGCTGTTGAGTCGTATCAGCATGCTCTCTTTCTTGATCCTAAAGATGTAGACGCCTGGTACAATCACGGCAATGCGTTAATGACCATGGGCATGTATGAAGATGCCCTTGCTGCGTTTAACAAAGTACTTATAATGTCTCCAGACGATCCTGGAGCTCTTAACTATAAGGGTATCGCGCTGAAAAACTTGGGGCGCCCTGTTGAAGCTGTAGTTGCTTACGAAAAAGCGATTGAACTGGACCCCAACGACCCTGGTACCTGGAATAACAAAGGGAACGCCCTGCTCGAATTAGGCAAAACGAATGAAGCCATGGCCGCTTTTGTTCGTGCCCTTGTTCTAAATCCTGAAGACTATGGAGCCTGGTACAACAAAGGGGTTGCACTAGCGCAAGCGGGCCGGTACAAGCAGGCCCTCGAAGCCTATGATCGAGCACTTACACTAAACCCGCAAGCGGCCCAAGTCTGGTATAATAAAGGCCTCGCCCTGATCAAACTGGGTAAATACGAAGAAGCGATTAAAGCCAATGACCGCGTGATTCGTTTGGATCCGCTTCATGTTGATGCATGGTATAACAATGGCATTGCTCTCAATAGCCTATCTCGCTACAAGGATGCTGTGGCTGCCTATGACCGGGCGTTGTCTATGGATCCGTATTACGCTGATGCCTGGTACAATAAAGGGAATGCACTTACCAACCTGGCCATGCTCACTGAAGCGCTCGACGCTTACAATAAAGCGCTATCTTTGAATGAGGATGACTTAGAGGCAGCATACAACAAAGGCATTACTCTGGGTAAGCTGGGAAGGCACTCAGAAGCAATACAATCGTACGACCAGGTTTTGTATCACAATGAGGATGATGCAGATGCCTGGTTCAACAAGGGCATCTCGCTGGATCAAGTCAAACAATATCGTGATGCTGTTGTAGCATTTGATCGGGTCCTGTCTATACGACCAGAAAGCGCCGTGGCCTGGGGTAAAATGAGTGGGGTATATATCAGGCTCAAGCAATTCCAACAGGCAGTTCAGGCTAGTGATCAAGCGCTTTCAATTAACCCCCGTCAACCTGACGCGCTTCGAAACAAAGGGATTGCCCTGAATTACCTGCGCCGGGGAATACGCTAATCTATACCTCTTCCCTTCTATCATTTAGAGTCGGTCAGCTTCTTTACCTTCAACAAGAGAAATGGTAGATTGACGGTGCTCCCTATCACTCGTTCATTCTATTTGATGCGCACCCTCTCCTTCTTTTTCGTTTTATTGGTTCTCATTACTGGCTGCCAGCCCTCTGACTCTACAACGGGTACCCAGTACCCATCGCGTCCAATCACGTATCTTGTCCCCTGGAATCCAGGCGGCGGTACAGATACTATTTCCAGAACCCTTGCTGCGGTTCTGCAAGAAGAGCTAGGAGCTTCTATTAATGTAGTTAATAGATCGGGTGGTGGTGGGGTTGTTGGCCACCTTGCCTTATCAAGCGCTCGGCCGGATGGATACACATTGGGCGCCATAACAGGGGAAATCACGATGATGCATTGGCAAGGCCTTACACCACTAAGACATACAGATTTTACTCCGCTTGCACTACTGTCACATAACCCTGGTGCGATTACAGTACGAGCCGATGCACCATGGAACAACCTGGATGAATTACTTGCCGAAATCCGATCAAACCCGGGAGATTTACTCGCATCAGGTACATCAAAAGGAGGTATATGGGATTTAGCTCGGATTGGCTTCCTTGATGCAGCCGGACTACCAGAATCGTCCCTACCATGGGTTCCTAGCCAGGGCGCTGCCCCAGCCCTTCAAGAACTCCTCGCAAACGGGGTTCACGTTGTAACGGCAGCTTTAGCTGAAACAGATGCCCTCTTAAAAGCCGGTGAAGTTAAGGTTCTTGCTGTCATGGCCGATAATCGACTCGAGGCGTACCCTGACATCCCTACTCTAAAAGAACAAGGGATCGACTGGGCCATCGGCGGTTGGGTAACTATTGGAGCACCTGCAGACCTTCCTCCCGAGGTTGCAAAGACACTGACCGATGCTATTCTCAAGGTAACACAAGATTCCGCTTATACGACCCCCCTGAAGAAAGCTGGATTTAATCTGACAACGACCTCTGGTGATGCATTGAATACCTTCTTCCAAAATGAAGATGAGACCAATGGAAAATTACTCGAAATGGCAGGCGTAACCCAATAATGACACTATGCTAAAACGGTTGTTCATACGCGATGTCCTTTCCGGCTCACTGTTGATTGTGCTCAGTCTATTACTATGGGTTCGAACCTTGTCTTTTCCTGAACTTGAAAACGGCTATCCCGGCCCCGCCCTCTTCCCTCAACTTATTGCCTTCTGCCTCGGCATACTGGGGGCATACCTGGTTGTACGGTCGGTGGCCTCAAAAAACACCCTCTCACCCAGTTCTCGTCCATCATCAAAAGGAAGGGTATTACGCTTGTTCACCGGGATTATACTGGTGGCAACCTATCCCCTTTTTGTACATCACATTCATTTTATCCCAATAATGGCCGGGCTCATCTTTTTCTTTGGGATAATTTTGAATAACAAACCATGGAAAGCAATGCTTACGGCCGTTTTGAGCGCAGGGTTAATTTATGCCCTCTTCACTCAACTCCTGGGTGTCCCCCTTTAATTGAGCAGTTACGGGTTTCGTGTTGCAGTTGGGCAGAACGACTACTACTTTGCACGTTCTGACCAATACCTACTGAACGTATACCCGTCGCCGCGCATGTCACTGTTTTCTTGGGAAGGATTTGTTGCTCTCATGTTGGGCGGCCTGTATGGTTCTCTGTTTGGTGCCATTCCTGGACTTACAGCAACGCTGGCTGTTGCTCTTTTTATCCCGATCGCTTTTTTCTTGGATCCGATCATTGCATTGCCGGCAATCATTGCGATTTCATCGGTTGCCATTTATGCTGGAGATGTAGGGTCCTCTATAGCTCGTATTCCCGGAACGCCAGCAAGTGCAGCCTATGCAGAAGAACTGTATTCGTTGTCCAGAAAAAAAGGACCGGTATACAGCCTTGGGATCAGCGCCATGGGATCAGCTATTGGTGGAATTATAGGCACACTACTGCTCATCTTCACGGCGACAGGCATTGCCAAACTGGCAAAGCAGTTTTCTTCCTTTGAATACTTTTGGATTGCTGTTCTCGGGTTAACGGCTGGAATTTTTGCGACTGGACGGGCACCCATAAAGGGATTTATTTCGCTTCTACTAGGCATATTATTTTCAACGGTAGGCGTAGACCCCACCTTAGGGTATCCTCGTTTTCACTTCGAAAACCCAAACCTGCTCAGTGGACTCAACTACATTGTAGCCATGATAGGGCTATTCGGATTCTCTGAAGTGTTGGAACATGTCTATAGACCTGTCAAGAACGAAAACCATACTATTGACGATCAACATCCAACTTCCAACGCGTATTCCTTTTTTGTTGCCCCTCTCCTTTTACTATTCAAAGAAAAACTCTCGGTGCTGCGCTCTTCCTTTCTTGGAGTTGTCATAGGCTTTTTACCAGGTGCTGGGGCTGATGTGGGGTCATGGGTTGCTACTAGCGTTCAGAAAGTAGGTAATCAAAACCAAGAAGATCAGGAGGATAAAGTTATTGTTGCAGGTACAAGCAGCAACAATGCAGCAGTTGCCAGCGCATGGATACCAGCTCTATCCCTTGGATTACCCGGAGATACTGTCACCGCTATTGTTTTAGGGGTTTTCCTAATGAAAGGAATCACGCCTGGGCCCCTTCTGTTCGAGCAAAGCATGGATCTCGTGTGGTCCTTATTTATTACTTTTCTGATCGCGAACCTTGTACTGCTTCCACTCTATGGGTATCTGACCGCCCGGATTGCTTCACAAATCATAAAAGTGCCTTCAAGGATCTTGTTAAGCATCATTGCTGGGCTGTGTGTTGTTGGAGCATATGCCATTAACAACAACCCCTTCGATATATGGGTTATGGTGGCCATGGGCGTATGTGCCTTTGCATTAAGGAGAGGCGGTTTTCCTCTTGCTCAAGTTGTACTGGGAATGGTACTAGGCCCTATCCTCGAGCAAAACTTTATGGTTAGCGCTATTAAATCAAAATGGAGCCTGATGAGCTTCTTTGAACGCCCTATCGCCCTTGTATTGATGCTCCTGACCATCGTTATTATTATCGTGGGAGTTCGGTTCATTCAGTCAGGAAAGGCTCACAAAAACACGACAAGGACCTCATGAGCCGTTTATATCGTTAGAGACGTGAAGAGGCCCACTCTATTATTCCTTCTTCTATTAGTTATGACAATGCGTAGCAGACACTTTATCCGATTCGGAGTTCTTTTTTTTACCGTTAGTGCAATCTTAGTTGGATGCGAGGAAAGTGCATCCCAATTGGATGAACCTATTGTTGCGGAACTTGAACAAGCCATTTTACCAGATACTATCATGACACACACAGTCACTCAGGTACAAGATGCTCGTCAACAATCCGAAATTGACAAGCGAGCAATGGCCATTGAGGGCGTTCTGAGTGTTGGCATCTCTGGCAACAGCAACGAAGATGCCTGGATCCAGATCATGGTCAAGGATGACACCACTGCTCAACAAGCAAGTAAAATTCTAGGGGATTCGTTGAACGGGGTCCCGATCAAATTTGCTTATTCGGATACCATCCGAGCACAGTAATAGTCAAACCAGTTAAGCTGCGGCCGGGGTGTACATATAGTTGTACAACCAGGCTTTGGCTTTGACCCAATCGCGCTCAACCGTTCGTACAGAGATGCCGAGTATTTTGGCGATTTCGTCCTCTTTTAATCCACCAAAGTATTTACACTCTACAACCCTACTCCACCGTTCGTGTATGCGGCAAAGTTGAGTAAGCGCCTCATCGACATCTATGACTTCCTGAATTCGATTCTCAGGCACAAACCGGGATTCATCGAAGGATTCATCAGGATTCCCACCTCCTCGCTTAATCGCTCTATATCTTCGGGCATTATCAACCAATACACGCCTCATTACCCGCGCTGCAATGCCAAAAAAATGGGCCCTGCTCTCCCACTCGATATTATCATCGTCTACTAATCTCAGATACGCTTCATGAACCAAAGCCGTGGTAGATAAGTGGCGCCTGTTATACTCCCCAGCAAGTTGCCGTTGGGCTATTCGGTGTAACTCTTCGTAAACCATTTTCCAAAGCTTCTCCGAGGCACCCGACTCCCCTCTCCCATAAGCTTGTAGAATTAATGTAACATCAGTTAGCGCTCTCATAACGATAAGGTTCTATGTGGGTGAATGATGAATACAATGTATGGGTTACGGTAATTCCCTTCCTACATCCCGAATCCTTTTTATATAGCACTCAAGCAGTTTTTGAAAATACCAAAAAGTAGACTCAGGGAGTAGCCCCTCTACTCCTCTGGAGGTATTTATAAAAAAGTAAAAAAAAGGTGTCGGAAACAGTCACAAAATTACGCCATAGTGGGCTGACTGTGACGGGAGCCCCTTTGTTCTAAGGCCTTTCGGAGCAGAAATTTTGTATCCCAAACCTAACTTTGTATATAAAACTGTGACTCTTCATAAGACACTCCGCCGAGTATTTTCTACTCCTTCAGATCGTGAAGCCGTCAACCACCTTATTCACGTTTGTTCAAATATTGCAATGGCGTTTCTCAGGATGCAAGTCCAACGAGGATCCCTCGACCATTATCGATTTGGCATCGCCACAGAGGACCTTGCAATTGACTGCATCGCTGATACGTTTCAGCGAGATAGCAAGGGGCACTTTGTCACGCTTGAAAATTATTTCAGCACCTTCGAATGGGAAGCAGCTTCTGAGGAAGATCTTACAATTTCCCTCAGAAGATTGATCTTCAGTAAAGTGAACGAAGGGCTCTTCCGTTCTTACAGAGCTGAAGATCCTAACCTGGCTAAAATCATCCGTAATATCAAGGAGGCTGTCAAAAGAAACGCCTCGTTTTCCCTCCACCGCGAACGGGAAATGCAATGGATTGTGGTTGGTAAAGCATCTGCTCGCGAGAACCACCTCCCCCTCGCTCCAACTACAGTCTTAGAATCCTATATGACCTCTATATTGTGCGAGACGTCGAACACGTATACGGCGGTGTATGCATTCAAGGATTTCTTAAAAATGCATCCCTATTATCGCAATGCATTTCCGATGAGTGAATATGCACGTGTGCTGAGATCATGCTTCCAAAATCGAGAAGTACCTACTTCTTCCACACATGAGATCAATCTTTCTCTTATTGATCTGGAAAGTGCCTTAAAAAAGACGATTGCATACGTCCGATCTAAACTCCACGTTACTTACGTTCAGAAAGGAAAGATTAGCATTTCAATGTTTGAGACCTATATCAAGGCCTTAAAAAAGATTCTAGCCTCTCATTTCGGCGCACCCTCAGAATCGGTGAGTTCACAATACGATGCTCTCGCCACTGTCATACCAGGGCTTTCAAAAGATAGCTTCCAAACTGAGCATCGAAATATCATGCAATATCTGTTTAAGATATCCAGAACGAAGATGATAGGCTATTTACAAGATGCCGTTTAAGTTAATTCCTTCATGTGCAACTACACAGATTTAATCCCGTAACACTCAAACGTGATATGTCAACTTTTCTTATTACGTTTTGAAGGACACCATGAAAATAACGGGCACAGTTGTTTATCAGGAGTTGGAAGGCGGTTTTTGGGGTATTATCGGTGATGACAACATGCAATATGAGCCCGTCAGTGAATTGCCGCGTGCTGTACAGGTAAATAATAGCCGTATTGAAGCTCTTCTTGAACCTGCTGATGTGATTTCCTTCAAAATGTGGGGCCAACCGGTCTATATCCGCTCCATTAAACGTCTTTAGATCAATCTTCCACAGGTACAGATATGCTTGGTGCGCTTTTTTCTACACCCCTTTTGCTAGCTATTATTGGTAGTCTGCTCATTGCATGGGATATTAGTAAGAAAGACAAAAAACCCGCTGTAGTCATCACCGGGCTGGTATTCCTCGGGCTCATGGTGCTTGTTCGCCTGAAGATCGCCATTACCCAGGGCACGTTCTTGGGCCTGTTTACAGGCGTTGCGTCTAACATGGGTGTGGCCTTGCTAGTCAGCGCTGGGTATCTAGCTGTTAAAAAATCAAAAGCCAAACCGTTCTTTGTACTAGGCGTCCTTGCACTGGGCCTTTCATTGGCCCTTACCATCGTTGGAAAAGTGCTTGGTATCAGTGAAGCATCTCAGTCCCAAACACTGTTTGAAGGGACAGAAGAACTCAATAATCACATTCATGATGCATCGATTCTCGTAGAACTTGGACCTGATGATAGCATCATGGAAATCTATCCGATTTACGAAAAATATCATATCCATGTATCGAAGGCATTCCCTGAATTAACCCTTCAAATGGATGCTGATCTTGCCCAGGTATATATGTTCTCCGGTGATGCCGATGAGCTTGAGAGACTCATGGAGGAACTCAGGTTGGACACTGAAAACGTAGATCATGCAAGCATCAACATTCCTGTAAGTCTTGATCCACCTGCTTCTACGCCTTCTGCTAAATGGAAACATAAGCGCCCTATTGTTGCCAATGACCCGCTTTCTAACACACAATGGACACTAGAAGCAATCGACGCGCCTGCCGTCCACGAAATTCTTAAGGAGACCAGCCCTGTACGTAAAGCCCGAGTGGCTATCCTGGACACAGGAGTAGAAAGTAAGCATGAAGATATTACCCCTGTGTTCGTGAAAACTCCTGGCAATACAGATGAGCATGGCCACGGTACACATTGCGCTGGTATCGCTGGTGCAGCCACGAATAACGACCTTGGAATGGCGTCTTTAAATTGGAACGGGGACTACATCGATATCCTTAGCTATCAGGCTCTTGGCTCTGACGGCATGGGTTCGCTCGAAACAATCGCCCAGGCTATTATTGATGCCGCGCGAAACGATGCAGACGTTATTTCAATGTCTCTCGGAGGATTTTCATTCACTCCCCCAAAAGTCATTAAAGACGCTGTTGAGTTTGCTATGGACCGCGGTGCCATTGTCGTAGCAGCTTCTGGCAATTCAAATCAGGATGCCAAAAATCACATGCCTTCGAATGTGGAAGGTGTTATCAGTGTGTCTGCCGTAGATCAAAATGGCAACAAAGCTAAGTTTTCCAATACGAACACAAGCCTTACACGCCCAATCGCAGCACCTGGCGTTGATGTCGTTTCTTTGATTCCAGGCAATGATTATGGCCCTAAAAGCGGGACCTCAATGGCCACTCCTGTCGTTTCAGGGTTATTAGGTATCATGCGATCTTTATATCCAGAGCTAACCGCTTCTCAAGCCTACACCATCCTCCATGAATCAGGAGTTACGCTCGACGATTCAAACAAAGTAGGCCGGATGATCGACGCTGATGCTGCTGTAAACGCAGTCCTCGAACTCAGACAAGCCATGTAATGTATGCGATGTGCGATTGTTATAGCACTGGTACTTCTCACTGGTTCTTCCCTTTCATTCGCACAACCCACTTCAAGCGCATTACAGGAAGGATTTCAATTCGTTCGTATTCGGTACGAGTCTAATTCTGGCCGAAGCAGAAACTGGGGTGGTCGTGGCCCTTGGGCGTATGACTGGCCTACAGCAGAAAAAAACCTGCACATGGCTATTGAGCGGACGACGGATATTCCCCTTGCCGGCGCTCCCATTGTCCTGACTTTTCAAGACGAGGAAATCTTCCAACACCCTATCCTGTATCTATGTGAACCCGGATACTGGTATCTACCCGAAGAAGAGATCGAGACGATTAGAAAATACCTCGACAGGGGTGGGTTCATCATCATTGATGATTTTCACGATAATGGAGATGGTGTTACTGGCTGGCAATGGGACAACTTCTACATGAATCTGAAGCAAATTTTCCCTGATAAAGAACCGGTCGAACTTGAAGACTCCCATCCTATCTGGAATATCTTCTATTCGATAGACCCATTGAGTGCTCGGTCTACAAAGCTTCAATCCGGAGAAGTCCCCTGGTTAGATGACGATGACGACCTATACTATGCAATTTATGATGACACAGGGAGAATGGTTATGGTGATCTGTTATAACCAAGATATAGGTGATGGATGGGAATGGCCTGAACGAAATATGGGCGACGCGTCAACAGTTAGCTTTCAGATGGCGATCAACTTTATCATGTATGCCCTTTCACATTAAGGTGAATCCGTTAAGGTACAGCAGTCTCTAATTGCTCGTTTCCCCTTGCAAGCCGCACAAACAACACTTCAAGAGCTGCATAATATTCTTCGATATTCATCTGGGTTTTCTGAGCCTTCAATTCTGCAATATCAAGTTCAATTTGATTTTTTTCATCTAACCAGCTCGCTAGTTCGGGGCTGCTCCCGCCAGCAGCTGCAAGTAACGCAGTGTCTCCTGACGATAGATACGTAAACGCTGCAACTTGCCCGGTCCCAGAAACTTCCAAGTCCTCGATCCGAACACCCTCACCCGATCCTGTATCTGAAATCATTGCGTTTTCTGTTGCAACGTGGCCATTGTCCTCGTACCATTGATCTGTTTTCTCTGCTGCATAAGCAAACACCTCTGCAATCGATATCCTGCTGTCTTTATCCCGATCTGTCCCTGGATTTGTCAGAGATTCAACGAAGTACTGGGGAAATAACGTCTCGTTGGTCTGAGTGCCTGTCCTGGTTGCTGTAATAACAATTCTCCCCTCCCCTGCAATAGCCTCAATAAATGGTGCACTTGCACTTGCAGTATTGATAAAAACCAGACGGCGAGCCTGCAACGCGCCTACGAGGTCTGCATAATCGTTTTGAGTTAGATCCCGGCGCGGTATGTTTAACCGGGCAATTCCTCCTTCATAGCCTCCATGCCCAAAAAGCACTATCAATACATCATCACTGGAGGTCACCTTGTTATTCAGTGAGGTAAACTGAGAGCGAATATTCTCAGCATTTGACAGATCATCAACAAACGACTCTTCAACAATTCGGGCTTCACCCAATACAACCACATCGCTCTCTTCAAAACCCAAGGATTCTACAAGCGCTTTACGCGTATCAAAGAGGTATCCTTTAAATTTGTCTGTGTGCTCCGCATCTCCTCCCAAACCTGCTATTAATAACGCATACTTCTTTCCTATATCCTGCGACAGAGTTACTTCACAGGGTGCAGAACAGAATAACAATACTAGTAAGGCGGTGAGTATCTTTTGCACGATTACGTCTAGTTAGTATTAAGGCAAGCCCATTCGGCGCCTGTACACCCACTCAATAGATAAAAGTAAGAAGATTGTCCCCCAGAGAATGGGCATGTCCCACAAATACTCCGTCTTATACACAGAGGTACTGGTACGGCGGCCTCTCAGTTGGTCCGGGATGGTGCTGGCCTCTTCCACTGAATAATAACTTCCTCCACTTGCAGAAGCTAATCTACGCAAGAATTCTTTCTTTAAAGTCGCATCTCTGTATTCTTGGGTTGATGCCTGCGACAAAAAGCTGGTCGTTTTTGAATTGGCAACTTGATCTCCCGAACGCGCTTCCACATCCAGACTGAAGACGCCCAAGTCCTGGGGTACATAGCTGGCCAGGTAGGCTCCCTGTTCGGTAAGATCTTCTTGAAAACTAATCTCTTTAACACTTCCAAAGGGGTCGGTTACAAACCCACGGACTACTGATCCGGAAACGGGTAAACTAAGCTCGTCAGAGACGCGAACGGTCAGCGGTATTTCTTCTTCAGGCGCAATCCGGGATGCGCCCAGGTCAACATCAACCTGGTCAGGCGCAGAGGCAACAACCCAACGAATCAATTGCCGCCAGAACCGTTCATGCCGGCTGTCATCCGCAGGGAGAAGCATTTGCCAACGCCAGGTGCTGGCAGTCATCAAGGCAGCACTGCGCCCTTTACCATATCGTTGAACAGCAAGCAACGGCTCTGAAGCGCCAAACTCATCCTCAGGCTTCTCAGCAAGAACAACAGCACCCGGTTTAACGCGGCCAAGATAATTGATATTTGTTAGACCAGGCATCGAATTCCATAAGTCGCGATTCGCATCACTTTCTGGAGACAATTTCAGGATCGGGCTTTCATATCCTACTGCTGTAGGCATAAATATAAATCCTTGCTCCTCGGGCTCTACACCGTCCTTTCGAAATACTGGAGGAATTATAGTTCGTCTTCCAGGGTCGATGGTTAATGGAATAATGTCAGCTACTGCAGTATTATAATAGTCCCCCTCGGCGAATGTCTGCCGGCCACCTAGCATGATGAGCCCCCCGCCTCGTACTCGCACGAATTGCTCCAGCATCTCAAGTTGCTCTAGCGAAAAAGCAGAAGCTTCTATATCTCCTAGAATGACTGCTTTGTACTGGTATAAAGCTTCCAAAGAAACGGGAAATCCTCCAGCTAAATGTTCAGGATCTTGACTCACCTGGCGATAGAATTGTGCCGGCCCTGTTCGCGCAACCGAGGCTACATCGATTACCTGGTCATCCTCCATCACGCGGCGCAAAAACTTAAACTCATTTCTCAAGCTTCCTTCCAACAACAACACTTTCATCGAGTCTTTTCGCGTGTCGATCAACACACTAACCTGGTTATTCGCCAGATTGACTTCTTCCTCAGACTCTTCAATCTTCAGAACATAGTCATCTGCCTCAGGTAATTCGGGTTCGAAGAAGAAAGTAAACTGGTCGATCTTCCCACCTCCTTTCAACGTCCGGGTCTCTGAAAAAACACGTTCTTCTCCCCGATATAATCCGAAAGTAACAGGTGTCAGCTCTTCATCCCAGCTCCGTACTTTCACTTCAATCTCTGCTCCGGTAGTCTCCTCAACACTGCGAGTAGCGAACGCTTCAAGTATCTCACGTTCTTGCACAAAAGACTCTGACCCAACCCCAATAATGTGTAAAGGGACGTTCATCGATTGCAACGCTTCTGCCTGGTTCAGGGGTACTTCATCGCTGGTGTCCCCTCCATCGGTCAGCAAAATCGCACCAGAAAGCGGAATTCCGTTGAAGTCATCGATTACTCGATCCAGTGCAAACGAGAGATTGGTCCCTTTCCCCTCTGTACCCAGATAGTGTAAACTATCGACCCTGCGAGGGTGCTCATCGAACGCATAGAATCGGACTTGAAAAAACTCCTCAATCTCATCCACGATACCCTGCTGTTCATCGTTTAATAGGCTTAATGCAGCTTCATACCGTGTTACTCCCTCCTCATCTTCAATCCCCATACTCTCTGATGAGTCGATAAGAACGGCCACAAAATTCTCATCCGGGATAACATCAGGGATAATAAGGACGGGTTCAACTAGTGGCACAAGCAATAAAAGCAATGCCAGAATGCGCAAGCCAAGCGAAACAGCGCGGGACTTCTTGGAGGTGAATAAGTTTGTGATGCTGTAGATGACAACAAAACCAACTATCAGCAATATTCCCAACACCAATATCATCCAGAGAGACTGGCCCAATTGGAAACCAATCTCTCCTTCTGAAAAGTTCAGCTGATTAAACTTAAATAAGCGCTCGAACCAGGATTGTGGCATGGGGCGTTAGTTATCGTTCGATTTGGATAGCGACTCGTAATACCTGTCTACTGTTTCCCTGTACTCATCGGGCACTTCTGCTTTTCGAGCACCAAACAGCTTTTTCTCCATTTCAATGGTATCAAGTTCTCTAGCTAGTTGTTTTTCTAGTTCGGAGAAGGGGTTAAACAGATCTTTATTGAAGAAATTTTTTGCTGCTTCATCATCAAGCAAGACGCCCCTAAAGCTAGCATCAGAAACATTTCGAAGTGCGTTTCTTGCTTGCTGTAATTCTCGCTGCATCCCTTCATTGCCCCCAAGCTGATTTTCCAGGCGCTCCATCGCTTCTTCTGCTCGTTCAAGTTCGCGTTGCATACGAGAGGCTCGAGCACGTTCATCGCGATCGCTGGATTGCCCCTGCGATGAGGGCGATGAGCCTGGTTCACTAGACTGAGATTCAGCTTGTGATTGACGCTCCATGGCTTCCAGGCGCTCACGGATATTCTGAAGATCAGATAGTGCCCTGCGAAGCTGTTCCTCATCGGTTTGAGGCAACTGATCTTGCAACTCTTGCATCTGGGTAGCCAAGCGATCCATAGAAGCTTCTATTTCTCCTTCCAGGCGCTCGGCATAGTCTAGCCAACCATTGTCGAGGGCCTTATCCGAATCGCTCATCTTCTTCTCCAACTCATCCCGCTTCATTTGTTGAAGCATATTCCGTATATCGGAGGCTACTTCTGGGTCTTCGCTACGTGAAGCACTTTCAACCGCTTCAGCCTGTCGCTCAAACTGGTCCAGTTTGCTTAACATGTTGTCGCGTTTTTCCTGCAAATCTTCCAACTCACTTCTTCGCAAGCGGCCACCATTCTCCATGGCCTCTTCGAACGTTTCGCCAATATCTTCACCCAGTTGTTTTTCTTGCTCACGTAAATCGTCAAATTCACGAGAGAGATCATCCAACATCTCACGCGTCGTTTCGGCACCGGCAACCTGAAGCTCTTTTTGAATCTGATCCAATTCGTTGAGCGCTTGTTGCTGGCTAGCAGACGCTTTCTGCTCGTCTCCATTACGGAGCGCACGATCTGCTTCCCTCATTCTATCTATTGCACGTTGCAACCCCTCTTGCACGTCCTCGTTATTTCCTGATTGGGACTGAGACTGCTGCTGCATTTGCCTGGAGAGTTGTTCAGTCTGCTGGCGTAATTCTTCTTGATCACGCTTTAGTCGCTCGATAAACCGCTTCTTATTTTCTCCCTCTAGTTCACGCTGTTGCTGATTCGCAATGCGCTGCTGCCGGCGAGCAAGCTCCTTGATACGATCCAGGGTATCATCCATTTCCTGCTGCTGTTGTTGCTCATTCGAAGAACGCTGCTGCTGAATCTCGTACTTGTCTCTGGATATATCCAGTTCAAGATCCATCAGTTCTGTCATGCGATCTTCCATCGAACCACCGCCTCCTCCACCTTGCCCAGGCTGCTGCTGCGTCACGTCTCGATCTCTGTTCAAGGCATCAGCTTTTAATAGCGCGTTTAATGCTCTTCGTTCAGGCCCAAGGGCTTCTTGCAGATCTCCATCCCTAAGATCTACGATGGCCTCATCCATCGCTTCAATGGCTGCCCTGAGATGTTCAACAATCTTTTTCATCTCCTCATTGGTCCGAAGCTCCACAGCAAAGGTTGTTGCGTTTATACGTTCTTCGATATCTGCTTTAAGATTCTGCTGAGCCTGCTCAAGCCCTTTGCGAGCCTCCTCAAAATCATCAGCAGATCGTTCATCTCGCTGGCGATGAAGCTTCCAGGTAGCCGCAATGATTTCTTGCTGGCTGATTACAGTGCGGCTTTGCATACCGCCGCCACCTCCACCACCGCCCATATTGTTCACTTGCGTGTACTTGCGATCGAAAGGGATTACTTCTATAAAGTACATATCGGATGCCACAGACCCATTTGCCTCAAAATAGTCCTCACCCTCTACGTAATAAGAGATTACGTCACCTGGCTCAAGGATATAATCCTCAAGAAAAACCACATAGTCACCTTGTATGTCCGTTGCACGGGCATCTTCAGGCTTGATTAACGTATAAACCTCTTCATCTTCTCCATTCACCGAGAGATGGAGGCGTGCATCTTTCACCCCGTAGTCATCGGTCACTTCGGCGGCAATAAGGACTTCATCAATCGCGTTCACACGCACATCTCGCTGTGGGTCTGTGAGTTTGATAACAGGTTTCAGGTCATCTTGAGCAATGATCTGATATTCCACAGGGAATTTGTTGCTTTTCCCAGATACATCTTTCAGCTCGATGTGGTAATACGTATCCTCATTGATCAAGTATTGAAGGCGGTACTGCCCGCTATCAATGTCGTTCAGAGAAAGCCTACGTCCATCCTCAAATACCATTTCTGCGGTTTCGACATTACCTGTTGTGTTGATAGTAAGGCTTACTGTCGACCCTTTCAGCCCCCTGATATCCCCGGTGTTAGACTCAGTCCTGGGTGGAACGCCGGTATATTCCGGATACGTATATCGCAGATGTACCTGGCCAACAGCAGGAAACTCGTACAGAGTAATGTCAAACTGTTCGCTCTGCATTTCATCGTGCAGAATAAAATATTCAATTGGTTTCTGAACATTGATCAATTCATAGAGATACGCAGAACTCCCCATCCCTTTATTCATAGCCACCTTTTGCCATTCTCCGCCAGCCTCTTTGTAGTGCAGCAATACATCAGACTCCGTCTTATCTCTAAGATCAACGATGATTTCCTGCGATTCTCCCTTTTCAATTTCTACCGTGCCGGGTTCAATGCGCATATACGGTTTTTCAGGCGTAGCAGCAAGTGATACCTGCGCACCAGTAAAGGCGCTTATGATTTCATCCGAAGCGTTGTAACTGAATACCAGAAAAAGAACCAACAGTCCACCAGCTCCATAAGATAGCAAGCGCTCTTTTCGCCGATCTACCACTGTAGTCACCGGAATCGCACGAACCTGCATGGTGGCATCTTCTAACAATTTCTCAAGAAGGATACTTTCCTTTGATTTGTTTTTCTGCTTACCAATCTCGATAGCACTATTTAACCGGTCTTGCAATCCAGGAATTTTTTCCTCGATATATAAGGCAACCTGCTGATCATCGAGCCGCCTCAGTAGAGGTCTCAACAGGTATTGGACGCCCACATAACCAGTTATCAGCACGCCAATGCCCAGGCCAATGAGCAGCGCCCGCACAGGAATCTGTGTTTGGATATAAAAGAGCAGTATTAATGCAGCAAAAAACAGGAAGGTCAACAACGTCACAGCAGTTCCTTGCATTAACGCGCGGCGGCGCCATCTGGAACGCACTTGATCAACCAACTCCTTCACACGATATGATAATACAGGCATTGGTTTATTTTTTTATACGATTGGCTATGAATGTCTCAGTAGCAAAAAGAAGAACCATAAGAAGAATGACGTATCTCCAAAACTTTTGTTGCCGCTCCTCATCATCTATTTCGATTAAGCGCGCTTCCTCAACTGTGACCGGCACTTCATCTGGAGGGGGAACTACCGCACCGTACGCTTCTTCCGCGTTACGGCTCGCTAAAAAACTCTCTTGGGGATTTACGTTTACAGCAAACACGACTTGCTCTCCACCTTGCTTAGCAGCAAAATAGTGCCCAGGTTGATCTGTCTCATTAAAAAACCCTTGCCCGGAATCGTCTACTGCCACCTTGTACAACGTATTTCCAGGACCACGAACATCCCATTCTTCCCCGGGATTCCCCTCAAACCGCACCCCCTCTCCAACTAGATATTCTTTCTTCACTTCGTTTGCGGACAACGCATATTTCACAAGTTGATAGAGAAAGGGGACAAACATTTCATTGATCGTAAAATCGGTCCATCCAGGATTCAAACTAGAGGTGTATAGCAACACTCTCCCCTGCCCCAACTCATTCTCAATTAAAAACGGATCACCCGAATCAAATCGGCCCAATACCGTCGCCGATGAGTCTACCTGCACCCGAGCGTATTGACGGAATTTGGGCCTAAAGATGGCTCCAGACCCTGATTCAGTAAACACGGAGAATACGGGATGTTTTAAATCGACATCACCAATAATGGCATCGTACCCCTGCTCCGAGCGAGCACGTACAACATCGCTGATCTGGCCAAGCCCCAATTGCCCCAATAACCGATTGTAGGCGGATATCTCTGATTGGTCATCAAAGGAAATGATCACACTACCGCCCTCTTCGATATAGCGCCGCAACACACCCGCTTCGGCAGAAGTTGGGGACTGAGACGCCACGAATACAACGCGTTGATTTCGGAGCGAACTGCGTGTGATTCCTCCAGAGCCCGCAATATTCAGCGTATATAAGGCTTGATCACCCTGATTAAATGCTCGGTCGAGATAGTATGTATCTCGCGTGATATCTCGGATGCTGCCTCCAACACTCAACAATTCAGGCTTATTCTCAACGGAAAAAGAAAAGTATCGTACATTGTCTATCGCTAACCGATCGTCTTCGAGCTTCACATTCCCTGTAAAGGTACCTTCACGGGATGCCTGGTACTGAAAAGAAGCTCTCTGCAACTCGTCTCCACCTACACGTTGTTCATTCACCTTATCCCCTTCGATCTCTAGATCTACTGTATTTATTGGCAAATCCTCTCCTTCTTCACTGGTACTCACCCGGGCATTAAATCGGTGCACAACACGCCCTTCAACCCGGCGCTCAAGCAAGCTAAATCCATCCACGAAATTGTTTTCACGCTCATCACCATTGACCAGATGAACAATCTCGAAATCAATATCTGCATCCAACTTCCAGTTTTCAAAAGCTCCTTGCCATCCCGTTTGTTGAATATCCGAGATTAAAACGATGCGCTTTTTCTCATGAGACGCCGAACCCAATACATCTTCGGCCAATCGAATGGCAGAGTAAAAGTCCGTCGTTCGATAACTGGGCTCAACCAGGGATTGAACGGCATTATTATGGATTGAAATATCAGAATCAAGTGGCGTAAGCTGGATTGTTTTATCTGAAAATGCGATTACAGAATATTCATCGTCTCCAACTGCTTCCCCAAGTTTCGCCTCCGCTGCATTTTTAGCCTCATCGAGCAATGTGCCTCCATTCTCGGTTACAAATTGCATACTATACGAGTTGTCAACCAAAAGCACGACCGACTCATTTTCTCGTTGAGAAACAAATGGAATCTGGTCCTTGGGTATAAAGGGGCGTGCAAAAGCAAACGCGAGCAATCCTAATAGTACGCAGCGCATTACCATAAGCAACCAATGCTGAATTCGCCGACGCCGAACGACCTCTTTCGGGGTCATCTTAAAAAACATGAGCGAACTAAATTGCACCTGCTTCGCCTGAATCCTTCGAACCAAGTGATAAAGGATTGGCAAAGCGGCTGTTGCAAGCGCAGCAAGAAATAAGGGGTTTATAAAACTCACTGGATTAAGTAGCTAAAACGATCATGTTCTCTTTTTAATACGAGACGCCAAAAACTGAAATAAGGCAAAGTCCAGGGGCTGGTCTGTTGAAATAAAGTTGTATTCCGCTCCAATCTGCGCGCATCTCTCTGCAACCGATTGCCGGAAGGTCTCAACATTCTTTAGATAGATGTCCTTCGCACTTTTTGCTTCGAGTACCATCTTTTCTCCTGTTTCCATGTCCTCAAACTCAATCATATCAGAGAAATCAAAGTTGACTTCTTGAGGATCAAATAACTGGAATATCAGCACTTCATGCCCCTGAAAACGGAAATGTTTGATCCCATCAATCAAGGCATCTACATCATCTAACAAATCTGAAATCAGTACAATAAAGCCTCTTCTCCGCTGAAACTCGGCAAGTTGATGCAGCGGCTTACCCATGCTCGAGGGATTTCCCAACTCAGCACGATGCATATGCTGAAGCACCGTCAGAAGATGGCCGGATGCTTTTCGTGGAGGTACGCGCTGAACTATCTTGTCATCAAACAACGTCAACCCGACGGCCTCTTGCTGCCTCCACATAAAATATCCTAACGAAGCAGCGAGGTAAAAAGCATAATCGAGCTTACTGACTTCACCCGAGGTATATCCCATGGAAGGGCTGATGTCAACAAGCAAGTTCACAGACGTATTGGTTTCGTCTTCAAACTCTTTTACATACAACCGATCGGTACGAGCAAACAACTTCCAGTCTACATGCAACGGATTATCTCCAGCGATGTAAGGCCGATAGGACATGAACTCAACGCTTGCGCCCTTATACGGACTTTTATGTAAACCCGATAGGAATCCTTCAACTACGGTCTTAGCAAGTAGCTGCAAGTTCGAAATACGGGAAAGTACTTCGGGTTTGAGAAAGCGTAGAGCCGGTTGCTTTTGGGGTTCCATGTGCTGTCAGAAGTTATTCAATCAGAATTTAAACCAGGCCAGACACTGGCTCTTGGGTATTCTCCACCAGTTTCTGAATGATATCTTCTACGGTGATGTTTTCAGATTCAGCGTAAAAGTTCGTCAATACACGGTGACGCAGAACATCTGGAGCGAGTGCCTCAATATCTTCTATGGAGACATTGAATCGATTTCTGAATACTGCTCTCACTTTTGCGCCTAACAACAAGTTCTGAATGGCACGCAAGCCGGCGCCATACCGAACCCATTTTTTGACAAAATCAGGAGCTTCATCAGAACCAGGCCGTGTACTTCGAACCAATTGAACAGCAAATCGAGCTACGTTATCAGGCACAAAAATCTTTTTTACCAGGCGGTGAAAGTCTAAAATAGACTGCCCGGATAGTACTGTACCTAGAGGCTCCTGCTCCTTGGACGTTGTAGTCATTGCCACTTCCAATTCGTCTTCAGCAGACAAATAGTCAATGACCAGGTTAAACATAAACCGATCCAGTTGAGCTTCAGGTAATGGATACGTTCCTTCCAATTCAATCGGGTTCTGCGTAGCCAAAACGAAAAACGGCTGATCTAACTTGAGTTGCTCTCCGCTGGCTGTGACCTGGTACTCCTGCATCGCTTCAAGGAGTGCTGCCTGTGTTTTAGGAGGTGTCCTGTTGATCTCATCCGCCAGTATGATGTTAGCGAAAATAGGCCCCCGAATAAACTTGACTTCTCGCTTTCCTGATGCACGATCTTCTTCTATCACGTCGATGCCAGTAATGTCAGCAGGCATTAAATCGGGCGTAAACTGGATTCGTTTATACGTTAAATCAAGAATTTCCCCGAGCGACTTGATGAGCAACGTTTTGGCAAGTCCTGGCACCCCGGTTATCAAACAATGTCCTCCCGCAAAGAGTGCGATAAGTACATGCTCGATCACATCATCCTGCCCAATGATCCGCTTTCGCAACTGCTGGATAATCTGCTCCTTTCCAGACAACAAGCGCTTCAATACTTCATCTTCTGAAAGAGGAAGCTCTTCAGCACCGTTTACATCGTGTTCTGACATAATAGTTTAGTGAGTCAATGCATAAATCAAAAAATTAATACCCATCTGAAAACTGATGGTCGAGGCATCGCCAAGACTTTGTTGAGGCCACTCCCAGCCGTCTCCGATGTCTTGATTGTAACAGGCTATGGCTACAATACGACCGGTTCTATCAAAGTAAGCAATGTAGGTGTCCGAATACTTATTCCGAGGTTCCCACCCCCCTCCGACTAGTGAAGGAGCCTCTACCGGATCAATATCAAAGTATATGGACCAGACAGGATGATCTGGCGGTATCTCTTGCCTGATCAAATCAGGCAGCACCCGTTCCATCTGCGACTCGAGTTGCACCAGTTCGATCTCATCGCGAAAATCATCGAACAGTAGAAAACCGCCGCGGTCAATATATTCCTTAAGATTTTCAACCTCGTTTTCCTCAAGGGTCCAATATCCTGGTTCGCAGATATACAGAATAGCGTGCTCAAAAATGCGATCATCAGAGAGCCGCAACACCAGTGGTTCTCCCTCGACATACACCTTGGTCGTCCTCTGTAGCGCCCTATGTAAGTTCTGTTCTGCCGTCGGATAGTCATGGCTCCAGGCCGGCCCTGCACCGCGAAAAGCACGATCCCCGCGGGGATCATCAAACCGGATCCGCACAAAACGAAATCCATGATCCGACTGCGCACGTACTTCCCCCAATCCTAGAAAGAGCAAGACTCCAACCAGTAAACTGAGGCGCCTAATAAAAGAGAATGAAGTACTCGCGGGCATGTGTATTCTCCGGCACATGAATAATGATTACTGCTCAACTACAGAGAGCAGAAGTTTCTGCGCATCACGAAACCCGGGTGCCAGCTCAAGCGACTGCAGCACAGCCCGCTTCGCTTCCATACTCCGGTTAGAATTATAAAGACTCAACGCATATTGATAATACGCATCAGCACGATCAACAGGATTCAGGCCAAGGACAGCACGGCGTGCCATTACGGCATTATCAAGCTGGCCCTCTTCAGCATACAGTTCTGCAAGCCTCGTCTGCACCTCTCGATTATAAGGAGCCACATCAAGGCTTCGTTCGAAATAATAAATGGCCTTCGAATGCTCTCCGTCTTTATCAAGCAATTTGGCCAGTTCCACTGCTTCGTTCGAACCATGCTCGGATATAGAAAGGTATCGTTCAAGTAGAGCGGCTAACTTGTCACTTTCTCCCTGAGCCCTATATGCGGCGGCAAGGCCTTGATAGGCATTACCAGGATCTGTGTATCGATCATAAATGCCAAGTGTCTTTTCAAAATGGGCTTCGGCTTCCTTATAGGCGCCCTCGCCTAACCGCTCATACCCTTTCTGTAATTCGCTCAAGAACTCATTCTCATTCCAGGATGCTCCGTCACTCAGAGGATTAAACCCTTCACCTTCACCAAACGGATTCGGCATGCCTTTTAGTACATCGGACAGGGCTTTTTGCTGCTCGCGCAATTGATCCCGGAATGCACGGTCCAGTACTTCTAATGTAACCCCGGTTACCTCTTCAATACTTTGACGATCATTATTCCCGGAAGCAAAGCCCTCCAGTATCCTGAAGATGGCATTTTGCCCATACGTTGAAGCAATGTACTCAATAATCTGAGAAGCGTGGTAATAACTCAGCAAAATCTGGCCTGGAAATGTCGGCCTCGTGAAGCCGCGGTCCATTTCATTCAAGGGAAGCAACTTGCCTTGATCGAATGCCATTAAAAAATCGAGCTCCATCTCCCGTCCCCATTCGGGCCGGGCTTGCTGTTCCTCATAAACAGCCAACCCTTCAGCAAACCATCGCGGCATTTTGTACTCAGCCAGTCCTATAGACATGGAATGCACCAGTTCATGCCATAGTGTACGTGCCCAATTATAAGAATCCGCCTCCATGTTTTTGGGCGTGTTGATTGCCAACACATCCCCAAAACTCACGCCGAGCAGACCAAGATGCGGCACGCCGGCAATCCGTACAGCAAAATCATCAGGGTCATTGTATGCTTCTAAAAGTATCCGGCCTGAAGGAGGTCTGTAGGGATACTTTTCATTCAGTACCGCATAACTCTCTTCGGCAACTTCGAGAATTGCAGGCCCTAACACATCCCGTTCATCATTATGTATCAACAAGGAGAAATGATCGCTCTGTAATAAGGAAAAATCATCAAACTCATCGATGAGCGTGAGCATATTTCCTACAAACAGGTTGAAGGGGTCCGCATCAAAACTAAAATTCAGATACCTTTCGGCTTCATCTGCGCGCCCTACCCTCAGAAGACTCGTACCAAGCTGCGCATAGGCTTCAGGATTCCGCCGATCTACTCGAACAGCCAATTCGCCAAAGCGAACTGCATCGGGATAGCGAAACTTAAGGTCGCAATTTTTTGCAAGGGTGATGTAGAACAACCCTGCCCTCGAATTAATTGCAAGAGCTTGCTCTTCAATTTTGTCAAACTCTTCTTGCTCCCCTTTTAGAAAATGCACGGTAGCCAGGTGAGCGAGCACTTCTACGTCCGAAGGATTTATTTCTAGCGCAGCGTTAAGAAGGCGTTCTGCTTCACCATATAATCCATCCAGAATGTGCAAACCGGCCATGATAGCATGGGCCTCGACGTCGTTGGGGTTTGCCTCCAAAGCTTGAGCCGCAAGTTGCTCTTTCTGCCCAAAACTTTTAGAAGAACGGGCATACGTCGTGTAAAGAGGGCTATAATTTGAATTAAGTGCAATGGCTTCATCAAGCGTGCTTTGCGCTTCGGCATCGTTGTATTTGATGCGGAATAGATTGGCCCACCACTGTAAATTGCGAATGTGCGTTGGGTCCAGTTTATAGGCCGTGCTAAAGGCATTGTTTGCATCCCGGTACTCACCTACCGCTGCAGCGGCTCGTCCTGCTACTCCCAAATCATCCGCATTTCTAAACCCATTGTTTTTGTAGGGCTGATAAACGTAAGTGAATACCTGCTGTGCCTGCGATGCTTGACCGGTTTTATCAAGCAATTCTCCTAATGCAAGAATATTTCGCCATAAATCGTCCTTCAGTTCTGCAGAGGCGAAGTAGGCTTTTTGCGCTTCTTCGAATCGCCCCATTTTGTCGAGGAATAACCCTTTAGCATGAAGAATGTAAGGGTGCTTTGAATCATCTCTGGTCAGTTTGCCTATTTCTTCAAGTCCTTCTTCGTACTCCCCTTTTGCAAGAAACGTCTCAGCGAAATACACGACGTTCAATGTAGCAAGGCTGTCTGATTCTTTTAGGCGGTCTTTATACAGGCGTCGTGCTTTGGAATAATCACCTGATTGCAAGGCCTGATATGCGTCGTCGTTGGAGACCTGTGCCAAACTTTTTTCGAATGGCAAGAGTGCTGCTAGTAGGAGTCCAACACAAAATACGGGGATCAACCGCATGAGGCAATATGGATGAGGGAATGATGAGGATGAGGAATCCTTTACGAAAGATTCATCATTCAGTTACTCAATCCATTGCGGTTGGTTTCAGGTATGTACAATATCGGCAACAGATTTAACGATTACCGGCATCCGGTCCGAGCCTCCGCTGCCTCCGGAGCGCATCGCCAGGCGAAAGAAATTCTCTATTTGACGAGAGGTCATCGTCTTCATTGACGGGAATAAATACAGAGTCCCTCACCGTCCGTTGAAGATAGAGGATGTCATAATACGCTGTATCCGCTTCAATCAATGAATCACTGGCTAACACGTATAACAAATCAAAGGTGGTCAATGTATCTGGTGGCCCCGAAGGTTTGGCTACATGCTGCATTTGAGGGGGTTTAAAATCCCACATTTGGAACGTAAAAGCCCCATTATCCCTCTCGAACAACATGCGTACCGGCTCGTCTTTGTAATTCCTCTGCAACGAGTATAGGATCTCCGATAAGATAGCCATCTCTGCCTGCTCTCCTTCTGCAAGAGTAGGATTCAAAGCAGGATCAAACTGTTCTGGAGCCACCTGGCTGGATGCGTCCCGACGAAACTCGGCTTCAAATGCCCATTCGTCCATCATGGCTTGCGCCTCACCATCCACATCTGCTCCCAGATAATGGGTTTGCTGTGACGGATAGGTAACCACAATGTCATCCGGACCAAACCCATTGCTTGTCACATCGATGATATCCATGCTCGTCACTTCTTCTTCGAAGATGAACAACAAATCCAGAAGCTTTAGAATATCATCCTGATTCGTAATCCGGGCCGTTGGCAAGATAGACTGCGATACCTGGGCGGACTGAGCCAGTATATATGCTGGGGACGACATAAATAACATCCCGGCAATGAACCCAAATGCCCGTGATACCTCTTTTAACGTTCGTTTATTCAGTCTCTTTATGACCGTCATAGTATATGATTTTGAATTGTTACAAATTCAATCAATGCTGTTAACTATACATTCAAATCAGTTATTTACTGGATAGCATGTATCTCTGGCCTTGTCATCCTGAGCCCCCTGGCACTGCTTGAAAAAAGAAAGGGCAGCGCGACTCTCCTTGTCATTTCGAGCCTGCCGAGAAATCTATGCTTTACTTTAGCGCAAGTGCCTATACAATGCATAGATCCCTCGATCGCTTCGCTCCAACGGGATGACAGGAACCGACGTCATCAGCAGCGAAAAGGTCGTAAATAACCATTATCCCAATTCTTTATGCAAACTGAAGTACTTTCGAGCTTCGCTCTGATTACCTGCTCGCCTGTGCAAGGAGACCAGTAGGGCATACAATGATTTTTTATCTTCCAACGATGGGCTTGAAGCCAACCCTTGCTCCGCGTACCTGATCGCTTCCGGTGTATTATTCTGTAGGATCTTAGCCGCTTCAAAGTACGCGCGTGCCTGGTTTTGCCATGCAATACTGGCCGACTGCAAGTAGTAGGTCAACGCCCCGCGCTTATCTCTTTTATCACGCAAGTTTTCGCTGGCTAAATTGTAGCACAACGTCCCGTAGGCATCGAGGTAGCGTTTATTATCCTCATCCTCAGCAAGGTCACCCGGGATGCGATCCACCAATGTTTTGAGCCGCATCACGGCCGATTCATTTTTCTTAAGATTCGCTTCTACCAGAGCCAATTTCCAGGTTATCTCGTCCTTTGCGGGCTGCGTCTGCAGCATCCCCATCAGATCATGATACCCGTCCTCAGCAGCCTCCAGGTTCTCTCCTTCCAACATTGCCAGGTCATCACGAAGTTCGCTGGCTTGAATATTACCTCCATCCCACTCAATCCATTCAATGACCCCATCAACAATCTCAATTTCAGCCGGACCGGGCGCAAACGTCTTAGCGCGGCTCAGCCCACTCATTGCCTCATTCGTGCTATACATAAAAGCACTCGTTTCTCCGTAATAATACGCGTAGTTAAAGAGAGTCAGGGAATCCTGGTCCGTCAACATTCCAGGTTCAGGCGCGTTGACATCCAATTCTCGTGCATCGATCAATGCAGTCTCTGCATTCAAATAATTTACAGATGCCTGCTGCCAGTTTTCCTGGGAATAGTATGCCGATGCCAGTTCGCTAAAGAATTCGTGCCGCCCTTTCTCCAATCGGACGAGCCTCTCTAGAATGGTAATCGAATTCTCGATAGCTCCCGCTTTTTTAAGCCTGTTATACTGATATAAATACACGCGTCCAAGCAAGGCCCTGGTTTGCTCATCAAACGGGTTGAAAGTAAGAGCTTCTTCAAACTTTTGTTGTGCCAGGTCCAATAACCCCTCTTGCCGGGTAAGCAAGGCACTTTCGTCGCCACCCAACTGGGCTGCTTCTTGATAAGCAACGGCTGCTTCGTTAAACGAATGAATCGACTGGATTGAGTCATCTTCTGACACCACGTGCCCGTCTTCCCGGCTCATCTCTAAAATACGCCACAAGCTGTCGCTTTCCTGCACCAGGGCAAACGCTTCTTCGCTGAGCAATCGCCCTTGTGTTTCCTGATCATATTCAACAAAGGACTCACGGCTCAACGAGTCCGCAAGTATCGCCACCGTCGAATCCACCCCAGCCGGTACAAAAAACGAAGAATATCCTAATCCGTCCGACAGCGACCCTTTACTCCCACCACATCCAGTAAGTACTACGCACAAGAACAAAATTGACATTTTGTCCTTGTGTTTCGCGTTTCGCGTTTCGCGTTTCGGTTTTTTTACTTGATTACACATTTCAACTAAAACTTCTAAGTTTATCATATACCTCTACCCCATCCAACCACGCACCTTGCACTTTGCACTAATTAATCCCCTCCCACCAGGACAAAAAGATGGAGTAAAATTCTTTGTTTCGATCATCGCTAGCAGGCTGCATGCGGCTGCTGACTACCTGAATATCCTGGTCTAAGCCCAGGCTCACAGTCCCGGTGACGAGTTGGGTGCTTTGCTGGCGAAAACTTCGATCGATCAGATAGGTCACAGCTCTCGATTCAACCAGCATGATATGGACTTCATAAAGGTCTTCTTTACACATCAAGAGCAGGTCAAAGGTACGATCACCTATGGCAATGCCTACTCGTGAACTCAATAGACCTGCATCCCAATTGCCTCGCTGCATTCGCTGTTTTACGGCTACAGGCAATTCAGAAGGATTGTTTTTCATCCACTCGACAAGGGCCTTAAAGTCCAGGTTTGCATAGTCGTCACCAAATGAAGCGATATCCTGCAAACCGACCTCAACAGCCGTAATCCCTTCCGCCACTCCTTCCCGCCCTTTTGGACCACCTAATACATCTCCGCCACCGAGTACATCTCCCCCTATCCCTGTTACTCCTTCACCAGAGCCTCCTCCTTCTTCCATTGAAAGCTTCAATCCACTTCCATCTCCACCTCCTGCTGAGCCAACGCGTCTCTTTGTACTTGAAACCGAAGGCGAATCAAACCCCTTCAGTGTTTCTATCCCCCCCAAATCTCCGCCTGCATCAAGCTCCAATCGCTGGGGGGCATCATTTCCCGTATTGCCCAATTTACGCTCCCTAGTAGGATCAGGATTGGATGGTTCAATTTCATTTTCAAATCCAGGCGGTGTTAACGCGTCCAGATCCAACTGAACCTTTTGAGGAGTCTTTGGGATTTCTGCCGGCTCAGGTGTGGGCTCTTCAGGTATTTCTTCCACCTCTTCTTCGCTGATATCCTCAACGACATCTTCCGCTATATCTGGCTCAGGAGCTGGAGTAAACCGCGGAAGCAACTCAAACTTGACCTGCTTGAACACTTCTTGCGGCTGGCTTGCTGCTTCCGGAAATCCTACTCCGATCAGTAAGCCGTAAAGTACAGCGCAACTTATAAGCGTGACAACAAACGCCAACCACCCTGACTTCTTCTTATCATGTGTTTTGGGTGCAATCATCCTTTACAACCTCAACGATCCGGAGTTAATATTTTTGGGGATATTGTATTGATCGCACAAATCGAGTACATCAACCGTCCACTGTATCTGGGAGAGATTATCCGATTCAATAACCACAACGATGTCATTACCCTGTGCTCGCTCTTGATCCCGCAGAGAAACCAATTGTTGCTCTAGCGAAGAAATATCCGGCAAGGATAACAAATCATCCGATGCCTCCATGCGACCCAGGTTAAAACTGCTGTCTTCTTTGACTTGAACGACAACGAGGGTTTGCGCACGTTCTTCCTGTGGCTCTGCCTGCTCATCCGTTCCTGGCATAGGAATCTGTGAAACGATTTCAATTTCACTGATCGCAATAAACGCGATCAGCAAAATCAATCCCACATCGATAAATCGGAGTAAAAGGCCTCTTTTATTCATACAACGTGTCCCTTATTACTTTTTATCGCGACTCGATAACCGAACATCCAACGCTTTCTCAACCCCTGCATGATCACAAATCTCTGCAAGGGCAATCGCATACTGAATGGGAGCTGTATCGTCGGACCGAATGCGAATCTTCATGCGATCTGCTCCATACTGCTGCTTCTTTTGTTCAACGAACAGACTCAACGCATCCATCGTCTCTAACGCCCGGGTCTCGTTATCAACGAGATAGGATCCGGTATCGGTTATAGAGACAAAAACATCCGTCACTTCGTCGGCAGGTGTTTTCGACGTCTCACTGCTCTTCGGAGGGGATACCACACTCCGTTTCTGTACCTGGGAGATACTGATAAATCCAAACAGCAAAATGAGTACGACGTCTACAAATCGGACTAAATATCGACCGTTACGCATAGTATCCTCAATGAATTACGCTTCGACGCCCATCGCTTGAAACTCAAGGGTCTGGTTAACCCCATCAACTTGCGCCATTACCTGGTTAAAACCAGGCTCTGAGCCAAGTACAAGGGGTATGGTAGCAATACCCTGATCGTCTGTATGCCGCACTTCACTCCGCGCTTCACCCTGGAAATGGCCATTCCCTTTCTTGACCAGGAACTCTACACGAACGCCCGAGATCGCTTCGTTTTCATCATCGAAGATTTGCACACCAATCTCTTTCGATAACATGAATCCTGCCGGCGCGCTCTGATTGTTGCCAAGGCGGGCAAGTTTAGCTGGCTGGCGTTCTTTAACCGATACCTTTTTTGCCTTTTCCATACCTCGCTTCCGCTTGGGAGAAATAGACTTGGAAGACGTAGACTTAGGAGCTGATTCTGAAGTACCGTTTGTTGATTTATATGATGGGGCGGGCGCCCCATTGGAACCAGGCTTCGGCCTGTTTGCCCATTCGTCAGCTATCGACCTGGAAGATATTTCAGCCTCCTGCATCATTTTGAATCGAGCCTGGTCTGCTTTGGCAGCAACCTTTTCAAGCCGGCGTGTAAACTTGTTAGACACCTCGGTTGAGAACAAATTCAGGATGATACTTACGACCAGGCCTAACAAGGTTGTGATCAGCGCAAGCCCCATCCCACCGAGAATATTCTGAGGATCGAGATCTCGTTGAGAGAACACCATGAAAATCCCCCAAACGGTACCAAGCAGGCCAAATGCCCCTGCTGAATCCGACAAGAAATCCACACGCTGCTTAAAGGTGCCAAATCGTTCCTGCTCCATGGCAATGAACTTGGAAGCTTCTTCATGCAACATGATGGCTACACCACTGCTCTTGTACACATTGAGCAATGTGGACACTAAGCGAGCGAGCATATGATCGCTCTCCTTTCGAACCAGGTCTTCAAGGTGCTCAACAGTCAATTGACTCAGATCCAGCTTTTGCATCCTGGCTGATCTGCGGGATTCACTCCACAACTCAAAGGATTGCTTTGCAATCAAAAATAGACCAATGACAAGGACACCAAGGATGAACCACCGAAACCAGCCGGCTTGCTCAATCAGTTCCCAAAAATTTGTAAACCCAAAAGCGTTACTCGTCCCTTCGGCTTCCGGGGTCTGGGCATCCTGCGCCCAAAGTAAGTGAGGTGATAACACGGTTGTCAACAGGGCCGCATTAATGGTTTTCATGTGCTTGTGCATAACGATTACCTTATTCGTAAGGCTAATTCTTTATCAAGAGTTGCACCTCATCCGGTGCTTGTTCAAGGGGATCTAAGGATTGCCGGACATCAATCGTGATTTGCCGGACAAATTTCTTAACGTAGATGCGGTTCTTATTGGAGGTGTGGATCGTACCGCCGGTACCTTGCCAGGAGAGCTGGTAATAGTACACTCCAGGTGCAACCAATCCCCCATTCAGATCACGCCAGTCCCAGTTAATCGTCTCAGGTATGCCTTCCTGGCCGTTAAAGGAACGAACCACCTGGCCGTCCTGATCGGAAACATCGAGAACCCAGCCAACAACCTGGCTGGCTGCAATCTGGAAAGGGTACAGGTAAAATTCGGTTTTCCCAGGCGAAGCGTACTCTATGGTTTCATCTGGAATAATGTCGCCAGCAGCCAACGCGGTATAAAACTCAACACTGTCTTTAACGGACTCGAACAACGGCTTTCCAATTTCTACCCGATCACGCGGAGCACCTTCTTCGTGTACAACACGATTGCGAAGCCCCATCGCTTTTTCTACCAGTTCCTCACGTCCTACAATGCTCATTTCCTCAACCCCATCATTAGACAACTGACGGGCTAGCTGCGATAGCGACGATTCGTAATTGTCGGATAGAGGCGTTGGAAAGCGAATATCTTCAGACAGCGGCCGAATAGGATCAACCTTAAAGGGCAATGAATACGCAGAAAAACTACTATCAGCCTGCTCGATATCCGCCCTAGAAAGACTTGCGATCGCATTAGCCGGCAGAGATGGATCCAGCCGCCGTCGAATTCGCTTTTCAAATACTTCTACATAATCCACCTCGGCAGTGACGTACACAGTCGGCATCAGGTCTGCATCCTGATCATTGAGGCTAAACGGAATGTTATTCGGAGGCAACGGCGGTGCAGGCCTTACAGATGGCGACCGATTAAACTCATAAATCACGGTAAACTGGTGCGATCCTGAAGAAGGCCCTAACAGTTCAGAAGTCGGCAGATCATAACTGTAATTAATACTGAGAGGCCCACCTACATAATATTGCCCTTCAATCCGAGCCTGGTCGAATCCAAAGTCTGAAGTAGCACGAATAAAATGCCCCACGGTTGAATACGCCTCGACAGACAACAGTACGCGGGTGCCATCCAGCTTCGTGTTGTTTAGTTCAAGCATACCACGAACCGGGCCATAAGCATACGAAACCCCTCCATACACTTCTTGGGCAGCACGGGTGCTATCCCCTCCCAGCGAGGTCACGGGACGGTTGAGATTCGTTACCCCTAGCGACACTCCAAATCCTGGAAACGGTTGCGCATATACACCTGCCCCAACAGACAACGCCGTCTGGCTCGTCCCTCCGGCAAAAAGCGGATCATTCAGCGCTTCTTCTGTAAAATTCGCCTGGTCATAGCCTGTCGTTAATGCATCTAGCTCAATGCCTAGGGAGACAAAATCAAGACGGCCCGATATGCGCGCGCCCATGCGGCTTCGCTTAAAAATAGGACTGGAAAAATACTGTCCGCCTACCCCAACGCCAATGTAATCATTGAACAAGAACGGTGTAGATACCGCAAAAAATCCCTGGCGTAATGGAATGCCGTTAGCCCCTCCCAAACCTACGTGATATGCTTTTGCCCCTGCAAAGAACCGGGCACTCTGAAACGAGACCAATGCCGGGTTTCTAAACTGCGCCTTTGCATCTACCAGGTCCGTCGAATGCCCACGGACAAACTCCTGGGCGTGAACGGAGAATGGGAGAAGGAGAAGGAGGAGGAAAGCCAACGCTGCGGGGCACCTCCCCTGAGAGGAAGCTGCTAACCTGATGCCATGGGACCCCTTCCAGGGGAGATGTCC
>JAHQVL010000018.1 GCA_019634345.1 Rhodothermaceae bacterium
AGATGGGTATGCCCATCTAACTGATTGCAAAGCAAAGCAATAAACCCGAAACAGATCCCAGCCCGCTGGGATCGATTATTGAACCATCACGCCGTCTGATTGTTTTTGCTGCGATGCCCAGTCGGCATAGGCGCCGTTTACATAGATAACATCGAACCCTTTATGTTTTAATAAAGAGGCTGCAGATGCGGCACGTGCGCCTGATCGGCAGTGAACCAGGTAGGTGGTCTTTTTGTCAAGGCCATCCAGGCGATCGAGCAGACGAGTATGTGCTATGTTAATGGCATCCGGAATATGGCTGCCTTCAAACTCGCTAAGCCCACGCACATCGAGCACAGAGGTGCCCGGTAAAGCACGCATTCTATCGATCTCGCTAATCTGGATTTCTTCTATGGTTGTTTTAGGCAGTTCATTGGTGACACTGGGAAGGGCGTACGCCACTACTTTGTCCAGGCCAATCCGGACTAAATCTCGAACCGCAAACTCGACATCTTCTTCACGGTCCAATATCAAATATATCGGTGTTTCAGGATTGATGTATGAGCCGGCGATTGTCGGAAAGGACTTGTTGAGGGGCGCATAAATGGATCCTGGAAGATGCTTCTGCATAAATGCTGAGCGATCCTGGCGGGTATCTAAGATCGCATAATCGACTTCATACTCGAGGAATTCCAGGCGCTCTTTCTTGATTTTGACCGGTTTAGGCAGCCTGTTTAGAATGGCTGGCCCAAACTTGTTTTCGTGCTTCATCCTGGCAAAATACAATGGAGGCTCTGGCTGGCCATCCAGAATAGAATCGACAAACGTCTCGCGGCCTTCAATGGCTGCTTGAATCGACGTGTTGAATCGTTTTTCGTATCCAACTGTAGATTCAGGAATGGCGCCCAGAGCTTTTCCACAGGCGCTCCCAGCACCATGGCCAGGCCAAATCTGTAGATATTCCGGAAGCTCGAGGAAGGATTGCACAGAGTCGTACAAGCGATTGGCAGAAGGCTCTCGTGCACCTACTTCACCCGCTGCCGTTTCCAATAAGTCTGGCCGCCCGAGGTCGCCTACAAAGACAAAATCGCCAGAAAGAATACCGATGGGTTCGTCAGCGCCGCCCCCTAAATCGGTGATCAAAAAACTGATGTGCTCTGGTGTGTGGCCCGGTGAATGAATCACCTCAAACTGGATATTGCCGATTTTAAACGTGTCTTTGTGTTTAAGGGCCTTAAAATCATAATCGCCCTCTATGGCCCAGAAATATTTCCAGTCCTTGTCGCCTTCATCGGAGAGGTACAGCATGACATTCAGTTGTTCTGCAAATTCTCTCGCCCCGGACAGGTAGTCCGCATGAATGTGCGTTTCGGTGACTGCAGTGATTTTTAACCCCTCTGCGTCGGCTATGTCGATATAGCGGTCAATGTCCCTCATGGGATCAACTACGATCGCTTCACCCGTTCTCTGACAACCGATGATATACGCATATTGGGCTAGATTTGGCTCGAAGACTTGTCTGAAAAACATCGTTCACCTCTGAGTCTATTTGGTTTCGGGTTTATTGCTTTGCTTTGCAATCAGTTAGATGGGCATACCCATCTGCGTGTCGGGTTTCGGGTTTCGGGTTAGGCAATGAACAACCCGATACAAACTCGAAACGCGGAACCCGAAACTCGTAACAAGTCAAATAAGCCTTATTTGACCAGGTTTAATATAGTACGTAATGACTTGTTATTACAAGTTGTTCCTTGAGTAACTGTACGTGGTGGGGGAGAAAGACGTTTGGCTTTTCCTATTCGGGCAAGATACGTGTGGAAGGGCTTTTACAAAAAGAAGACCTGGAGAAAACTTAGCAGTTCTTTTGTTCGGGATGCGGGAAGGCATCTTCGTCCTCAGCACGTGGGGTAAGGCACTTATAATCCTTCTCTATTAAGATGGCCAACGTATCATCACCCAGGCGTTTTTGGTAAGAGATACCCACTCTGTCGGTCTCGGCTATTTCGGTAAGGACCTGTTTAGGGACGGAGATCAATATCTGGCCTTCTTCATATTGTGCTTCCACCTCGTTCACATGGTCGGCAGCGACGAGGGCATAGCTCAGGCTACGCGAAGGATCCAGGCTAAACGTAACTGAATCCTGCACAAGGCCAAACTTGATGAGATAAGCCAATTCTTGTTGTTGCAACCGAATGCGAATGGAATTGCCTGAAATACGCAGTTTCATGATTGGTAATGAGTTATATAATTATCCAGCAGCGACTGTTTTCTTCTTTCCGCCCCAGCTTCGTTTCTTCAGCATATCCAAAAGGACTGCAAGCAGAATCACAAATCCCAGCACGACCTTTTGCGTATAGCTCTCCACGCCGGTAAGGTTCATGCCATTCTGAATGACCGCAATGATGAACGCACCAATTAATGTACCTGATATTTTGCCTTCGCCTCCTTGCAAACTGGTGCCGCCTACAACAACGGCAGCGATTACATATAGTTCATAGAGGAGTCCGTAGGTTGGAGCGCCGCTCTTTAGCTGAGAGGCTTGTACAATACCGCCCAAGCCGGCCATGATGCCACACATTGTATAGACGAAAAGCAGCACTAAATTTACCCTGATGCCGGAGAGCCGAGCGGCTTCTGGGTTGCCACCTACTGCATAGATGTACCTTCCAAGGGTTGTGCGTGTCATCAAAATGTGAGCCAGCACATAAATAATCACCATCAGAACGACGGCATTTGGAATAGAGAAGAGATCTGCGCCCCTACCGAGCCATACATACGAGTCGGGGATTTCATAGATCGATTCCCCTTTGGAAATGATATAGGCAAACCCGCTGGCAACGAGCATAACAGCGAGCGTCGCGATGAACGGAGGGACCTTAAACTTGGTAATGGTAATCCCTGACGCAAACCCAACGAGCCCACACATCAAAATGGCGATGACAGAAGCCAGAACCATAACGCCAAGGGTGGCGTCTGCGCCTCCCATTTCTCGGATGATCCACGCTGCAACCACAGCAGAAAAAGCAATCAGGCTGCCTACGGATAAATCGATGCCGGCCGTAATGATCACCATCGTCATTCCCACAGCAATGATAGCGATGACGACAATCTGATTGGCCACGTTTCTAAGGTTATTGGCAAGTAAGAACGTTGGCCAGCGATAGCTGCGCGGAGCAACAATCTGAGCCTGGGACATTACGGGAATGCGATTCTTGATGTTGCCAATGATGGTGGAGTAGTCTTGAGGAATTGCAACAGCGTCTGCTCGAACCCCGAGCGAATCAAATTGCTCAAAAGCACTCCGAACTTCAGGCGGCTCACCTTCAATGTGCTCCACATTTTGATACCCGCTGCTCTCGAGTTCTTCCAGTAGCGTATTTGCAAAAAGGACATGTTCAGGATTTGACTTGGATACAACCACAATGCGGTCCTGGGTATTGTATCCATCCAGAATCATCTGAGTGACTTGCTCGGCTGCATCAACACCACGAGGATTCTGCTCATCCAGTGTCGTGATCGAATAGAACACACACAGCAAGATCAAAACGATGAGCATGCCATAGTCTGAAAGCAGTTTTGAAAGACTCATACTGTTCATCTATAAATAGGAGTAATGATTCAAGTGAAACCTAATAACACGCAACGAGAAACCCGATACCCGAAACGGTCAACTCGCTTCGAGTTGACCAACAGCCATCGTCATGATATCTTCCTGGGTGGCATTGAGGACGTCGGTGATTTCGCCGCTGATGCGACCTTCATGCATGACGAGGATGCGATCGCTCATCCCCAGCACTTCGGGTAATTCAGACGAAATCATAATGATGGCTTTCCCTGCTTCAGCAAGCTTGTTTATGAGCAAATAAATCTCATACTTTGCGCCAACATCGATGCCGCGGGTGGGTTCATCAAAGATAATAATGTCCGAATTGGACTCAAGCCATCGCGCGATCAAGACCTTTTGTTGATTGCCGCCAGATAGATTCTGAGCAAGCTGGTCCTGGTGGGAAATCTTGATCTTCAGGCTGTCAATATAAGAGGCGAACCGGGATCGTTCTTCCTTGGCGGAGACAAAACCGCCTTTGGACCAGTTGTTCAAGTTCGCCAGGGCAAAATTCTCTCGGGAGGACAATCCAAGGACGAGTCCCTGTGCTTTACGGTCTTCGGTCAATAAGCAGATCCCATTTCGGATGGCCTCGAGCGGGCTTTTGATGTTGAGCACCTTGCCATCAACCGATATTGTACCCCTGGCTGGACGGTCTGCACCGAAGATCAAGCGGGCTAATTCTGTTCGTCCCGCCCCAACAAGCCCGGTGAGTCCTAACACTTCGCCGCTTCTCACTTCGAGAGAAACGCCCTCTTCGTCTGAAGTATGGGCGAAATCATCGATTTTTAAGCGGACATCACCAATGGGGTGATGGTGCTTGGGGAATTCGTTTTCTATCGATCGGCCCACCATCATCTCGATTAACCCTTCACGATCTACACGCTCAACAGGGTGGGTACCTATGTACTCTCCATCACGAAGGACCGTGACACGTTGCGCAATCTCGAAAATTTCGTCCAGGCGATGGCTGATGTAGATGATCCCAATACCCTGCTCTTTGAGGTCTCGCACGATTTCAAAGAGCGTGTCTACTTCCTGATTGGTGAGGGTTGCACTCGGTTCATCCATTACGATGATTCTGGCACCCACGGACAACGATTTTGCGATCTCTACCAGTTGCTGCTGGGCCACACTGAGTTCAGCACAAATAGCCTCTGGATCCATGCGAACATTCATTTTTGAAAATAAATCCTCGATGATCTTGTGCTCATCCCGTTTAGAGAAAAAGCCCCACTTGGAGGTCTCGTGCCCGAGAAGAATATTCTCTCGAACAGTCAGTGCTGGAATCAGATTGAACTCTTGATAGATAACCGCAATGCCTGCGTGTTGGGCTTCAATAGGCGTGTTGAAGTGTACAGCCTTTCCATCAATATGCATGGTACCGGCATCGGCTTGATGGACGCCGGCAAGAATCTTGATGAGTGTACTTTTACCCGCCCCATTTTCGCCAACGATTGCATGCACCTCACCCCGGTGCAGGTCTAAATTGACACCTTTTAGTGCTTTTACGCCGGGGAATGATTTTTCAATACGTTCGACGGATAAAAGCGGACTTTCATCGTTTTTAGACATACAGGTGGGTTATTCAGAAGCTGCTTCTTCTTGGAGGATAGGGTCGGCCGCCGCATCAGCCTGGCGGTAAAGCGTCGCTGGGATCAACTGCTCAGGAGGAAGATCATCTCCATTCATGTAAGAGACAATAGACTCCACCGTCATAATGCCAATTTGATGAGGATGCTGGATGACATCTGCATAGATTTTTCCTTCCAAAATAGCCCGGCGAGCTTCTGCCGTTCCATCAAAACCCACGACCTGTACCGTCCCTGACTTCCCCGCCTTTTCAATGGCAGCGACAGCACCCAAAGCCGTATCGTCGTTGATCGCAAAAATTACGTCCAGGTTGGGGTGTGCTTGAAGGATATCTTCAGCAACACGGAATGCGCGGTCCTTGATGCCGCCTCCTGGGAGTTGAGCGACCACTTCAATGGCTTTTCCATTGGTGTTTGCTTCGTTGATGACGTCGTGAAAGCCTTTTGTACGCTGAATTACGGATTCCACTTCGGGATGGTCAATAATGGCAATTTCAGCAGCCTCCTCGGCTATCTCTAAAACAGCTTCAGCAGCGAGGCGTCCTCCACTGTAATTGTCTGTTGCAATATGAGTAACGATTTCAACACCGTCTGCGAGAGCAGCAATGTCTGCTGTAAAGACCGGAATACCCGCTTCGTTGGCTTCTTGGATAGCAGTCACAATGGCCTTAGAGTCGGCAGGGCTCATCACGATAGCATCGACGCCCTGGACGATAAAGTCAGCAATTTGATTACGTTGACGGGCAACGTCAAATTCAGCAGAATTGACGGTAACCGCCATATTGTGCTCTCCGGCAGCCTCTTCCAATCCTGCTGCGAGGTTCTGGAAGAAGGGATGAGTCATTGTAAGTAAGGTCACGCCAATCGTACCGGTGGTTGCTTCTACGGCGTCAGATTGGGGTTGTGTCTGGCAAGAACTGACCGCCAAAGCCAACATAAGTACCGGTAATAAACGATAAAGATTGCGCATACGCTGTATGTCTTAAGTTGATTAGGTTTACATGGAGGGGCCTCAAATTAACCAAACCCTGGACAACTAATCAACTATAAGCGGGTAGGAAAGCGTGTTGGGTGGGAAGAGTTGTAGCGGAAGTTGTATATTTGGAGCCCCGGGACAATAGTCCGGAGTCCAGAGACTAGTGTCCTAGAATGGAAGACACGCCGCTCCGGATTCCGGAGACTAGAGCTCTAGTACGGAAGACAATCCTCAGGACTTCGGACTATTGTCCTCGGACTTTTATCACAAAATTTCGTTTATCCTTAAAACATGCCACATCCCAAATTAATTCTCCTTTCGTTTACTTTATTTCTGTTTGCATCCTGTTCGAGTGAAGCGGATTCTCACGTGCAGGCTCAGGCCGTTGAGGAAGCAGTCAAGAGCGTCTCTGAAATGACTGAAGAAGAACTTGTGGCACACGCGGCATCTATTCATGAGCGGGTGCTGACTCTCGATACGCACGACGATATACCATTTAACTTTGCTACGGAGAACGTAGACCCTGGCATACGGGGCAGTGGAGGCCGCCAGGTAGACCTACCTAAAATGCGGGAAGGGAAGCTGGATGTGGGTACGTTCATCGTGTATGTAGGACAAACAGCGCGGACGCCGGCCAACTACGAGAAGGCGAAAGAAGACGCCATGACAAAATTTAACGCGATTCACCGGATGGC
>JAHQVL010000179.1 GCA_019634345.1 Rhodothermaceae bacterium
AACAATCGAAGCACCTGCGATGAATGAACGAAACAGAATGGCTATGCCAGCTACATGATAAAGAGGTAACGATAACAGCCACCGATCCCCCTTAACCAGTGGAATGTTCTGATTAGACCCAAGTGCGCTGTAGTAATGATTTTTAAAGGAGTGAAGGACTGCTTTAGGTTGGGCAGAACTGCCTGATGAAAAGATAATCGTTGCTCTTTGGTCTGCCTTAATGGACTCAGGCATTCGTTCTTGTCCGCCATCATCCTGCCAGGAAAATTGATCAGGATTAATGTGATTAAAAAGTTCATCCTCGTGAGTACTGAGTGGCCTGTTTTTACTAATTAGAAATGCACACTTGATACGTGCTAATGAGTCAGAAATAGCCTCTTCATGAAGCCTGCTATTTATCGTTGCTGCAATTCCTCCCAATCGAAATAAAGCAAATAAGAGGACCACGTATTCCAGGCTCGTATCGAGCCATAAAGCAACAACATCTCCTCTGTCTACTCCTTTGTGTTTTAATTGAGTAACTAATAACGATGTGAGGGTATCAAGCTGCTTATAGGACAGTTGGCAATCATCTGAAATAAGTGCAACTCCATCAGGATCAGACAATGCCTTTTCATGTATGGGACAGACCAGTAAATCGGTTGGAGGACGAGTCATATATTCCAGCAGATAGCAAAAACAAGGCTATAAACCAGCAGCAATCTAGCTGTTGCACCCAATAGAGGATTTAAGTTAGGACCTGGAGGCGTTTTCGCAATCTTGTTCAAATAACCCAGTCCTGGTAATGCAATCACCATGGCCATTAGTGCCCAAACATGTGCGTTGGTCATTATATAAAGGATTAAAGGAATAGCCGCAGCACCCATGATACAAATCGCATAACATACCAAACCAAAGGTTCGCCCAAAACGAACCACAATTGTTTTCTTTCCTGCCAGGCGATCCTCTTCTTGATCTCGGATATTGTTTACAAGTAGAATAGCAACAGCTAAAAGTCCTGGAGCTATCCCGGCAATAAGTACTGTTGAGTTGATACTTAATGCCTGCACATAATAGGTACCTCCAACAGCAACTGGCCCGAAGAAAATAAGCACAAAGATATCCCCCAGGCCCATATACGCAAGCGAATATTTACCTGCAGTGTACATCACGCCTGAGATGATTGATAATAGGCCTATTATTACAATAGGCAGCCCCCCTCTCCACATTAAGTAGGTACCTGCCAGTACAGCCATCCCAAATACTAGAATAGTTGCGGCCTTCATCCCTTTGGGGGATACCCATCCGGCCTGAGTCACTCGTGTGGGCCCTTTCCTATCCTCAGTATCTGCACCTTTCTCAAAATCGGCCAGGTCGTTATAGAAGTTTGTCCCAATCTGGATGCAGATTGCTCCTACCAAAGCAAGAAGTACAGCCGCCAAGTGAAAGACGCCGGCTTCGACAGCCATAGCCCCACCAATCAGTACGGGAGCAAACGCTGCCCATAATGTTTTGGGGCGTATGGCTGTCAACCATATTTTAACTGGATTTGGCCGCATCAGGGTCTATAGGGAAACTTTCCAAAGTCCGGTTTGCGGCGCTCAAGAAATGCTTTTTTGCCTTCTTGCCCTTCCTCGGTCATGTAGAACAGCAAGGTCGCATTCCCAGCCAGTTCTTGTAAACCAGCCTGTCCATCACAGTCTGCATTTAAAGCAGCCTTCAAACATCGGATAGCCATTTGAGAGTTTGCCAAAATCTCTCTGCACCACTGGACCGTTTCTTCCTCAAGTTTTTCCAAAGGCACTACGGTATTTACAAGACCCATCTGTAACGCATCTTGAGCGCTGTATGGACGGCACAGGAACCAGATTTCACGGGCTTTTTTCTGTCCGATGTGACGTGCTAAAAAGGCTGCGCCATACCCTCCATCAAAAGAGCCTACTTTGGGTCCAGTTTGCATGAACTTCGCATTTTCGGCAGCAATGGTCAGATCACACATTACGTGTAATACGTGGCCTCCACCTACAGCCCAACCGGCAACCATTGCAATAACTGGCTTAGGACACGAACGAATTTGGCGTTGAAAATCCAGCACATTGAGCCTCATTATCCCTGTACCCTTCTCGGTATAGCCAGCATCCCCACGGATCCTCTGATCGCCTCCTGAGCAAAATGCATCCGGCCCTTCGCCAGTCAGAATAATAACCCCTACTTCAGGATCATCGCGCGCATCGTCCAGTGCTGTCATCATTTCCTTCACAGTTAAAGGTCTGAATGCATTTCTGACTTCAGGACGGTTAATAGTAATTTTGGCAATACCTTCAGCTTTATGGTACTTAATGTCCTCATAGGTGCCGGCATCGATCCAGGTTATCGTAGACATATCTATTTTTCGCTTTTAAGTTGAACCAAACGGGCGTAATATAAAAATTTGAAACAGCTTTGTGTTAATGGTGGCAAAGATCTCAACAGAATCGTAGTATTCGGGTGCTGAAAAATCTATTAAAATACTTTCATTATGCTGATTCATAGCGTTTACTTTTGGCTAAAGCCAAATTTGACCTCCGAAGAGGTCGATGGCTTCTGGAACGGAGTCTTGAGTTTATTGGCAATTTCTAGTGTAGCATCAGGCTATGTAGGGAAACCAGCCGACACAGAAAAACGAGTTATTATCGACGATTCATATGATTGTGCTTTGATCGTTTTATTTGATAACCGAGAGGCCCATGATGCCTATCAGGTGGATGCTATTCATGATACCTTTCGGGAGCTTAGTCACTTGTGGGATAGAGTACAAATTTACGACTCAAATGTCAGTTCTCGTTAACAAGTAAAAATCGCCTCTTCAGGTTCATCTTTGGGTTGAAGTACAGAGCCCAATAATCATTTGAAAGGGCAAGTACAAGGTGGATGATAAAACCTGCCCATATGGAGCCGGTAAATATCATTGCCAAACAAAGCATAATGCTGAAGGGGATGGTTCCGAAGGTCTCAATTCCCCCTTTTGGCATATGTGTAGATACAGAAATTGCCGTTGTGATGACTATTGCAGATACCGTATCCAGGGAAGTCAAAAGACTATTTAGCAGAAAACTCCTAAAGAGGAATTCATAAGCAAATAAGTACACGGCCCATACTAGGGCATTCAACGCTAACAACCGGACACTCCACTCCGATACTCTAACCTGTGGATAAAACGCTTGCATTTCGTCTTTTCTAGCAGAAAAGAATGGAATACAAAACAGGACCACACCTACTGTACACACCCACAGCGTAGTAGATTGCACATCATCTAGTATTATCCCATAATCTCCAGGAAAGTGAGGCCTAAAAGTCCACACTATGGCTCCAGGAATAATACCGATCAACAGAACACCAAGCCCTTTTTGAAAGAAAGGTAGATACGTATCGACATGGCTTGGCTGAATTAGTTTGGCCAAAACTCTTTCGTACCCTTTGCTGTGGGCAGTGAACCAATACACCAGAAAACAAAACGTGCCGGCCCCAATTGCAATGGATAGAGATATGTTTACTGAGTCATGCATTCCCATCGTTCTCACTCAAACCGGCACTAGTGCGCCGTTCAATTTCCTTATGTAATTCAAGATTTTCTTTTCTGTCGGTCTCAACTTCAATAATCGAAAATCTTTCACGTTCTATAGCCTGTGAGTAGGTCAACCTAAACTCATCTATTGTTGATGGCTTATAATAAGCCGCGTCAAACATTTTTGCTGCTCCGTTAAAAGTAACATCATTTGGTGTCCCAAAAAACGGCTCAAACACGTCAGCAAATTTAGCAATAGGAAGGAAAGAAAAAATACCTCCTCCATTATTATTGATGACTATCACGACAAAAGACGTACTTAGATGACGAGCCATAGCAAGAGAGTTCAAGTCGTGCAATAAAGCCAGATCACCCAGAACAACAGTAACGGGTTTATTCGTTGCAACAGAAGCACCCACAGCAGTTGCAATTATACCATCAATCCCGCTTGCTCCCCTGTTGGTCACTATTGATACCTGCGCCCCTTGATACGTAGCGAATGAATCAATATCTCTAATAGGCATACTATTCCCAATAACGAGAATAGAATCGATCTTGATTTCTTCAGAGATAACTCGTGCTATTAGAGGCTCTGAAAGCGGGTTGTTTTCATCCCAATAGTTCTCAAGATTAACGGCAACTCTTTGACTTACCTTGTCCCATTCCTTGATCCAAGATTGGTTTATTGGGTTTTTAGCTGAATTCAAAGAAAGGAGGGTCCGGCAAAACTCAGAGATACTGGCATCGATACGAGTGGACACTTCATGAAAAGGATCTATCCTTTCAGGCGAATTATCAACGATTAGGTACTCAGAAGGCTTGACTGAATTAATCCAGGATAACAGATGCTTAGATGTAGGTATTTTCCCAAACTGCATTACCTTATCTGGTTTGGGTAAATAAGCACTGGTAGATGGGGTGAATAAAAGAGGAGATAAAAGTGCAGCTCCGTTTTCCTCCTTATCAAACCCTAATCGAATCTGTGAAGAAATGTCTGCATACAGAGGCCATCCTAAAGAGGCCGCAACTCTTTTTACCAGCACACCTTCTTCGTGAGTTTTGAGTCTACCAGCAAGTACCAATCCTTTATGGTCATTGGTATAAATTGGTCTTTTGTCAAATTCCTGGTTTTGAGGTGATAAACGTTTAGAGGTATTTCTATAATCTGTATAAGGAGTAGTGCTATCGATCCAGTTCTTTATGCTTTGAAGATATGCTCCAAACTCCTCGCCTGTTGGTTTAGGTGCAAGAGGTTCTCTAAACATCCAGTTGAGATGGACGGGCCCATTACCCATTGTGCGCGATCGATATGCAGCTTGATCGATTGATGTCAACACATAAGCCGGCGGAATGTCAGTCGTAGGTACAGGTCCATCCAGGCTCCATCGCACATATGGTGAAAAAATCGAGACTTGATTTATAGATTGGTTTGCACCAGTACCTCTCAATTCTGGAGGGCGGTCAGCGGTCAAAAGAATCAGTGGCACTCCATCCATGTGCGCTTCGATAACTGAGGGCAGTCCATTTGCGACTGCGGTACCCGATGTCGTAACCCAGACTGCAGGCCTCCCCGTGGCTTTGCCATAACCTAATGCTGCAAAGGCGCTTCCTCTTTCGTCAAAATGAACACACGTCTTAGCCGCATCATGAAGAGCGATCGCAGTAACAAAAGGTGTTGACCTTGATCCTGGGGAGATAAAGAATTGCTCTACCCCCAGTCTCAGGAGCTCTTCAATAATTAAAAGCGACCACAATTGGTTAATATTTGACGCTTCTCTGATCAAGCCCAAGAACCTTTATGAGATTGCAATTCTTTTGCTCTACTTCAAGCCACTCCTTTTGAGGGACAGACCCTTTCACTATGCCGGCGCCAGAAAATAAGGAAATGGTTTTTTGAGTAGCCAATGCAGATCTGATGGCAACAGAAAACTCCGCTGAGTTTTGGCCTATCCAGCCAACAGGGCCAGCATACCATCCACGATCAAATGGCTCCATTTCCTCAATAGTATCGATAGCCTCTTGAGTTGGAAAGCCTCCTACCGCAGATGTAGGATGCAAGTTTTTCAGGATATCGATATCAGAGCGTAGATCTTGTAAAACGCCCCAGAACTTTGATTTCAGATGACGCCCCATGCTTAAATTTAGGACAGTGGGTTTGGGGTCAATTTGCATCTTAGTACAAAGACTTTTCATTGACTCAAGGATGCCATCACGAACAAACGCATGCTCTCTTTGGTCTTTTTCGCTACTTAATAGCGCATTAGCATACTTAGAATCATCTTGGCCATTTGTGGAGCGCTGCCCAGTTCCGGCTATTGCCTCGCTTTCTACATATCGCCCATCCCGTTTATAAAGACGTTCAGGAGATGCCCCCATAAATATGGAGTCTGCGCCAAACTGGAAATAAAAATGGAAGTGCTTCGGCGTAATCTTGGTCAGTTTTTTGAAAAGGCCCAAACTGTCAATTTGCTCATTAAATCGAAAGGTCACCTTTCGAGCAATGACAACCTTCGCCAAACTAGAATTCAGGTTCAATCTTTTAAGAACATCCTCTATAATCTGGTACCATGCTCGCTCAGTGGGTTGATCCAACCTTGTCAACGGCAATTGCGTATTTCTGTGCACGTTGTGAGGAGGTACTTTCAGTTCAGAAAGTTCTTTCAGGATCGTCCATTTTTTTCGCCGATCCTTTGGCAATACCAGGTTACAGACGAGGTATGTAGCATCTTCATTTAAAACAAGTTCGAAACGAGGAAGGAAAAACGAGTGACTCCCAAATGCAGTCCATTCTTCAGAAGGCTTCTCTGAAGTATTAAAGCGTATTCCGCCGAAATATCTAGACGTACCAGCATTAGAAAAACGTTCACTGAATTGCTTGAGGTAATCAATTTCAGTGCTTGAGCTTGTGATTTCATCAGCACAACCAATGCCTGCTATCGACTCTAGCTCATTTCGACCTTTCCAATATACCTTTTTGTTGCTCTTCTGAACGTTCAGCCATTCAAATGGATCGATAGTACTAAGCTGAACCTGAACGCGCATAACGTTCCAATTTGAATCAGGTGATTCATCTGAATCAAGCACTTGCTGCACTTTGTCAGCAAGCAAGGAAACTGGATCATGCTGTGTCCCAACAGCGTTAATTACTCTTTTGGTATCGTTATTTCTATGCACCATGCCTGTAAAGTGGGTTGGCTAGAGTCACATACTAATTCAAAGCTTTAGAATGCTCACGGAGATGAAGCACACATTGAAGATTCTCTGCCTTGAATTGTCCATTTTTACATACAATATGGTTGAACGCTGTGTTGTCTTGTCTTAATTCCTTCATGCGGCTAAGATCATAGTCCTTAAGTATAGAAGCCAAAAGTACACGAATAAATCGACCATGACTTACAACTAGAATCTTTTGCCCAGCATGCCGATTCACAATGTGATTTAACGCATTAATGCCTCTCTTTTGGACTTCTACTAAGGTCTCGCCTTTCTCAATCCGGAATCCATAATCTCCTTGAGCCCAGGAGTTTTTCATTTTTTCAAAAGCACTTTTACGCTTTTCCGATTGTGGCATCCCTTCGTAAATACCCCAAGACATTTCCTCAAGGTCTCTTAAATATGCAAGCGGTATATTATCCTTGCCATCCAAAATAATCCTGGCAGTTTGTTTTGCCCTAAGTAAAGTACTTGAGTAAGCTACATCTATATCCCAATCCTTAAACCTTGCAAGGGCCATTGCCTGAGAAACACCGTTCTCGTTTAGAGGGACATCAACCCCTCTCCCCTGAACAATATGATTGCGATTAAGCTCAGTTTCTCCATGCCTCACCACATAAAGTGTTGTCTCTAAATCGAACTGCGTGTTCATTGCCTCCCTACAATTTTTCGCATAACTGACGACTCGATATCATTGACTTCTTTCAGGGTAGTACGGTACTTCATGCTCTTCTTTACAATCACAGATCTTAGCACCTTATCCTCATAACTCACCTTATATATCTTACCATTAACCGCATTTACAACGGGATCAGCCATTTTCTTAATAACACCCCAGCGAAACAATACAAATAAAATGAACCCCAGTATCGCTGTTGAATAAAGGCCAGATTGAAGGAGTATTGTCAGAAAGAAAAAGTATAAGACTGCCTGTAGTCCAAGATGATTTAGTAGAGAGGGGATAAAGGACAAACTGTGGCTCGTGTAAAAAGGCCCAGATATTCTTAATAGCATGTATAGGAGTAAGATCGAGCCTGTCGCAATGAATGGGTTCAATTGCCACAGAGCGATGGGAATCAACCAAAGAGAAAGATTTGAAGGGAAAGATAACCACAAATCTGCACTTGATAGAAGCTTCTTAACAGATTCATGATCCAGCAACTCACCTGCAAATTCCTTTAGAGAGTTCTCTCTTGTTCTAAACCAAGTGCCTTTTTCAGTGATTATCCCATTGGGAGTATCAATATAGGTGGTTGACCTCCCTTCTCCAGTATCTTTCATTTCTTCGTTATTTTAATGAAAGAATCGGGTATAGGGCAGTTATTTGCTACATACCACTAAATGCACTAACCCGTTTTGTGCTCTCGAAAAATAACGAATGGGTTCTATCAAAAGTTTCAAAAAATATTGAAAATTGAATTCTGGGGGGAGAGTGACTGAATAGCTGTTGGTCAACTAGAAGCGGTCTGTCGATTTACTTCACTCATCCAGTAGCACGTCATAGTATCGCAGCTTGTCTGGTTCTATATTAACATCCCGAAATAGAATCCCTTCAGGGAGTTCCAAATGGGGTGTCACATAGCCTGTAGTGTCATCGCGAATGTCATCAATCGATACAAACAAAAAGAAGTCCCGTGCATCATTGGCGAGATAGTATTGGGATAGCGGTACTCTGTATGTAACTTCAACAACAGGCGGATCGAGTGTCACATAATCCTGAATTGAAGGTACATCATTGATTAGGACTTCAATATCCCTCCCTCCTTCTGTAAACTCTTCTGCTACAAGCAAGAGTTGAGTCTGCATAATTGAAAGGTCAACCAGACCATTTAGAGAGTCAACTAAATTTACTTCAAAGCTCAACGTATCTTTTACTTCTTCGGCAGCAAACAACTCAGTAGGCCATTCATTTATTTGCTCGATCAGCGAGGATGCGCCAGAAACTACGACAGAATCCGGAAAAATACTTGGCTCCTGCACCAAGTCATACGTCAAAGGAGTATTAATATCTGCATTCAGAATAATGGGGATTTTCTTATCCATCCTTTCCTCTTTTTGCAGAATAAAAATAGGGGGTGTAACTCTCTCAATCTGAATGGGTGCAGGAAGGTTTCGGGCAACTACATCGATCAGGTTGATTTCTGTATCAGACGCATCGATAACCACCTTTGGTGGATTGTAGTAGAGTTGTATTAGAGACAATCCTTCTCCTTTGACATGTAACTGAATCTTGTCAGGTGGAAGGGTTAAAAAGGCTTCTTCACTGGCCAAGTTTTCGATTCTAGTATCGACTTCTATAATCTTGCTATAGATCTCACTCATCGAGCTAAAAACCCAAAGAAGCAAAGAGCAGATAAGGCATAGAGCAATTTTAAGCCCTTTGTGCTTAGGTTGATCACCAAGGTCGTTTCTCTGATCTATATCAATGTCTCTTAAGATATTTAAACGTTCAATAATTGAGCGTTCAGGTTCAGGATGTGTAGAATCAGCCAATTATACTACCCCGTTTGATAAAGTCTGTCACGTAATTTAACCCTAATTTTATTTCATCGGTTCTGTATATCCTGAAAAGAATTACAAAGGCGGGGTATAGAAGGAGGATCAATATCCTGACAGAATGCAACTGGGAGAATTCCAGATATACTACTAGTTGGCTTAATGTGTACAAGATACTTACAAGTACCAACACCTTAACCAGATTATGCCAGGAATACTCAATAGTCAATTCACGCTGGGAAGACCGCCATGTTAACCCAAGAAGAATTGCATAAGACAGCACAGTTGCAATTGCTGCGCCTCCTGCGCCCCATTGAGGGATTAATACGAGATTTAATCCGACATTGCATAATGCTGATAGAATTACGTTCCTCGACATTAAACTAGTTTTGGACGTCGCATAAAGAATGTTATTGATAACTACGAATAATCCATAAATTAGAATGCCGATCGACAAAGGAAACACTAACTGCGTACTTCTGAGATAATGTTCGCTAGCTCCAAACCCATTCAACAGCAGAGTCAATTCATAGGATAGAATCGATATACCGAGAGCAGCCCAACCAGACCATACTACATAATGCCGGAAAACGCGCCGATGAAAAGCGCCATCTCCTTTTCCCAAAGCCTTTAGTCCTATTACAGTAAACGCAAGCTGAAAACTTTGAACGACGAATAAATTTAAGACGCCACTCATCCTCGCCGCCCACTCGTACATTCCTACTTCTTCATCGCTTGTAATCGCCTTCAATATAAATCGATCGCCAGCATTCAGAATAATTCCAGCCAACCCTACAAATACGAGAGGAATTCCATAACGAACTAGAATTTTAATCAGCGAAGCATCAAACTTCCTTTTCACTCTTAGGATAACGGCAACCACTACAATACTCACACTTAACCCACTCGCAATAGCATAAGATAAAATTATTCCTTCAATGCCACTCTGCTCTACTACTAAGAAGAAATATATTGTCACAAACAGAGCCGTCATCTCTAAAATGATTGTAGCAGCATAGACTCCTGCACGTTCCTGAATACGTAGCAGCATCATTGGAATTCCCCCAATAATTTTAAAGCCAACATACAGACCGAGATAGTTAAGTACTGATGCTTTTAATGCGTTACCCAAGAGAAGTGAGGAAAGATATTCAGAGGAGGCCCAGTATGCGATATATAATGCAATAGCTGTACCTATGCTAGCAACAAAGGCAGTAAAGGCAGAAAAATTATTGGGGTCCGCAAGATCTTCTTTACCAACATATTTTAGCAATCCAGTTCCGAGCCCTAATCCACCCATTTGAATTGAAAGTTGGGCAAAAATTAGTAAGACGCCTAATTGGCCATATTCAGCTAAACTCAGGTATGTGGTATCAAGCAGGAAAGGAGCCAGTAAAAGGCCACTTACTTTGATTGCTATATTGCCAAGAGCATATATACCACTTTGCTTAACCAGCCTAAAAACATGATGCGTTTTCATTCAGGTTCGGCTAAATAGAGATAAGCGGAAAAAATTGAGGAATACCCAGTTAGAAAATCTTCTCCTCTGCTCAGATAATCAGTCGCTCCTTGCATGTTTTTTTATTATTATAAACTCAAGTTGGTGTTCTAATCAATCGCTTTTACCTCCATATGCGTCATTTAGGTTCTTCTAAGATCATCAGATTGACTATCGCTCTTTTTGTTTTTCTTTTGTTGATTAGTCTTCCTGATCAATCAGTTGCCTCTTCGAGCCCAGTTTACAGTAGTGAAGCCTTTTCAAATGTCCTTCAAGAAGAGACTTCAGAGAGCGAATCTTTGTTAGCAAGAATCTTGAATATCGACTCAGAGTCACCTCCTGATCTTGTAATCTTTTTAGGAAGGTTTCACCCGCTAGTCGTTCATCTCCCAATTAGCTTTATATTGCTGGCCCTTCTGATTGAGGTAACATCTCGATTGAAACGTTTTGCAGACCTAAAACCAGCATCCTCTTTTGTTCTTCTACTGGGATTCCTCAGCTCAATTATTGCGGTATTCGCAGGACTCTTATTGTCTTTGGGTGGCGACTATGGAGGTTCAACCCTCTTCTGGCACCGTTGGTTAGGAATAGGAGTAATGGTAACGGCAGGCTTAGCCTACTTCTACAAGAGAAAATCACTAGGAGTAACAGAGAAACAAGCGAGACTCATTTATTCGTCTATCCTTACGACCTCGTGTATAATTCTTGTTTTTGCTAGCCACTATGGGGGCTCGCTAACACATGGATCTGATTACTTGACAAGTTATATGCCTGAGCCTGCTCGTTCATGGCTTGGAATCCCCCCTAGAGAAACCGGTAGTGACCAAATCCTACTTACAAATATAGAAGAAGCGCATGTATTTGATAATGTAGTCTCTCCTATTTTGGAGTCAAAATGCACAACGTGCCACAACGATAACAAACAGAAAGGAGATCTCATTTTAACTAGCCAGGCTGCAATACTCAGCGGCGGAGAAAGTGGCTCGATCATCGAGGTGGGCAATGCTACTACAAGTGAGTTGACCCGTAGATTAAGACTGGCACCCGATCATGATGATCATATGCCACCAGATGGAAGAAAACCCTTATCAGAAGACTATATTCGTATTCTTGAATGGTGGATTAACGAAGGGGCTCCTTTTGAATCTTCTGTAGGTGAGATGAATCTTACCGAAGATATTCAATCTGTTTTTGATAGAATGTCTCAAGAGGCACAAGAAGCAGCACTCGCCTTGGCTGTCCCACCGCCAAACCCCGAAGCATTGTCTGCAGTTTCCAACCTAGGAGTACTAATCCAACCTCTCTCCCAAGAAACTAATCTGCTACAAGCTCAATTTCTCAATGTAGCGGATAGTTTTTCCGATGAAGACTTGGACCTTCTCTTACCTTTGTCAGAACAACTTACATGGTTAGACCTTGGGAGAACTGGTGTAACAGACGAGGGACTAGAGGTCATTGGAGAGCTAAAAAATCTGAAAAAGCTACACCTTGAAAAGACGGCAATATCGGATGATGGTCTTGTTCATTTAGGTGATTTAGAGCATCTCGAGTACCTTAATCTATATGGCACGTCAATCACTGATGCAGGCCTTTCCCATCTCCAAAACTTAGGTAATCTAAAGTCTCTTTATCTTTGGCAAACGAACGTTACACCAGGAGGAGCTGCAGAACTTCAACAGGCGCTCCCTAACCTATACATTAATATGGGATGGGAAAATGCTTCTTTTTCAGACTAAAAGAATTACTACGATTGACTCTATCCGAAGTAATCCGACATCGTATTTGCTATAAACTCTGAGGCAATAGTCGATTTGTTTGGTTTCCCGAAAGGAACCTGAGACTTGTTTTTAGAAGGTGCATTGCTGAGAAATTCATGGATCAGATTCAGATCTGAGCCCACCAACTTATTCCATCCACCTGCAAGGGTTTCTAGCCATTCTGTTTCACTTCTTAATGTGACACATGGCTTTTTCAACCAAAATGATTCTTTTTGAATTCCCCCAGAATCTGTAATTACTGCTTTTGCCTCTTGTATCATCGTCAACATTTGCAGATATGTAGCAGGTTCAATGATAGCTACTCGTGGTGGGATCTTCTGTAATTTATCAAGTATTGCTCTTGTCCTTGGGTGGGCAGGAAACAATATAGGACAGTCAAGTTCATTGAGAACATCCAAGATACTTGAGAGCATCTCAGGGTTATCCGTATTCGATGGGCGATGGATTGTTGTCAAATAGTATTGCCCACTTTCAAAAGGATTATTACTTGAGTCTTCTTTTCCTTCTAGAGCTAGTTTGGCGAAATGAATGGTTGCGTCATACATTACATCTCCAGCCAAGTACACTCCATTGTCAATCCCTTCCCTGCTTAAATTATCAATAGCCGTTTGTGTAGGACAAAATAGCAAGTTTGACAATCTATCGGTGATGACTCTGTTAATCTCTTCTGGCATCGCAGAGTTAAACGATCGTAATCCTGCTTCAACGTGGACCAAAGGAATATTCATCTTTGCAGCGACCAATGCTCCCGCGAGAGTGGTATTGGTATCACCATAAACAAGCAAACAAGAGATCGAATCAATGCTTTCTAAGAAAGCCTCAAGACTTACCATTATAGTTCCTGTCTGCATCGAGTGGGGTGCAGATCCAACCCCGAGATTGATCGATGGTTGGGGTATACCGAGCTCATCAAAAAAAACCTGGCTTATTTTCTTGTCATAATGCTGACCGGAATGCACCAGGATCTCCTCTACATCCTGCTTCCTGAATGCTCTTGAAAGCATTGAAGCCTTCACAAATTGGGGCCTGGCACCTACAAGAGTAAGTACACGCATAGAGATTAGTAATTTCAGGATCGTTAGGCAGAATACATCTTCTAAATATCAACCAATGACTTTAGGCGCTCTGAAATAATTATTATCTGGGTCGGGGGACTGACTCAATGCTTCCTCGTGCGAGATTCGCCGAGAAAGCTGATCAGGGCGTAATACCTTTTCTACCACGTTAGCAGATTCATCAATGGATGCAGACTCAACCTCTATAGACTCTAACTTAGTCATATAATCAAGAATCTTGCTCAACTTCTCAGAAACAGTGCTAGCTTCATCTTCAGATAAATGCAATCGCGCCAAACGCGCTATATAGTAAACCTCTTCTATTTCGACCTTCATATTCTCTATATGTAATGATCATTTTCAATGATACTTGATGCAACTGCAAATGATTACAAACTTTTGTGAATAAAAAAGGTAATGCGATCTCAAACCGCATTACCTTTAGAAATATTATCCCTATTGTAAATCTTAATTTTTGTCCGCAGGATAATCGATCTCTTCAAGGGTTCGAGGATCAACTCTTCGTAAATCTTCCTCAAGTTGTCGTCTTCGTCTTTCCAGTATCTGGTCCTGGAAGGGGCGTTGAGTACGAACATTCAGAGGATCTAGTATCCTTGCTTGAAGAATAATCAAGAGCTCTCTTTGAGTAATATCCGTACGGTTATATCCAAACAGATACCTTAACCCGAAAAACCAAGGGGGTAAATCTTTTAGGATAGGAATCCCTCTTCGAGAAATACCTTCATCAGTTGAATAAAGTCCACCGATAAGCGTCTGCTCACCATCAAGTAAAAGCACTTGAGTATCAGCTCTGTTTCTATCAATGACCGTACCAGCAGCAGTTGGTCGCCCCTGCGAGTTCTCCACACTAACATCAAGATGAATAAACTCTATAATATTCGCCCCACCATTTAACGAATCAGTTATCGTTTCTTGAATAACTGTTGGAGTAACATCTATGATGATCCCAGTTTGAAAGAATTGGGTGATCGTGTTACCAGCAAAATCCCTTTGTTGAACAGGAACGTCAGAACCTATTTGAATATTTCCTAACTGTCCGCTTTGAACGGTAACTTGAGGATTAGCAATAGTTTTACCTAGGCCTTCGGACTCAAATACTCTAAGTAACTGTGCGAGAGCATTAATCCCAATCTGGTCAGGACCAACAATGAAATCTTCAACTGTTTCAAAGAGTTCTCTTGTATTCAAAAAGAGCTGAGGAACCTGAGAACCGGTACCTTGCCCTCCAGCCCCTCCTCCACCTGCTCCACCACCAGCACCGCCGCCACCGCCACCGCCGGCATTAGGACCAAACCAAACGCTCCAGTCAACACCCAATTCCAATGTTTTGGTCAAATCTGCATCAAATAGTATAGCGTTGATCTGAACTTCTCTTGTATTTGAAGTGGCTGGTACTGTAATTCCCGCAGGAGCCTGCCCTGTACCCTGATCAGCAACAACAACAGAAGGGGCACCTTGAGCCACCTCAACTAAGTAATATTTATCCGTCTCCCTATAGGTTAATCCCTTTACTTCCAACACAAATTCTAATGCATCAAAAAACTGCATGCTGGTAATGGTAATACCAATAGGTTCTTGACGGGCTTCGGGATCGATAACCGTTTTTCCAGTAACGCGCTCAAAAATCGGATTAATGAACTCCAAAAATTGATCGAACTGCATTTCCGGTCTAAAAGAGACGAGTTGATCAGGTGGAACGTATGTTCTTATTTGGCGTGGAGGGCGTTGTGAGTAGGCGAGTTCTGCAAAAGAAAAACTTACTACTAGAATAAAAATACTTAGATATACCCAGTTTCTTGATCTTTGTATGTTCAGCTTCATCATGCTCTTCAGATGTCACAAACCAGTTAAATGGAAATGATTTTAAGATTTGCAACTGAATCCTAAAAAATTGCTATAAATAAAATGTATGTTAGGCAAGGGCTATTTTACTAATAACTAATCTCTCAAAAACCCTACCAATTACCTGCTGGAGAAAGTACAGTTCCACCAATTGCTTGTCGAAAAGCTCCTTGATCGTTCAGATATACTACCACTTCATCAATTATCCCACCTTTATTAAGCCTAGCTACAACTCTACCTTCAACGGGATCTATTTCAACTATTTTACCGAGGTAAATTCGATCGTTAGGACCAAGCGATCTGAATCCAGTTGGATCTTTAAATACTGCTTTACCTCCCACTATAGATATCAATTCGGTATTCGTATGCTCGATTTCAAGTAATCCATCTGTATTCGGTGGGATACTGGTCAAAATCCCTGGGTAGAATGGATTGATGGCAGGCGATTCATCTGGAAGTATATCTTTGGGCACAGGGGGGAGATCGCTTGACCAACCACTAGGCAAAGATTCCCCTTCCAAGAGTTCTGCAAATAGATCTTCTGGCGCACTAACTCCTTCTGTTCCTGAGAAATATGCACTTAGATTCATGTGGAAAGAAACCATGATCTGAAGCCTTGGCTTACCTGTTTGCTTATCCTCCGTGATGAGGTCAATGTTGTCAAGTGTTAGATTTTCGATCCGGTAAAAATTCCTATTATTCTCTATATCCCATACAAAGCTATATAAACTTGAGAAATAGCCTCTTCCTTCAACAGCAAACGTATGATAATTATAATCTTCGGCTACTTTGGATCCAGTAGATCGGACATCAAAGTTCTTGAATCCAGATTGAGTCAATTGATTTAAATACCCAATCACTTCAGGACTGCGTAACTCTTCGGGGATTACTTTATACCTTGCAAACCAACGTCTCGTAGCATCCTTTGCAGCACTTTCAGATCTTGTTTCTTGCAAAAAAAGTTCATCCAGCTCGGCTTTTTTTAGCCTAGCTACCTTTTCAGCTCTCATTGCATGATCTAGATCTACGTTTTTAGCTCTCAGCACGTATATCCCAATCCCAATAGATATTGCCCATAAGGCAATCATTACGAGTACACTATAGCCAACTTTTGACATGTTTATTATTTATGGCCTATTGTTGTTAACGACTATTGAAGTATCTGCACCTGAAGGATCTGCATTTTCATCATTTTCTATGTCTGCCACTTGTTGCCTCAGGTAGATCGCAGCTTCAGGTAAATCAATCAATAGAGGAATTCTCATTTGAAAACTAAATACTTCAGCTTCACGGATCTCAGAGTAGTTCAGGAACTCAATATCTCCGTTTAATCTCTCAGCGAGTGTTACTACACGTTCACGAGAAGTAGCATTTCCCATTATAATGAGTTGCTCTCCTTCTGGCCTCCAGTTGTCTATCCAAATACTTCGAACAGAAGAGGTTGCGTTCGAAACATGCTCAAGAGTACGACTCCACTTATCACTTCCAAGCAAAAGATCATCGAGCACATCAAGAGCCTTCAAATATGATGTAGTAACAGCATCGAAACTGTCAATCCTTGCCTGGAGAGTTCGAGAGTCAGCCTCCATAATCTCGGGAGGGTAGGTACCTAGCTTCTGAATGTACCCATCGATCTCTTTTTCGATCGTGAAATATCGATACATGAAAAACAGGACCGTCAAACCTATTAGAAAGCCTAAAGCTGGCACATGCCATGTAATAGGAATTTTAAACCGCTGCTTAATGAGGCGCTTGGGCATGAGATTGATTTCATCAAATACCCCTTCAAATTGCCCAGTTGGCGAAAGTCGCAAAGCGGCAGCAACTGCGCCAACTATAGCACTTGTATTAGCCTCATCAAGTCCAAGCTCTCCTAATTCATCGATAACGTACCTCAGCGAAGAGACGTGTGAATCAGGGAAGAACATTTCAAAGCTTTCAATGAGTTCTTCTTCACGCTCTTCACTCAGAAGAAAAACATATTGAACATCATTTATTCCATGCTCATCTTGCTGCAATAGAACCCTACTACATATCGTTTCAGGGGATTCATATGCAGTCAGAGATCTCAGGCTCTCATAATGTAGCAGCTTACCTGCTCTCATAAACAGAACCAACGTATCTTCAATACCTGCCCTAACAACCAATGAGTGCGTCCTGAGTGGATCAGATTGAGCAGAAGCTGTACTCCTAAGGACAGATCTAGCCAAACCGAGATACAAAGGCGCTTCCGCATCCAATACCCTAACTGTTGGCAACCGCATACTTTGCTGTTCACGCATTGCTAACAGCGTAGCTATAACAGAATCCCGTTGTTTGGGAAATACAGCTAGATATCGCGACTCGCTAGATTCAATGTTCGTCATCCTTAGAAAACCAACACGATCTGATTCAAATCCGCCTTGATACTGCTCGCCTAACAGTTTGATTAATGCAGGCCTCTCGGACTGATCAACTCTAAATGTGGGGTTTTCTTCCTGAGTCTTAGCTTTTCCCGACTTCTTATCCGATTCAGGAACACGTAATTCAACATGCATCACATCTGCAGAATCAGCACAAAAAGCTACGATAGGGTCTTCATACCCCGTGTCCTTGCATTCTGCGAGGATATCACCAAGTTCAAGAACAAAATTGGCGCCAACCCCAGTATTGAGTTCATCCTCAGACTCCATAAAGCCTGAAACTCCACTAAATTCAGAACTCAGAAAAAGGTTATTACCACTTTCCGTCCCATCGCCAAACTGAATTGTAAAGTCATTATCACCAGCTGCTTCTTCTTGAAGCTCTGGAACATTGGTTAGCATTCCCGACTGGGAGGCTCTTGTTACTCGTTGTCTTGTAAAGCGTCTAAGAATTCTAGGTCCTTGAGCTTCTTGCTGCACCAAGACTGCGTGGAGCATCCGGCCTGTAACCATAACTCCCAGAATGAGATCTGAGGATCTTTTGCTTTGCATACATTTAACCTGTGTATATCAGCGATGCAGAATTCATCAAGAATGTCTTCGCTAAAATAATATCAACCCCCACCTGCAATTAATTGCTTAAATCTACGCTTATTATTCGAGTAGTGCATTGCAGTTTCAGGTGTAATGAAGCGCTGCTGCATCAATCGATACAGATCCTGCTCCATTGTAATTTGCCCCTGGCTGCCTCCTTCCCACATCATTTGGTATATTTCACCAACATTATTGTTTTTGATAGCAGCTCTTGTTGATGGCGTCATCCAAAGAATTTCCTTTGCAAGAATACGTCCTCCACCAACTTTAGGACAGAGTTTTTGAGAGATTATACATCTAAGAACATCTGCAAGCCTGTTTCTAACACGGTCTTGCTCATCGGTTGGATATTCGGCGATGATACGATCAATACTCTCTACCGCAGAACTGGTATGCAGTGTTGAGAAGACTTTGTGGCCCGAATCAGTTACTTCAAGAGCTGCGGATATCGTAGATGGATCGCGCATCTCACCAATAACAATCATGTCGGGATCTTGACGTAACGCCTGGACGACACCATCTTTAAACGTCCCCACATCCCGGCCAACTTCTCTGTGCCTGATAATGCAAAGTTTAGACTCATGCATATATTCAATCGGATTACCGATGATAACTACATGAGAGTTTACGTCACTATTATTGGCATCGATAATTGCATCCAGGGTAGTACTTTTACCTGAACCGGTCACTCCAGTTACAAGTGTCAGCCCATCCCTGATGTGCCGAAACATCAATCCATTCTCTATTATCGGATGAAATTTCAGAGAGCTAAGCGTTCTCAGCTTATCTTCAATGGCTCGAATGTTCAGGGCTAAGTGTCCATAATCAAAATAGATCGTTACACGAAAGCGTCTATCCCTTTTTCCTTCCAAAAATAGCTGATATGAAAAGTCTACAGCAGACCGCTTAAATAGAAGATCTATTTGGCTCTCCGACAACATGTTGAGCAGAAGAATATCAGCAAGATCTGCTTCTATCTTGCCCATCTCTTTGTGTGGCACTTTATTGCCGTCTACCCTGTACCAAATATATCCATTACTTGAAGAGCCACCTGCATCAATATCACTCGCGCCAATCTTCAGCATGTGCTTAATGTAATGCTCAACGTGCTGCCTAAGAATTGCTCTATCCTTGTCAAGCAAGGCCATTACGTGCTCACTTAAAAACCGTACCCTGTCAATACCCTTGACTGCTTTAGGAACAGAATCAATGATGATTTGGCAGACTTTGGGCGGCTGAGGCGCCAGGGGTACTTTGACGCGTGCTTTAGCAGCCCCTTCTTTACGAGGACCTCTGTCCCAACGGATATCATTGCTTGTAGGATTCAATACAAAACCTCAACTGTAACAAAATGAAGGAATCAAGAAAGCAACCAAGAGGTGATAGCGATAGAAAGGTAAAAATAAAACAACTAAGGCTAACTTACCATCACTTGTGGAGCATTTAATCGTAGCAAATTCACTCGGAAAACGTATGTTTCCAACGTAAAGCTCGTAAGACTCTTGATACTAAGCAAGTGAGTATTCAAATCCAGGTAAAAATTACCTTTCAATTAACTAAATGGGTTCAGCCAGAACTAATTAGTTTAACTTATAAAACCAGGCAGGTCATTAAGGACTTTATAGGCGTGCAAGATTTAGCCTTCAGTCGTAACAACCCGAATCATTTCACGAACAGAAGTTTGGCCTAGTTTCACAATTTCTCTTGCGGAATCTCTAAGCGTCATCATCCCTTCTTTAACAGCTTGATCCTTAATAGCTCCCTCATCAATCATTTTGTCAGCTTCAACAATCATATGCCGTACTTCGCGGGAGAAATAGAGAGCTTCACTTACAGCGCGTCGTCCTTTATAACCAACCCCCTTGCATACAGGGCACTGAGGATCTTTACCTGGAACGTAAATAGTATTGCTAGAAATTTCCTCTTTAGTAAAGCCCAATTTCTCCAACATAATTGGGTCAGGATCAAGTTCGGGTTGTTTACAATTAGTACACAGAAGCCGAATCAATCTCTGAGCAACTATCAGGTTAATGGCATAAGCAATCAAAAAGGGCTCAATACCCATCTTGTAAAGCCGGCTGATAGCGCTGGGTGCATCGTTGGTATGAAGTGTTGAAAAGGTCAAATGGCCTGTATTCGCAAGTTTAATAGCCAACTCAGCAGTTTTTCGGTCCCTCATCTCACCAACCATAACAACATCAGGGTCATGACGCAGAATCGCCCGCAAGGCGTTTTCCAACTCAAGCTTATAATTAAGCTTAATTTGGCGAACACCTGGAATAATATATTCTACAGGATCCTCCACTGTCAGTACGTTTACTTCACCTGTAATTACCTGGTGTAGAGCAGCAACAAGCGTAGTACTCTTACCAGAACCTGTTGGCCCGGTAAGAATTACCATCCCATGAGGCTGAGAAATTGCTTGCTCAAACTTTTCCATTGCCTCATCGAGCAAACCAAGCTTTCTCAGGTCCCGAATAACTTTTCGATCATCAAGAACACGAATAACGATACTCTCAGATCGAATTTCATGGCTAATGTTCGCAATAGGCAACACTGATACACGAAAACGTATGAGTACGTCATCGATCCATCTCTGGATATATCCATCCTGCGCAGCATCCCGCTCAAACCTATCCACATTCATTGCATTGTCTTTAATAACAGCAAGAAGTGCTTCTGGATGAACCTTATGTTCTGTATGCCAAAGAGTTAGGCGCCCGTCAACTCTAAAGTGTATTTCTACTTTTTTCTTAGCATTAGGATAGATATGAACGTCAGACGCTCCTTGTCTTACCGCTTCAACAAGAGTTGCCTCAAACAGGTTAATAAGAGACGAGCGACTAATCTCTGCCTCTAACGCATCTTCATCGATTAGATCAGCATCCTCATAAGACATCCCTAAATCGAATGCCATTGGATCCTCAGTCAAGCGCTCCATGTATTCATTTTTACGAGGAAACGCTTCATTGATGATACTGATTACATCTGACTGCGGGGCATAATACAAATCAAACCGATCGAGCTTAAGCTCTTTCATAACCCTTCGCACTTCTGCACGCATAGGGTCATGTGTTATAAAAGCGAGCTTAACGCCCCCACTCATATCTTCGGTCTCTGACTCATAAGGCACAAGGTGAAGACTGAGAAGAAGGTCTCTATTTTCTTCAGTTAATGTCTCTAAAACAGAACGAACAAATTTTGCATCAAGCTTTCCTTCTACATCTGCAATTGGAAATGCATAGATCCGCGCAGCTTCCTCATAAATTGCATCCTTATCAACACCATTAAGATCAACAAGAATGCGCCACAGAGCCTCTTTTAAACTCTCTCTTTCTTTGATTTTTTGAGCCTCATAAACCTGGCTCATAGTTACTACCTGCTTCTTCAAAAGAAGCCCAACAACACGGTCTTTAGTTTTTATAGAATCAAGATCGACCCCACTCCCTTTTCCAGGAGATGCAACAGGCTTGTCAGGTCTCGGCTGAGAGGCTTGCTTACCTCCTTGCTGGACCTTATTAGGTAGCTTAGGATCTTGACCATCTCTGCGAGCGGTAGGTGCCCCCTTGGAAGAAGGAGATTTTCTTAAGGCTTCTTTTGAGGAAGTTCGCTCATCGCTCACAGGCTTTTGCGAAGGCCTCGATTCGTCCCGATCGCCCTCTGGTCTAATTACTTTCACTCCACCAAAACCATCACCAATCGTCAAATCAGGCAAAAATGATGCGGATTCATTCCCGTTTCCTTCCGTCTCAAAGGGGTTAACTGGTGATGAATTGAAGGAAGCTTTTGCCTCAGGTTTATCAAAATCACGGATCCCATTCGCGCCAGTATGCTGGCCATTAGTGCCAGACTGAAAGGAATCTAAATCAGAGGATGAAGGGCTGTTACCTGTTGCTGGAAATCCATTAGAGAGAGTATCTGCGGGCTGATCGCCACTGGGCTTCGGAGTTGGTTCTTCCGCTATGAAATCAACCAACCAATCGAGACGTGGCCCTTGATCATTTTGCTCCTCATCATTCTCCGGTAATCCAGAATTATGTTGGATTTGATTACCAGGACCTACTTCGCCTCCATCATGCGTTCCATTTTGAGACTTTCTTTTAGCAATAGCACGCCGCACGACCTCAAGATCATTATCTGCGCCTTCTTGACTCTCCGGCTCTTGGATGCCTCCATTGAGTAATGCAGTAATTTCTTCTCTAGCAGCAATATCCCAATCAATAGAGGACAATTTCTTAGAAGCACGGCGCTGAGCAACCGCCCGCCGCGTATCGTCTAAATTGCCAGTCTCAATATCTTTAGCGGATTGTTCAATGGTTAATCTTCCAGCCTGATCTTCTTTCACTTCAATCGGTCCTTTTTCCTCAGTAGAAGGATTAAGTTCGTCTTCAACAGGCCGCACTCTGTCCTTGCTACCCCAGCTTCTTCGGGTACCATTAGAATTTTCTTTCCCGCTTTTCCTTTTGAATAACATGACAGTTTTGCGTAAGTAATACGGAGAG
>JAHQVL010000180.1 GCA_019634345.1 Rhodothermaceae bacterium
GCCAAACCTGCTTCCGCCAGGGGATGGATTTTGGGCGACAGCCGGTATCGGTTGCATGTGAATGGGGGCAGGGTACAGTGGGGGCCGGCGCCGTCGGATCCTCGGTTTGCTGAAGCAGACCCTATTGATCTGACTGATCACTTGATGGATGGCACCAATACGATTGGAGCAGAAGTGCTGTACTTCGGGCAGGGGGACGGTACATGGCCGATCGGCAAAGCCGGCTTTATCTTCTACCTCGAAATCACGCACCAAGACGGGCAGGTAGAACGGATCGTCTCGGATGCGTCCTGGAAGAGTCACCTTGCTCGGAGTTGGAGGCCTGGGCAGTATAAGCGGTGGTATCTGCGAGCGTTTCAGGAGGAGTTTGATGCGCGTTTATACCCACACGGTTGTCTCACTGCAGCGTATCAACCGGGTTCTGATTGGCTGGATGCCATGGAGATGGAGGGGAATGCCTACGACCCGGCATTGAGCACGAGCGGGCGGGATTACCTGACGTCAAGCAGTGGAGATCCCGAACTCACCCAGCTACGCAAAAGGAGTGTGCCTTTGTTGACAGAGGTACCGATAGAAGAAGTGACCCTGAGAGAAACAAAGCGCATCCGCTGGCACCGTCCGGCAGAAGAATATTTCGAATCATTGACGCCGAATGCATTCTCGGCAGAGTCCTATGCAGGAGCGCGAGAGAGTGGGCCGTTGGTGTGGGATGTGGCACTGCAGGGTGATGATGGAATTGCACTTACGTTCGAATTCAAAGAGCAAATCGTAGGGTGGCCCTACTTCACGATCACAGCGCCTGAAGGGACCATTATTGACGTAATGGTCCAGGAAGGGCACCAGGTTGGAGGCCCTGCACTACTCAATACACGATTTCATTCCTGGAGCCGGTTCATCTGTAAAGAGGGCACAAATACCTTTGAGGCGTTTGACTACGAATCCCTTCGATGGCTTCAATTGCATATTCGAAAGGGTAGAGGAACGGCAGTAGTGGAAAAAGTGGGCGTTCGGCGGCGGGTCTATCCGTGGCAAGCCATTCCGCAGTTCTCCTGTTCGGATGAAACCATCCAGAAGGTATGGCACGCGTCCATCAATACATTAAATAACTGTGCACAGGATACCATCGTCGATTGCATGGGGCGGGAACGGCAGCAATACAGCGGAGATATCGGGCATACGATTCATGCTATTTACCATGCCTTTGGCGAGACCCAGCAGATTGCCCGGTACGTGGATACCTTTGGGCAGGGCCTCACCAATGCCGGCTATTTCTTAGACTGCTGGCCGGCATACGATCGGCTGGCTCGTATCGCGCAGCGTGAACTGCAGTTGACTCCCTGGGGGCCCTTGTTGGACCACGGGATAGGGCACGTCTTTGATACGTATTATTATTACCTCTACTCCGGTGACCTCACCGCTTTGGAAGAAGCCTATCCTCGATTGGTTCGGTTTTCTGAATACCTGCAATCGATCAGGAGGGAAGATGGATTGCTTCCGGTTGAAAACCTGGGGACGCCCACCGTTTGGATTGATAGAGATGCTTATCAAAAGCAGCGGCACAAGCAGTGTGTCTTTAACATGTATGCATCTGCAATGCTTCAGTATGCATTGGCCCCCTTATGCCGGGCGCACAATCAAAACGAGGTAGCTGCCCGCGTTGAACAGTTTGGGCGAGCATTGCAAGATGTCGCTGTTGGCTATTTTTGGAGCCGTACCCTTCATACGTTTGTAGTCAATCAACCCTGGCTCTTCGAAGAACGGGATCCCCTGTTTTGTGACCGTTCGTTGGCCACGGCGGTGATGTATGGGATGTGCCCTGGAGATCGAATCGTAGAGTCCGTTCGGCTCTTAGAGGAGATGCCTGATGCAGTGGGATTGTCCTATCCTGCGAATGCCGGTTGGCGGTTGTGGGGATTAACAGCAGGCGGAAGGGGAGAGGTCGTGATTAATGAATTGCGTGACCGGTGGGGAAAGATGCGGTCCGTACATGAAAACAATACCCTATCTGAGGGCTGGGATGCAAGATATGATACCCGAGATCAGTGGAGTCATGCACCTGTTGCCCCATTGTATATGTTATACATGGGCATTATGGGGTTAAAACCCGTAAAACCCGGTTATGCAGAATATGAAATAAAGCCGCAATTAGGTGATTTATCATCGCTTCGTGTACAGGCCCAGACCAGAGTCGGGCCCATAACACTTACGTCTAGCGGCTTACGAGGGAATCGCACCCTGCAAATACAAACTCCAGCGAACGGAGACGGCTACCTCGTGTTGTCTTCCGATGAAGCCGTCACCCTTGAGCACCGGAATAGATATGCAGGGCGGGATACTCAACATTATGTGTTGCCAAAGGGACAGACCGTTGAGCTTGTGCTTCGGCATACATAGGTGTAAGAATAATCCAAACCTTGTCATCTCGACCTTGTGGAGAGATCTATGCTTTGCAATCACATCTGCGCATGATTCATGCACAGATTCCTCGATCGCTCTGCTCCAACGGGATGACAAGAAAAGGCATCACGAAATATCTGAGCGCCACTTTCCTTCTTCCTTAAACTCCCGGAGGACCTTGCCAATCATGCTTTTATCGGCTCGCATGACGGGTAGGGAAAAGCCGCGACGGAAGAAATCGATAAATCCCTCATCTCTACTAAACTTGGAGGCATTGGTATTTACATACCCCATTTCCCAATTGCCAAAGCTTCGGGCAAGGACTTCTTGTTTCAACAATAAACCTACTTCTGTATGGCGCGGGTCTTCAGCGATACGGTCATAGGTTTCTACTACTGCTTCTTCCGGTCCTTCAAGTACCTGAAGAAAAGACCCTTCATGAAAAATCAGGAGCCCTGAGACTCCAATCTCTTCATTTTTCCTTTTCGCTATACTGAGAAGTTCGGCTAAGTCTTGCTCAGTAAATGATACTGTGGCAGCACTCATATAAATAAGCTGAAGGAACGTCTCTCTTTCTTGCTCTTCCTCTTCCTGTTCAGTACCTGTTTCTTCACGTTCAGGCTGTTCAGTGTCTTTTGGGATTTCTTTAGAAGCTATGCCTATGTTTTCAAGCGTTGTATATTCCATGGCAACTACCGGTTTACGTTAATTCCAATAGGTGTATAGACTGTATCGGCTTGAAAAGGATAAACTTTAGCGATTAGGCTCAAAATTGCCCCTTTTTTACATCAATACTGAATAAAATTCAAATCCCCTTTACGTGATACGTTTGATCCAAGATGTGTAAAGTTGTAGTTTAGATTTATTCTAAATAAAGAAAACTTATCCGATCTTCTCTGGTCAAACAGGGCAGAATACTTAACAAACCATCACATAAATGAACTCACCCTTTGTAAAACTTAGTGTATTAATTCTCATTCTTCTCTCTAGTTGTGAAACGGATACGGCTCAACAAGCAGCTGTTGACGAGGCCTCTGAGATAACCGTATACACGCACCGGCATTATGAAAGCGATCAGGTTTTATTTGCAAAGTTCACTGAGGACACCGATATAAATATTAATGTCGTTAATGCCAGTGCAGACGAGCTATTATTAAGAATGGAGAATGAAGGAGAGCAATCTCCTGCAGACGTATTAATTACGGTAGATGCAGGGCGCCTGGAGCGGGCCAACGAAAAGGGTCTGTTGCAGTCAGTCTCTTCTGAGGTCCTCGATGAAAATGTGCCGGCCCATCTAAGAGATGGCGAAAAGTACTGGTATGGGTTAACTCAACGCGCCCGAGTGATTGTCTTTGATAAAGATCGATTCGATCCTTCCGAGTTAACTACCTACGAAGCGCTAGCTGGTCCTGAATGGGAAGGGCGAGTCTTAATCAGGTCGTCTGGCAACATCTATAACCAATCCTTGATGGCTTCTATCATCGCGAATCTTGGTGAAGACGCAGCCAGGTCATGGGCCGAGGAAATGGTTGGCAACATGGCCCGTGATCCTCAGGGGAATGATAGAGACCAGATGAAAGCGCTGGTTGCAGGAGAAGGCGATGTTGCTGTTGTGAATACATATTATGTAGGTCACCTGCTGAACTCGAGTGATTCTACAGAGGTTCGTGTAGGCGAAAAAATTGGCATCTTCTTTCCTAACCAGGATGGCCGTGGGGCGCACATAAATGTAAGTGGAGCAGGCGTTGCTACCTACGCGCCAAATAAGGCCGAAGCCATCCGATTTATCGAATTTCTTACGAGTGAAGAGGCGCAGAAAACATTCTCTGCGGCAAACCATGAATACCCGGTCAACCCGACGGTTACACCCTCTGAGTTATTGTCTTCTTGGGGTGAGTTTAAGGGAGATCAGCTACAGCTATCCAAACTGGGTGAGTACAACAAGAGTGCGGTCCTGATATTTGATGAAGTGGGCTGGAAATAAAGCCGCGGAACGAACAAACAGTCTGTTCTCTCCGAGAGGAGTCGCATATTATATAAAGCAAGTAGATGTTGGGTGGGCTGCAGTAATCGTTATTCTGGTTGCCGGCCTATCCATTCCTATACTCACCATTTTGCTCAAGCTCTTCGAAGGGCCTGGGGAGAGTTGGGGGCATATCGTTGAATTTCTACTCGCCGATTATGTAATCAATTCTTGCATTCTGGCCCTGTGTTCTGGAGGCCTTGCCCTGGCTTTCGGCATTGGGCCGGCATGGATCGTATCCCGATACGAGTTTCCGTTCAGGCGTGCACTTGAATGGCTTTTGATAATACCCCTGGCTATCCCTAACTATCTCACAGCCTATGCCTATGCCGGGTTGTTTGATTACGGTGGATTAATCCAGCAAATCATCGCTTCTGGAGATGTGACGAGCAGTGCCGGCAGGATCGATATAATGAATATCTGGGGACTGTCCTTTGTTCTTGCTTCTTCGCTGTACCCTTATGTTTATGTGACTACGCGAAGCTTTTTCCTTAATCAGTCGAGTACTCAGTTGAGCACGGCATTACTGCTGGGGGCAGGCGAAGCACGCGTTTTCTGGAAGGTGGCTCTGCCCATGGCCCGGCCAGCCATTGCCGCTGGATTGTTTCTAGTGCTTATGGAAGTATTGAACGACTACGGAGCCGCTTATTATTTCGGTGTACCCACGTTCACAACAGCCATATTTCGCTCCTGGTTTGGTCTTGGTGAACCTGATACGTCGATATACCTGTCAGCATTATTGTGCTTGTTTGTCCTCCTGTTGATCTTTGCCGAACGCTTCCAACGCCGAAAAAAGGGGTATGATACGCGGCGAAGCGATACCTCGATGCCGCGTAAAACCGTGCTTCCTCTCGCACAAGGAGGATTAGTCCTTTTATGCCTGGCGCCTATCACCGCTGGTTTTTTGCTCCCTTTTGGGCAGATGAGCTATTGGGGATCGATCACCTGGTCCAAGGTCTTAGATAGCTCCTATTTTTCGATTGTTGGGTATAGTGTTTTTCTGGCGACTATTACAGCGTTATTATGCGTTTGCATCTCGTACTTGCTTATCTATGGGAGCACCTGGAGCCGGTCTCAAGGCGTTAAAAACATATCCAAAGTAGCCATATTAGGGTATGCAGTGCCAGGTGTAGTCATTGCAGTTGGTATCATAATCCCGGGGCTTATGTTTGATAAATGGCTGATCGGGTTTATGCAAGAGTATGCGGGAGTAGGAATTGGTTTTGTAATCAATGGGACGCTGGTTGGGCTTATTCTGGCTTATTGCGTCCGGTTTATGGCCGTTTCATACAACCCTATTGAGGCGAATAGTAAGAAGGTCGGGGAATCGGTATCGCATGCCTCTCAGGTGTTGGGCGCGTCGAAATGGAGGCGAACCTTCTTTATTAACATACCGTTATTACAAAAAGGACTGTGGAGTGGGGCCTTGTTGGTGTTTGTCGATGTGATGAAAGAGCTCCCGATTACCCTATTGCTAAAACCCTATGGGGTAATGACGCTGTCGGCTAAAGCCTATGAATTTGCCAGCGATGAACGGATTGCCGAATCAGCGATTCCTTCGTTAATGATTATCGCTGCCGGGTTGTTGCCTATTATCTTTTTGAACAAGCTAATACGAAGCTAGCTCATGATTCTTGACATTGAGAACCTGCATAAGTCCTACAAGCGGAATAAGCAGCCTGTATTACAGGGGGTCAATTTATCATTAGAGAGCGGGCAAATCGCTGCAATCATAGGCAAAAGCGGTAGCGGGAAAAGCACCATTCTTAAAGCCATTGCTGGGCTTGAAACCATCGACTCCGGGCGAATTACACTTCATGATCGCGATATCGTGAGTGACAGCGTATTTATCGCCCCGGAAAAAAGAAACATCGGATATCTATTCCAGGACTTTGCTCTTTTCCCTCATCTAACCGTTTCTAAAAACATTGGCTTTGGGTTGTCGGGGAGGGCGAACAAGCAGGAGCGAGTACGGGAATTACTCGCGTTGATGGGTTTAGAGATGCATCATTCTAAGTATCCTCACGAATTATCAGGCGGTGAACAACAGCGCGTGGCGCTTGCTCGTGCTATGGCTCCAAAGCCTTCCCTGCTGCTTCTCGATGAGCCCTTTAGCAACCTGGATGCTCATATCAAAAAGGACATTCGCTCTTTTGTATTCTCCATTATTCGATCTACCGGACTTAATTGCATCTTTGTTACCCATGATTTGGAAGATGTGATGGAGTATGCTGATACGATTTCTATTCTGCACAATGGTATTATAGAGCAAACCGGTTCTCCCGAAGAAGTCTACAAACAACCCGCTAGTCCCCATGTGGCGGGGTTCTTTGGCGAAATCAATATTCTCAATCAGGAAATGATAAACTGCTTCAGGTTGGTTGTCCCTGAAGGCAGGATATGTGGCATTCGAACATGCGATGTTCGATGCTCTTTGCATCGAATTAAGCAGAGCTTGCCTGCCCGTATTGTGAAACGAACCCGAATGGGCCGATTTAGCAAACTAAAAGTTGAAATTGAGAGTGGGTGTTCTCTGGATCTTGAGTTAGCAGAAGGAAGCATAAATGGGCACGAGGAGATCTTTATTTCCATCAAAGATGAGGATGTGCTTCATTTTGGTGATGCTTGAGGCGTCTAATCTCGTCATTTCTCGGCACACTAGGGATGACAGGGTTTTGATTACCAGCCCCATCGAAAACTTACTTTAGCAATAACATAGTACCCGTCTTTTTAATCGCTGGTGTTTCTAATTGATAGATGTAGGTGCCGCTGGCGATGTCTTGAGAAGCCTGATAAGTGACCGCGTGATGACCGGCAGGTAAGGCGGAGTCGATTAGTGTTTCAACGAGCCGGCCGGCTGTGTCATAGATAGCAAGGTGCACCTGGCTTTCTGTGGGTAACGAGAAGGTAAGGGTTGTGGTCGGGTTAAACGGATTCGGATAATTGGGATTCAACGTAACTTGAAGAGGGCCATCTGGTCGCAGTTCGATTGTTTCAGAGTAGGTAAAGGATCCATCAAAATCTACTTGCTTCAGGCGATAGAAGAGTGTATTGGCGTTTACGGATTGCAGGTTATCAGTAAAGGAATAGGACTGTAGAGTCGTTGCTGTTCCAGCACCTTCAACAAACCCGACCTCTGTAAACAGGTCTTCAGATGAAGTGGATCTCTCCAGGTAAAATCCAGCATTGTTCAATTCGGAGTGTGTTTCCCAGGATAACATCGCCTGATCTCCATCAATGACCCCTGTAAATGAGGATAACTCAACAGGTAAAAGATTGTCTGAGTCATACACAAACTCTTCGTCGTTGATAGCCCGTTTCGATTCATTCGGTGGCGTCCAGGAAACAGTGAGCACTTCTTGCCCCACATTCTCGAAATAGAGAACTGATAATTCATGGAGCCCGGCCTCCAGGGTGATAGAACCTTGTTGCTCATCTTCAGCGTGCACCCCATCGTTATCAACGATGCGTTGATCGCCAATGTAAAGCTGGCTTCCGTCATCCGAGTTCGTGAAAAAAGTATAGGTCCCCGTGGTCGGCGCATTTACAAACCCTTTGAATAGAAATCCGAAATTGTTGTCCTGCTGGCGGTTGGACAGGTCTATGTTGGCAACAAAGCCCGTTTCAATAGGATCTATAGATGAAAAATCAGGGATTGTGGTCCACTCACCTTCGAAGTAGGCATACTGGAGTCCAGGTGCAGTGTTGACAGGGGTGTCCGGAGGTCGTGCGGTGATCTCTTCTGCTCGAATAAGGACAACCCAATCTTCTGATGGCTCTGTTGAGGGAAGTCCCAGGTCATAAGGCGGATTGCCTTGCAGGCTGGTGACCGAGCCGTTAGAGAAGGTACCCGTTCGTGGATTGTACCACTCTAGGGTGTACGTCCCATTGGGCAAGGACATGGGGCCGGCTGTTTCAGCGTCAAAAAGATAGGCTGCGTAGAGTTCGCCGGCTTTGGCAAAGACATAATCCTCGTTGCCTTCAATGAGGTCATCAGCAGGGGCCATCTCGGTGAAAGGAAGATGTTGTAAGAAGAACTGAACGGCGTTGGTGGTATAGTCCCACAACTGATCGCGGCTGCGCCAGTCCTCCATGTCCAGGTCGTCATGCGGGTTGTTGTACCCGAAATACCATTCTACACCAGCGCCACCCGCCATGAGTGTTGCCCAGAGGGCTTCCTGGCGGATTTCTTTATGGTTATTGCCTGAGCCGTCAGGTTTTGCACCCGTTCCGGCTGGACCGATCTCGTCCAGCATAACGACCCAGGGATGCCCCATTTCGGCAGACCGGTCTCTCCACTTGATAACCTGGCTATGGATATCATTGTCTAGATCTCGTTGAATCGAGTTTCCTGTTATCGTTTGCACAGGGGAATCATTCGGGTATCCAAGCAGGTCATCGTAGATATTCCCGATTTGATTGGGGAAGGTGTGAACGACCACCAGGTGATTATACGGATCCAGGGAGGAGATGTATTCTGAGAATTCAATACGCTGGTTGTGTGTGTTCGTATTCTCCTCGCCCAAATTCCAGGTGATCGCCATGTGATACCCAAATCGAGCCATCAATTCTCTGTAATACAACTGCCGTTGTGTACCCAGTGAGCCGCCATCCAGGAGTTGGTCATTCTCTTGTTCTTGGGTAACGATATGGAGCATCAGGCCGAGGGCATCCATGTGATTAAACACGATATCCCATTGGTCTAATTTTGAGACGTCGTAGTGAAGGCGCTCGGAGGCGTCGTCTCCGTATTCGGTCCATGGATACACCTCGCAGCCGTCTCCTTCTGTATTCATCGGAAGGAAGTAGACGCTGTTGATGCCTTTGGAGGAGAGGTAGTTCAATGCGCCAATAATGCCTTTTCCTTTGCCGTTATGCCAGGTAGGATCTCCGGGTTGCCAATCGGCTTCATGCGCTTCGTAGCGATGTAATCCATCTTGTAGTACATTATTCTGGCATCCAAAGTCCTGCGTATTGTCGAATTCATAATACCCGAGGAAATTCTCTGGGCTGTCTGCACCGCCCTTGATGAAGTACTCACCATTGTCGAATTGTAAATAGGGGGTGTTGTTGTACGAGAGGATGCCTTTGCCTTTGAAATCACGCCCGGTCTTGTCCGTTTCATCAATAGAAAAAGAACCGCTCAATCCATCTTGCAGCGTGGGTTCTCCTGCATTCGGATTGGGGTCTATGGAAACATCGGTACCTGTGCGCATGGAGACGGCGTAGTTCCACGTGCCGGTTGTCCGCGGTACAAAATGAACCCGCCATTTCGATCCGCCTGTTGCGCCGGTTTCGGCCGCGTTGCCGTCTGCCGCAAAATAGCCAGGAACGACGACTGTTGTTGCACCCTGGGTAAAGGTGACATTGAGTCTATAGTCGAGAAACGGATTGATTTCTCCTTCCTCTTCGGCTGAGGGTCCTTCAAGCGTTAGGGTTATCGGGTGCCATTTTTTGAGTTCGCCGGTAAGGGTAATGTCTTGGGCGAGAGAGGGTAATAGGGGTGATAGAAAAAGCAGTGTTGAGAAAAAGAACGTAGTCTTCCATGCACAAACGTGCTGGCTAAATAAGCGATGTTTCATGGCGCAGTAGGGCGGGGGGAGGTGCGTTGAGTTTGATAGAGCGAGTTGTGAGGAGGGAAGGCGTCAACATCAACGTCAAGATGTATACCAAAAAAGTGCAAGGTGCAACGTGCATGGATTATTTTTCTTTGCACGTTGCACTTTGCACTTTGCACGTCTATTCAGCTCGAATCATCACCTTAGTAAACTGGAGGTGGTCGAGTTCGAGGCGGGCGAAGTAAATGCCGGCGGGGAGATTGGTGCCGTTGAATTCTGTAGTGTAGATGCCGGCTTCTTGGGAGCCCTCAGTAAGTACGGAGATTTCTCGGCCAAGGAGATCATAAACGGTCAGGCGAACCTGCATGGTTTTGGGGAGGCTGTAGCGAAGGGTTGTGCGATTGATAAAAGGGTTGGGGAAATTCTGATCAAAGCCAAGGACAAATGATGGCTCAGGAGGGGGCGGTTCAAGTTTACCTGGTTGGTAGCCAGATGTAAGGTATCGAGCAGGGGCGGTCTGCAGGTTGGCGACTATGTTTTTTATTTTCCGAACGGAATCCAGGTGGTTGATACCCTGCGCCCAAACGAGAGCGATGAGAAATTCTGTGCTTTCTCCTGGCGCCAGCGTGAACGGTCCACTGGACATAATAATGACTATATCGTATGACGGAGTGGGCCTGTTTGCATTAGGCATGGGACGAAAGAGAGTCCAGTAGGATTGAGTGACAGGGTCTCCACTATATGCAAAGCGAGTAATTGAATTAGAGAAATCTCGTCCATATCCTCCAACAGTGTACGGTACTCCATCTGCCCATAGCCCTCTCATGTTGTTATATATACCTGCTCCACGCCTGGGATCTTCAACGGGCCCGTTGAAATCTGAAAACTCGATGGCTGAGTACATACCTGCAGGTTCATTTGGCTCATCGATTAATCCATCATGATCATTGTCTATCAGATCGATATCAGCTACTGGCGTTTGTAGGAAGGTATAGCCAATGGCTGGGGGGAGCTCCTCGTATCCATTTTCATCCTGATTATCTGCGTTATAGACATATTGCAAGTGGAGGAGTGAATCAGAGCCAAAGTAGTCATCCGCAAAATTGCCAAGGTCTGGATCTGCCCACATGCTTAAGAAGGCATCGGTTAGTGGCTTACTGTTTTTGTTGAGGATATTGTATCGATAAAAGGTAATATCTCCTATTTCTGATGGTATGTTGAACGCATAGGCAGATGCTCGAACTTCTATTCCTATTGGATCTACCTCTGACCAGACGTGTGCATTGCCCCGGTCATTCATGATCCACCAGAGTGTTTGGTCGCCAAGCAGTTCAGGACGATCACCTCCTTTTAGGTTGTAATTATCTGGATTGCCATCGCCATCGATTACTGGAGCGCCCAATTGCCAGGGCCAATTCAGCATATTGATAGAGAATGTGCTATCCTCTTCAAAATGAATGAAATCATTGCTGTTGATTTCCCAGATGCGGTCGTATTGGCTGCAGTCAGCTGGTGGATTGCCAGCCTCATCAAGGGGGCCGGGCCAAAACTCATAAGGGCCGTAGGTGCTTCCTGCCATATGGAGCTCTCCATCAATCAAACCGCCAAGCATCATGTGGCCAGCGAACATTGCGTTTACACCACTCCCTTTAGGTACTTCATACAAGTTTTGTCTGCCTCTCCAAAACAAGGGGCCATTGTTAAATATTCGTGCTCGGACATTTCCTGCTTCCAGCAATGCTTCCCCTCTCGCCTCTTCACACGTACCAACCTGTTGTGCTGCAACACTAGGATTTATGAATAGCCAGAGGCTGCTCAGCAAGGCGACTCGAAACAGAATGGCTGCCGTGTTTTTCATTGGAGTGTTGTGTTAAACTGTAGAGGTTGGATTAGGGGATTCTCACCATTTTCCTTGTAAATTGGAGGTGATCGAGTTCTATGCGGGCATAATAAATGCCAGGTGGGAGTTGGGCACCATCAACCTCTTGGGTGTAAATACCTGCATCCTGCGTCCCTTCTGCTAATACAGCGACTTCTCGGCCTAAAAGATCATAGATAGCCAGACGAACCTGCATGGTTTTAGGAAGGCTGTAGCGGAGGGTTGTGTTGTAAGTAAAAGGGTTGGGGAAATTCTGATCAAAGCCCAGGACAAAAGATGGTTCTGGAGGCGTTTCGAACTGGCCCGGTTGGTACCCTGTAGTAAGGTAGCGATCAGGGCTAGTCTGTAGGTTGGCGACTATGTCTTTTAGCTTTCGAACGGAATCCAGGTTATCATTGCCCTGGGCCCAGACGAGCGCGATGAGAAATTCATTAGGCTCACCGGGTTCCAGTGTGAACGGTCCACTGGAAACCATTAGGCGTCTATCAGATGGGGGAGAGGGCCTGTCTGCATCAGGAGTAATACGGAAATGGGTCCAGTACGACTGACTGAGAGGATCACCTGTATAGAGAAAGCGCGTTATTGAATCAGAATAATCCCGTCCATATCCTCCATAAGTGTACGGTTGCCCATCCAGCCATAATCCCTGCATATTGTTATATATAGCTATTCCATTATGAGGGTCATTAAACGGTCCACCACCACCAATATACTCAATGGCCGCGTGCATACCTGTTGGTTCGTTTAGCTCGTCGATTTGCCCATCATGATCGTTGTCTATGAGATCAATATCCGCTTCGGGTGTTTGTAGAAAGGTATAGCCTAATGCAGGGGGTAA
>JAHQVL010000181.1 GCA_019634345.1 Rhodothermaceae bacterium
AATACCGTTCAAAGTGTACAAACGGATACAAACTCTGCCATACAATCGATGAATACTTGCCGAGAGATTGCAGAAAAAGGAGCTTCGCTGGCAGATGAGGCTTTACATGCTATTACAGAGATTGACGACAAAGTCAATGAAACTGTAGATATGGCAAATCAAATTGCGAGAGCCGCCGTAGAGCAAACGACAACAAGTAACGAGATAACACGGAATATTGATGACATCTCCCAACTCACCCAAAAGTCACAGGAAAGAGTGGAAGAAATCGTACAATCTGTTGAGAAGTTAACTGAACAAACTGAAACACTTTCAAAGGTAATCCGAGCTTTCAAAACAAGCACTGTCTAGCCCATTTAGTTCACCTTCCACCCAGCATCGACTATCGGGAAAGGGCGTTTATTTGAATTGCTTTTCAGGAGGTTCACTGTAGGCCCTGGCGAGCCTTCCGGCATTGTGATGTTCAAGGTATCTAAGATACCCCAACGAATCGAGACTTTATTGTCTGAGAGAAGCTGTTCTGCGTGTTTCCTGTAGGCCTCTGCATTCCAGCTTGTAGTTGAGTCGTGAGTCAGCCATTTCTTATACTCTACAGACATCCAACTCAATTTCCACTTTCGCAGATCTCTTTGCAATCCTGGATAATCGCCTAACGCTTCTCCTTCGGCAATATCCAACAATACATGATCACGTATAACCAGTGCCACTACATCAGCCATTCTTGCCGTAAAGGCATCCCGGGTTTTGGTCGTCATTATATATCTTCCTGGAGTGAAATGGGCAATGAATGACTCAATCGTCCATAGCTCTTGTCCGAACTCGACGAGAGGTACTGCGTAGTTCTGCACAAGCCGGTCGATGTAAGGCTTCTCAACACCAAGCTCATCGATGTAAAAAAGCAGGTTGCTCTCTGGTTGTTGATCGGTGTACCACTCCCAAAGTGCAGATTCCAAGATTTCAAATCCAGCGCGTTTAGTTCTGACCCCCAAAGGCTCCATGGTCTGAGCCACAAAAGCCCCCCCTTTTTCTAAGGCCTTCCTATTGTAAATAACCTTCTCGTAGCTGGACGATTTGTTTTCGTAGTCTTCAGGACTGAGCCTTACACGACGAATATCTTGCACTTCAAAGATATACCACTGCCCTCGGTAAAAGGCAGGAGGCGATGCTGTATTCAATTCAAGATCCTTCAGAATATCCAGGAGTTCTGCGTCGATCTCATCGGCCTTTACATAGGGTGACTGGAGTTGCCCTTCTACCGCGCTCAGCTCTGGGATTTGTTCTTTCCGTTCCTCAAGTACTGCCTCAAAACCACGCTCTTGCATGTCTCTATGAAGGAGTTCTGCATCCTGACGCCCAGCTGCCGGCAAAAAGCGAAATTGGAAGCTTACGGCCATTTTGTTGATCTCGGCTTCAATTTCCTCCTCCGTAACTTCAATACCGGCCAATACTTTCTCGTCAAACACTCGCTCAATAAGCAATTCTTCTTTGAGGGTGCTCATTGCATTCTGCATCGTGGGCAAGGTGTCCAGACGAAGTGCTTCCGCTTCCTGGGCCATCAATGCCTCATAAATCATAAAACTGAGATAGTCTCTCTTGGCTTCTGCACCAGTCCGTAGATGCGCATGACCAAATTCAAAGTTGAGCAGGAAGTCGTTTACCGTGATGACATCATCCCCAATTCTTGCGAGGACGGCATCATCCCCGTCCTTTTCTGGCGTAGTGCACCCGATAAGAGAGAGACCTAGAACAATGAGAACTACAGCTTGCTTCATGAGGGTTTACAGTGGGGCAGACCAGCAATGCTGGTACAAAGAGACAGTCGTACTAAAACAAAGAGCCGGCGGTACAGACCGCCGGCTCTCAATGTATAACTTGAACGTTAAGGTAGTGTTACTACTTAACGAGCATCATTCGTTTCACGCTTACGTGATCCCCAGCAACGATGCGGTACAGGTACATACCAGAAGCAAGGTTGGTCGCATCAAATGTTACTTGATGAGATCCAGCGGTCTGGAATGTGCTAACCAGCGTCGCAACGCGCTGACCAAGGATGTTGTACACCGCAAGGTCAACTTCTACTGATTCAGGAATCGAGTAGGAGATGGTTGTTGATGGGTTGAATGGGTTTGGATAGTTCTGAGCAAGCTCAAACGCATCCGGTGTTTCGAGATCTTCGTTGCTTGTAGGAATTACAACAGGAGATCCGTCATTCTTCGTGATAGACAGGTTGTACTCAGCACGAGATGGATCGCGGTCAGTAGATCCTTCGAAGTCCTGAGATCGAACCAATACGTAAACGGGGCCAGCGTTCTCAGCTACATACTCGATGCGAGAGTGCCAGTCGAATCCACCGTCGTCGTTGTCGTCGAGCAGGTTGCCTTCGATGTCGTACAGTTCCATGTACATGTCTGTATCACGTGGCCAGAGCGGACCGTCAACAGGCGAGGTCTCTGCAACCATTGTATCGCCAGGCACGAGCTCAACTTTGTAGAAATCAAGGTCATCACCAAACTGAGAAGACAAGTCGTCAGTGCCCGGTGTGTAATCGAAGTCTGGATTGAAGAGCATATACGTGGTTGGAACACCAGGCGTATTGAACTCAACAGCTCCGATAGCGTCAGCATCTTCAATCGAGTTGTTAGGCTCACCGAGTGATTTCAACTCACTGATATCGCGCCCTTTGAAGCCGAGGTAATACATTCCGTCTTCAGGAGCTCCCATCAAGTAGAGCAGGTATTCGCCAGACTCTTCAGGGATGATGTTTAGCTTAAGGTTAGAACCTGAATAACGAGTGTTGTACCCTCTATCTGTATCGTTAAGCAAGTTGGTCGACGTATCGTCTGCTTTGAAAAGCATCGCATTAAAAGGACCTTCATATCCACCTTCTGGACGTACCGTACGCACGTGGTAGATATGGTCTGCTTCGAGTGTCATAGAGAACACATCCACGCTGTCGTCAGCGGCAAAAGCGGCTGTAGTTAAGCCAGCAAAAGCGGCTGAAGCTTCAGCAAACGTATTGTTTGGCTCAAGCTCTCCCTGCGTCAGGGTGACGTTCAAGAGATAGTCTCCACGGTTCATGCTGCGGTCATCCGCACTTTCTGGCGTACGGCTTGTGCGAACCTGAACATAGACAACTTGATCTGCTTGAGAAACGTATCCAGCACGTGAGTACCAATCGTTTCCACCGTCGTCATCGTTTGCGAGTTCAGAACCATCTGCAGCAACGATCACAAGACGCGTATCTGTGTCACGGTTCCAGAGGTCACCACCTACAGGCTTGGTTTCGGCTGTAAGCGTCTGACCAGCTGTCATCTCGATACGGAACCAGTCTTCGTCACCAAAGAATCGGTCATCGCTAGGATCACTAAGTGCGAACATTACGTCAGCACCGAAGGCCTGGTAGGCACCCATCGCATCTGCTTCAGCAGCGCTGTTGTTAGGCTCTCCTTTGGATTGTAGTTCGAGATAGTCTTCGTTCACACGAGAGGCAATCTTGTAATCACCTGTTCCACCTTCGATACTAAGGAAGTAGGTGCCATCTTCACGAGGAATGATGTTAGCAATCTTGAAGTTACCCGCGTAGTTGTTGAACCAGTCGCTATCGTCAAGGATGGACTCCCCATTTTCCGCATCATAGAATCCAACAGTCATGTCAGATCCTGTGTTGTTATCCAGACCACGGAAAGAGTACAGGCTACCTGCTTTCAAGTTGAACTTGTAGAAGTCTACGTCGCCATCTGTCAGATCAGCATTGTAAACCTGCCCAAGCGCAATCAGGTTTGCATCAGCAAAGCTTTCATTAGGCTCGCTTTCCTCGAAAGGAACACCACCTGTCACGGAGTAAAACCCTACGCCATCTGGATCAACGGGAGCTACTTGAACTACATAGAGGCCTGCAGAAAGTGTTTCTGAAATAGCGTCTTCGGCAGTAGCGATTTCATTAAAGTTCTCGTCGAATAACGTCATCTGAACATCGAAGTCATCAACGAGATCAGGAGCTGTACCCCCTAGCGTAAGAGACAATTCGAATCCATCTCCAACGTTGAAGTAGTAATGATCCACATCGCCAGCTGGGAAAATCATCCCTGTTTCCGCCTGTGCACCAGGGCCAACTTGCATCGCTTCTTGCGTAAGCGCGTCACCAGCTACATCGTCAGGTTCGTTAGCAATACGGCCGAAGTATACTTCCCCTTTGTCGAGAAGCCCTAGCTCGTAGTCACCAGGTGTAGACGATGTCAGTTTGATGATGTATGCGCCAGATTCTTCAGGGATGAATCCGCTGATCAGGAAGTCGTTGTTACCTGCATTACCCGCAACCGAACCGCTAAGTAAGTTACCTGTGAGTTCAACCGTATCAAAAGAAGATCCATCATATTCGAGTTCTTCTTCGCGGAAGATTTCGATTTCGATGTCGCTAGATACTGTAGAGTTGGCGGTAAAGATGGAGTACATACGCACTTCATGCATGAATACACGATAGTAGTCCGCATCCGAAGCGCTCGAGAAAGAGCCTGTTACTACAGATTGAGAACCCGCAGTAGCTTGCGTAGCATCCGCTTCAGAGTCATTAGGTTCAACTTCTGCACCACCTTCGGGTACGAGCGTAGCGTAGATGTCGTACATGAATCGACCGGGGTCGCGGTTGTCGACAGAACGCGTACCACCGTCTCCTGGATCAGTACGTGTACGCGTAGACGATGCCCATGCAGATACCCACAACCAGACGGGACCTTCTTCCGTGATGCCATTGGAAGCGAAGAAGTCTGAGTCGAGAACAAGGCGGGAATGGATGTTATTAGGGCCATCCATGCGTTCGCGGCCGGCGTCATCGTCTTCAGCAAGTATCGTTGTGAAGTCCGCATCATAGACACGGATTCGAGGGTCAGTAAGACGAGAGCCACCAGGGCCGATCGTCCCATCTGTTTCGCGATACCATCCAAAGTATGGAAGTGTCTCGATAGTCAGTGTATGGCCAGGTACATAATTAACGAGAAACAGATCAACATCCTCGTCTCCTTCCGCATACAGCTGGTCAAACATGGTGTTACTCTGAACCGGAATCGGAGGAGTTACTATTTTGACCGTATCAGGAGAATGAGCCATGTATGTACGAACAACAGCATCTGTTGGTAGCGTAGATCCGTTAGTTAGAGCGCTTACAATATCTGCGTTAGGCTCAGCTCGGGAGACCCATGGATCAAAATCAACCTGGTATGCCGTCATGAAGTACGAACCGGCTTCACCTGCTTCGTTGAATACCCAGAGGTAGAAATCGCCCGTCAATTTTTCTCCAGTTGATGGATCAACTACAGGTGAGGACCATCCCGTAAGACGGAAGTCAGAAGAACCATTACGGCCATCTGTATTACGACCAAGGATATCACCAGCCAATTTGTCGTTCCCAGTGATGCCACGATCGCCAACAACGAGCATGGTGTCGAGATCAGACTCGTGGAATAAACGCATGTTCACAGCCAGTCCATCTTCCCCATTCGCCAGGAAAGAGTGGGTAGATGCGAAGTAGTACATTTTAGTTGGGTCGACGGTAAACTTGTACACGTCTACATCACCTGGCTCTAATGTACCCTGGATCAGCTTACCATTGTACTCACTGGTGCGTCCGGGGAGAGCAAGAACGTCGTTGATATCATCTGCCGTATCGAAGAAGTTATTAGGCTCAGCTTCAGAGCGGCCGATGTCATCCAGGTCAAGGATGTATGTAGAACGAAATGCATCCGATGCTGTTGTTTTAAACAGTTCTTGTGCAGCGTCTGTTTGAAAGCGCAGGAGCGATGCGGGATCGTCTCCGTACTTATCAAGCACTTCGTCAAAGTTATCTCCGTACTGGGCACGAAGAGCTTGCTCCTGGCTGGCAGAACGCTTTTGTTGAGCCTGAACGGACCCAACAAAAAGGACGCACCACACCAAGAGACATGCAATCTTAGTATAGATTTTCATGATCGCAAAAAAAAGGGTGATAGAGGATAAAAAAGGGTAGAGCTAGCGTATATTTTCATGCACGAAGCGCTTCAGGATTGTGCTCGCTTGCAACATGATCATAGATATACACCGACGCTAATGCGGTGTACATTTTGTAAAATGCCCCAGTCCGAGTAGGCGTAATCAAATACAAAACTGCTTCGATCCTGGAGCGTGTAGCGCAGTCCGCCGCCGAGCGTAAGCCCATTGACAGAGTCTCTTTCAAACCGATTGAGATAGCCTGCGCGGAAAAAAATCAAGTCATTAAAGCCGTACTCAATGCCCATATTCATGCTTTCGGTGGACCCAGTGGGGTGCATGAGGTCAATACTTGTGACGAGCGATCCGTTACCGGGTAAGGCCGTATCGTAGGCAAGGCCGAACCGGAATATTTGAGGTAGCGGCGAGAAGTCTGTCTTGTATTCAACCGGGATATTTTCGATACCTCGATTGACCACATCCGGATCTATGATATCGTTAAGATTCTTGCCAGAGAGACTGATGTCGCCCCCAAAGTTTGAGATACTTGCTCCAAGGGCCAGACCAGGCAGCGGCGTTTGGTAATACACACCGGCATCAAGCGCAAATTGACTCCCCTGCTCTGACCAGATTCGCTGGTTGATAATCTTTCCGGATAGACCAAATGAGAAGGTGGGAATTAATCGGGCCGAGATAGATAGATTAACGGCGAAGTCCCTGGCGTCATAAAATTCTCCGGTCCCCTCAGGCACTTCTACGGTTCGAACCTCTTGTTCTGGTACAGCGAGTGTAGTAAAACTTGCGCCTAGCACGGCATTAAAGAAGGGCAGTGGAGCAGCAACGCTAAAAAAGTCGAACGTAGTACTTGCGAGCCACTCGGTATGCGTAAACGATGCAGCCACCCCATCTACATAAGCAAGGCCGGCTGGATTCCAATAAATCATCTCAGCTGTTCCAGCGTGGGCTGTGTAGGCCCCCCCCATAGCTTCTGCTCGCGCACCCACACCGATCTCAAGGAAGGCAGCAGCAACAGTGCCTTTGTTTGACACGTTGGTCACAAAATCTTGCGCTGCAACCGGTGAAACCCATCCCATCACCAGAAGCAAGAGTGCAAATCGACTATAAAACATTAACTTCATGATACGTGGATCAGTGTGTTATTTGATGATGGCAAAGCGGCCAATTTTCTTTCCGATACCGGGTGCATCAACGTGGTAGAGGTAGACACCGAAGGACACATCGAGCCCATCGTCCGATTGTAAATTCCAGGTTGCGATACTTTCGTCTTGTGCCCCCACGTGATCGATCACTTTCACCTGCCTGCCACTCATTGTGAAAATGGTTATGGTGCAGCGCTGAGGCAGATTGCGGAAGTCAATTCGACGCTCACCCCTTCCCGAAAGAAGCAAGTTTCTAGATTCCAAGGAATTGACAGCGATGTAAGGGTCGGGCACGACGTAGATGTTATCCAGAGCCCCTTCATCCACAGCCTCTTCAAGTTCATTTCCTTCGACGGAGAACCGTATAACATCGTCCCTATCGAATGGCTTGGAGGTCTCCAACAAGAAGACGTCTCCAGGTAGAGGTTTCTCATTTCGTATCAATGAATCAAACTGCTGCAACCGTGTTGACGGGGATACGATGTTTCGGACGATCTCCTGGAGACCGGGAATATTCACCAATGAGTCCAGTGTGGTTTCGTACCAGGAAGCTACTTCAGTGTAGAATGGTGCAAGCTCCGGCACTTCGATATCATTTCCGTAAGGCCGTAGTTCATAGCCGCGTACTGCTTTGGTTGCCAGAGAATCATAAAGCGTATTTGCTTCCTGGCGGCTTTGCGCTACCAGGTCAGTAGCCTCTTCTGTCAAGCCAACCGTAAATCTCCAGGTCGATTGCGCATAGAAGGTGTAGTTAGGCAGTTCAACACCATTAACACGTACATTGATTACGTCCCCAGGAGACAAATCACCTGAAATCGAGTCACCCGGTATTGAAGGCGTTTCGATCATCTGGAAGGGAACGCGCTTGGGGGCATTCAAATTCGTTACATCCCAGACCTGGAAATTGGTGGGAATGCGATTTCGAGTGCTCAAGGAGTTGGAGGTATCCGCATTGGCACCTATCACTCGTATCTCATAATCGATTGGCACCGCAACATTTTCGCCTTCTGCATTCACATTAATGACAGTGCGAGGGACCGAAGAACCCCGTGGTGGATTCTCTCTATTATCCAACCAGCCTGTGTTCAACACCTCAGGTTGCAACGGATTGTTAAAGGTAAACTTCATGCCATCAAACAATCCTGCAAGCAATTCTTCTTCAAAAATGTCATTTCCAATCGCTCCTGGGCGGCTCTGAGCCAGTGTGTCCCCAGTGGTTGCATTTTTCAGCACAAACCCAGTTGTCAAGCCATTCTTCAGGAATACAGAATCGAACTCAGCAAAGGAATTATCATCAGAAAAGGTAAACTCGTATTCGTAGCCCTGTGTGTTTGCCTCCGTAGGCACCAGGAATTGGATGTCTAAATTCCCCGATGCATCTCCAGAAACACGCTGCACTCCTTGCTCACTAAACCGAGGCTCAACGTAACCGAGAGCCGGTGCCTGGGGCACAACAACTGCTGCATTTCGATCTACAAAAACGGGCCGGTCGAACGCATCTACTTCGATCAACTTAGAGCTTTCCGTTGGCGTAATTTCTACTAAAGCCTCAAATTCGGAGATGCCATTTTCAAAGAAGGACCCATGATATCCCTGGTCAACAGAAACAACTGAATAGTAGTAGGTTCGTCCATTATCAACGGTGGAGTCTACATAGCTATACTGAAGCCCGCTATCCGTCCCCATATCGTAACTCACACCAAAGGCCCCTACTGGCACGGGGTGTGCCCCAAACAATCCGTTCTTTTTGTCAAACTGCACACGGTTGCCGCTCGGGTCAATCAGGGGCTCCCACAGGAGCGGATTGCCAAATGCGTCTGTTATGGTTTTGACATCATTAAACTCGGGATCCGTGCTTCGATAGACTTTGTACATTTCGAAGTCAAATCCATAGATCGGATCGCGTGACGACTCTGCACTCTGATCCCAAACAAGAGTCACCTTTTTGTCGCCAGGTACTGCTGTCAAGAACGGGGTACGCGGTGGCTTCGCAAAGTTGTAATCTGCGTCGTAGATGTTTTGCATGGTGCGCTTGTTGCGCAGCATATCCTGGAAGTCATTGCCACAGAAATATGCAAGAGAGAATCTCTGGCTCAGCCCCCGGTTGATCTCAGCAAATCCCGAGCTGTAGACATAAATCACATCTGCTGTTTCCTGAGGCACAATGAATTGAGACTCGGGTACCGGCTGGATGTATTCATTCCAAAACAGGCGGTCGTCGTCGAGATCGCGGTCAAAGTCTGACGGGGTTCGAATCACCATATTGGTCAGGCCAATCTGGTCGATCTCGTCATTGTCCGTGAACTCGAAGTTTGGTTCACCGGGGTCAGGGACGCCATTTGCTTCGGTACCGTCTGGGTCAGGACCAGGGTAATTTTCATTTTCTGGCCCTAATCCATCAGAACCTACATCATCATTGGCCGGCTCGATGGTTAGCTTTCCATCTCCATCCGCATCTTCTCCTACATCCAGAATAAAGTTGTTATTAAGATCTTCGTTATCAAACCGGCCGTTTCCGTTGACATCCTGCCAGGTTCTCCAGTCTCCATCATCATCGATTCCATTTTCTCGGCTTTCATCGACCAATCCATCTCCATCATTATCGATCCCATCTTCAGAAATACCTGGACTTTCGAGAAAACCAACACCTGCATATCCAACTCGAAACCCATTCAATATTAAGTCTCGCTTCAGCCACTGGTAGGTAATGTCATCTTGCGTATCGAATAAGGCCTGGTTGTCTGCTGTCTCACCAGCGATATCATAATCCACCATCATGGATATAATCGCTTTAGAAATATCCTTTCTACTTATGTTTTCGACGTCGAATGTAGTGATAAAAATATCTTCAGCAAGAATGCTGGACCACTGGTATTGACGCGTTGAAATCTCGACGCCAAGGCCACGGCGTCCGCCATTATCCCAGCTTCGTGTATCTGGCTCACCAGTAGCCTGATTTATAAAAGGGAAATAAGCAAACTCATCATTGTCGCGATCATCAGCCAGGTAATAAGACTCTTGATCGCCGCGCACAAAAGCACCAAATGCACCGTTCCATCGCCCTGCACGAACACCTTCTCCGGTTGCGCAAGACGTACCTTCAGAAAACTCACATTGCGGACGGCTATCTCCTACGTAGGACTGTGGTGGCCAGAATGCCGGCCACGTTTGGGGCAGATTGGACTGGGCGGGATACTCCACATTATTGATCAATTCCCGATCAAGCTGTCCATTGTTATTCAGATCTTCGCCTGGATCAAGCTCACCATTACCATTGATGTCTTCATTCAACCCGCCCACGAAGTAGTAGCCCGTTTCTGACAGCCGAGCGCGGTCATCAGCATTATCGTTGAGTCTATTTGTGGTCGACGGATCCCCAGACATGTTATAGTAGCCAGGTACAGCGGACCAGAAAAACTTATGGCTTCCGGAAGGATGGGTATCCCCTCCACTTCTGTTGTAGCTATCAGAGATGATCACCAGGCTATCCCCATTGTCATTGACAACCTCGGCAGCAACCAAAAAACTCATCGTGTGCCCGTACTCAACACCGGATCCTTTCGGCCATGTGACACGGCTTGGTGAAATGGTACTCCCCCAATATCCTCCTGACACGTTGACGTTGGTTACATAGGGTACCTGAATCAGGTTACCTGTTGCAAGCCCACCGCGAACAAAGTTTCGAAGCGACAGATTCTGCACGGCCTGGATCACCTGGGATCCATTTGCACCTGATCGCGCCTCAGGTCCATTGCCTCTATTTCGGCGGCTCTGGCGCTCATGCTTCTCAATCGATTTGTCGATTGCGCGTGCCTGCTTGAGTGCTTCCTTTTCGATCTTGAGATCCTGCTTACTCTGCGCCAGGACAGGAGCCTGCCCAAAAACGAAAAAGATGACCAGCGCAACGCATACTGGCACAATCGATTTAAAAATGGAGGTACGTGTTGTCGTTTTATTCATGGCTGTTTCGCCTGAAACATGCGTGGGTGCAAGACTAAAAATTGACGGTGAGTGCGAGCCTTATTTGGCGGGGAGCCGAATACCAATGGGGATTGATGTCATCCTCGTTGCTGAACAGGCCAACAGTCTGTTTGACCATCTCTCGATCCGCTTCCACCACTGGGAGGCGGACTATCTGATCGGCGCGTCCCGAAATACTGTTCACACTCCGCTCATTCAGATAATTGAAGAGGTTGTCAACCTGCAGCCGAAGTCCGTACTGAACTCCTCGCAAGGTGAATCGCTTTTCAGCACTTAGATCAAAAGTGAAGATGACTGGCTTCTCTTCGCCATTGTCGAATTCATTATCGGGGAAGTCCTTAGTCGGATCTAGGAACGCAGGTGTATAGGGCTGCCCAGTGGCTAACTGACTAATGAACCCGACACTCCAGTTTCCAGACTGACCTATTTGGGCCGAGAGGTTTGCGGTGAGCGTTTGGTCCCAATCCAGCGGAATGATGTTTCGCTCAAGAAAGAAGTCGCCGACTTCGCCTGACCGACCCGCCACAACCACATTAGCAACGTCACCAGAGCTCGAAGAACTGCCTCTTGCATCGGAGTAGGTGATATCAAATGAAGTCCCCAGGAGCATCCCTACAGGACGAGTGACGATAGACAGCGTCCCCCCTCGTACCAATCCATAATCTCGATTTACCGTGCGAAGATACTGGACATTATCCAGGGTACCGAGAATCTCTGTACCGAGAAGGTTCCTGATATTCTTGTAGAACAGGTTCAGATCGACTCCAATGAAGTCTGTGATTTGCTGCTGGAGCCCCATCTCGTACTTTATCGTCCGCTCTGGATCCAAATCAGGATTTCCAACCGAGCGCCCCTCTAGCCG
>JAHQVL010000182.1 GCA_019634345.1 Rhodothermaceae bacterium
CAACATAAACACCAGGTACCCATGCGGCCCTGTATCATGCTGGCCGTGATTCAACGCAAAAGGCCCTGCAGTAGGATCAAAATTCCCGAGCTGTTTACCTGTTACATGGGGTGCGTAAGGCATATAGTGTGGAAAACTCACTGTGATCATATCATCAGATACCTCCGGTGCTCCATAGGCCCTATGGATGGGTGCCAACATATAGGAGATTCCTCCCTTATCCGGAGTTGCATAGGTCCCATTCTCAAAACGTTCTCGCAATCGCTTTTTGGCTTCCCGTGCAGGAACGCCTTCTGCACGCATCTCCGCAAGATCAAACCAGGGCCTTGCGTGGTGTTCATTCCCTACTTCATCGTAAGCAACGGGTATTAGCTGATCGGAAGGATAGTCATAGTCCCATTCAGCCTGGTAGAACCGAGTACTGGTCCGGCCAACAAAGGTGATAAACCCATTAGTGCCCTCTCTAAACAGAGTGTATCCTTTACTCGGCTCAAGCACGTAAATCGTAGCTTCATCACGAAGATGCTCCGGTAAAGCACTCAATGCAAGCTGAACTTCAAGATGTTGGGGCAGGTCAACCATTTGCCCGGTAGCAACCTGTGTAGAGCCTAAAATGCCCCCGACGCATAACGTGAGCAATAGTGCATAAAGGATCTTCTTGAATTGGTATGGCATGTATTTTCTAGTTTGAAGTCGAATATTATTTCTCAATCAACTGCCGTATCTCAGGCAGCATTTGTACTTCAAAAAGCTAGATCCCTTAGTATCTATTTACAAGTAGGCATTTTTTATTTATATACTATCGTTTACAATACTATTGGATTTTTACTATCAAAAAGGGCGATAAAAAGTATATGGACGAACAAAAAAGTATAGTTGACCTCTGTCCAGCACCCCGGGTCATCGAAATGATTGGTGGGAAATGGAAACTTCGAATTCTTCAGATACTGATTTTTCAGGGGACTAAACGATTCGGAGAACTGCGCCGCCAGGTTGCAGGAATCACGCAGACCATGCTGACAAAACAGTTGAGGGCGTTGGAAGATGATGGCCTTATTTCAAGGAAGGTTTATGCAGAAGTCCCTCCACGTGTTGAATACTCCCCCACCAACAGCGGGATGGATCTGATGAAAATGTTCGAGGCGATGCACCAGTGGTGGGAGCGGAACCAGGCATCATGAACCGAGCAGCAGGCGCTGGTTACTCCACTACTTTCAACACCCCGTTCATGATGCGCCAATGCCCAGGGAACGTGCAAAGAAACGGGTAGTCCCCCGGTTCATCCGGGACCTGAAAGGTCAGAACAAAAGACCCACCGCTCTGAATCATCGGTGATGCTACGATGATTTGTTCTGAATCGGGTATATAGTCTTTTTCAGCTCCATCTGGTGAACTGGCCAGTGCATCTGCGGCGTTGCCGATCACTTCAAGGGAACCCGGTTTCCCGATGACTACATTGTGCGGCATCGCGTCGGGATTCTCAAAAGTCAGTTTAACCAACTGGCCAGCGGTAGCAGTTAGCGTGTTTTGGTCATACCGAAGCGTACCAATCTCTGCTTTTAACTCCAGGGTGGCAGCTGGTTCAGGCTCGCTGGGCTCAGAAGATGAACGGCCGGCCCATCGGTCCAACAAGCGCTCGAGAAGTTGCAATTGCTCTGCCGTAAGGTTTTCAGCCATCACGGATCGAAATAAGTCATCAGATGGGGCTAACTCGGGGCGCTCACCGGATGGCCAGTTTTCCGAGAACGCAGACAATACGAGCATGCGCACTTCATCCGTTGCAGAAGAAAGTCCATTTAGCACATTCAACGCCTCGAGATCCATCGCCCCAGCCCCGATGTGACGCAGTACGGTCTCGGCAACAAAAGAGGCCACTGAGCCTTCTGCCTTTTCAACAAGACGCAGATCATCAAACCAGGCGGTTCCTTTGTACTGCCCCCATCGCCCAAGATGGCACTGAATGCGTACCTCGGTGGCAGAACCGCTGTTAAATTCCTTTTCTACCCAGGTCCAGTCTGATGTGCCGCGGATGGTTCGAGTTCGGCCATACGTAAGCACATCAATTACGGCACCATACCCTCCACCCATATTTTCTACGTCCTCTGTTTTAATCCAGCCCGTCAGGAGATAGTCCGTATTCGGCTTCACAGGAACTACGGTGTAGATGCCTACATCGGCGCCCGTTGGAGAGCTGATTTGTAACGCTCTACCCGATCGCCCCTCTTCCACAATGGCATGGGTGTACACATTAGGATTCGTTTCTCCGAGGGGCCATTTAAATTCTTCCAACTGCCACTCGGCGGGCAGATCTCCGTTCACTTCTTCAAAGGAACTATTGGGTAGAATAGACACGGCTCCACTTCCAGGAATATCGGGAGTTTTATCCATAAGGAGTTCTCGAAGATACCCCTCCATATGATGCGAGGCAGCCAGCGCCAATCCTGTTGAAAGCCAGGGATCGTTAACGATCGACTCTCGCTGCAACAAGCGGTATAACATCTGGCCAATGCCACCACTAACGGGTAGGTCAGGAAGTTTTAGGAGGGTTTCTAATACGACAAGAGGGTCTTCCGAGGCATCAATCAACAACACTTGCAAGTCATTCCAGAGCAAAGTCGATGGAGGCAACACCTGGATTGCAGCACGTCGCACTCCCGAAGCCTGATGAAAGAGGGCACGACGGGCTTCCTCAAGGGCGGCAGGATGCCTGCCATCTAGCAAGCCCAATCCATGGAGGGTCCACAACGCATGAACAGCCCCTCCATTTACGCCGGCCTCATCAATGGACCGATCGGCGACCAATGCAATCAGTTCATCAACAACATCCTGCTCGCCCCGTTCGACCAGCAATCGCTGCGCGGTTGTCCGCCAAAACATATTGGGGTGGGAGAGCGCCTCAACCAGGCCGGCAGGATCTTCTTTGCTCAGTGCCAGGGGTTCATGAAGAGGATTCTCAGGATACACGATCCGATAAATGCGCCCTCGCTCCAGATCTCGTATCGGCGTCTCATAGGCATCGCCTTCTCCTTCTTCAAACCCTTCGGGCACAGGATTATGCTGAATGATCAGGTTATACCAATCCAACATCCAAAGCGCACCATCCGGGCCGACTTCGCTCATAATTGGTGCGGCCCACTCGTCGGCACTCGCCATGAGATTCCAGCCGTCTTCCAGCACCAGTTGAGTGCCTTCTTGTTTTAAAAAGCCCTGGTGAACGAGGTGCCCCGTTGGCTCATTAACAAAAGCTGCACGATTCCAATACTCTTTGGGGAAATGCCTGGCCGTATACAAGGCATGCCCGGCAGCAGCTGTATAGCCACCAAAGACGTCTACTTGCCGCACCTTGTCGGTAATAGGGTGCATCTTTTTATACGGCGCAGAAGGAGCGTAGCCGGCCTTGTCAAAACCGTTCACGCGTTGAAAATGGCGTTCTGGAACAACCAGGTGCACACTGTGCTCATTATTCGCCGTGGATGCCAGCACATCCCCATTCTCGGAGAAACCAAGCCCCCAGGTGTTATTGGAGAAATGGGCCAAATAATCCAACGAGGATAAATCCGGTTTTAGTCGAAACAACCCTTGCTTAAATCGATGTTCATCTTCGCCAACAATACCTTCAAACCCGGCATACCCGATTGCCATCCAGATCCAGTTGTCCAGTCCATATCGCAAGTTGGACACCCCAGCGTGGGTATCAAAGGTGAGGAATCCATCGAAGAGTACTTCTTGCACATCCGCCTTATCATCCCCATCCGTGTCCTTAAGAAAAAGCATCTCTGGGGGTGCAGATACGATCACGCCATCGTTCATGAAGGTAAGTCCAGTCGCAATACTCAGCCCTTCTGCGAACGTTGTTATTTTATCAGCCCGGCCATCTCCATCTGTATCCTCCAGAATCTTAATTTTGTCGCTTCCCTGGTTGAGCGGTTTCTTTCGATTGGGGTAGTCAAGGGTTTCAATAACCCAAAGCCGGCCTTTTTCGTCCCATGCCATTGAAACAGGGTTGACGATATCCGGTTCAGCGGCAAAGAGCCGGATTTCGAACCCGGGAGGAAGCTGCATATAAGCCATCGACTCCTCTGGACTTAATGGCGCTTGTTCAAGTACGATTTCGTCGGGATGCTCATAATTAGGGATTGGGACCTGGGGAGTTGAGTAGCTTAACGGTTCGGGGGCAGTACGCTTCCAATCGGTTACCGTCTCCTTGCCAACCGTGGAGAGGATCATTTCCATGAACGCAGATTGCACCTCCTCATTCCTCAATTGAACCTCAGGATCGACCATCAGTGCATACCCTTGCCCGACTGCGTTACTTTGTCTTGTCCAACACATTGCAACGGAAGGAGCGTTGCCAGGCTCTGACGGGTACATCATCGGCGCCTGGCCTCCGCAGGGATCTGTACCAAACGCGCTGTTATCAAAGGATTTTTTTTGAAGATCCAGCACGACAAACCCTACATCAGAATCCCTAATCCCCTGAATGAGTTGTTCGAGGCGTTCTGCATCCATACCCTCAGAATACGTGTCTGCTGCGGCCGTCTCAGATGTTTCACGTGTCTCATTCGTCGGATTTTTAGAGAAAATAACCGCATCATACTGGTTAATTTTCGCTAAATCGAGACCCGGCACAACTTTTGAGTAATGGATATGAATCCGATGCGGCCCCAAATAACGGCCCAAATCGGTAGCTATCACGGCCGGTTTGCCATACTCAGACTCACTCAAAAACAGTATGTCAATAGCTTGGCCGGTTGCTTCTTGACCTCGTGTAAAAGGGATCAAGAGTACAAGCAATAATACCGTGATAGATGTTTGCATAGTAATGATTCGATTGGTACAACTGACGCAAAAGTACTAATCAGAGACGGCCTGGACAAGTGCATACTATTCGGATAGTTTAAAAAATAGGTAAACCCATATAGGGTGATTGCTCACTCACACATATTGATAATAGCAACCCAATCAAGACGTAGCAGCCATTCATCCTCACTCAATCCAGTCTAGTCTATACCCTTTTCGTTCAAACCTACCCCTCCCCCTTGACGCGATCCACCCGAGGGTCCCATTTGATACAGTAAACAATGAAGCCAATTCGCCATTTCGCTTATTTTCTCCCACTTAGCCTTGTTGCTCTTTTTATGAGTATTCTCGCATACAGGGTGGGCATTCAGGGATACGATGTAAACGCACTGGCTCCCGATGAAGGATATGAAGTGCAGTTAGATTTTGTTGTTCAAGACCTGACCAACGAAACGTCTTTTACCTCTTATCTACCTCAATCAGACAACCGGCAGCAGATTTCTTCGGTAGATTACTCCGGCCCCATGCTGTTCTTTACGGAGGCCCACGAAGGGGGGATTAAAGGAGTCTGGAAAAGCGAACCGAACAGATCGTCTGCAAAGATTAGTTACCGGTTCTACGCTCGCATCCAAGATGTTGCTTATACGGTCTCGCCAGATACCCCGATCAATGAGATTGCTCTTGCTGTATACGAAGGGACCTACACTCCTAAAAAAAGCATCATCCAACCGGCGTCCTATTCTTCGCATCGCGCTTTCCCGGCAAGAAATGAAGTCTTTCTTGAAGCCGCGGAATCTGTAAATATCCAGGGCCGCCTGGTAAATGGACTGATCTTGAGCGACGAAGCGCCACCTCTTCCTCATACGTGGATAGAAGTATTCATTGACGAAGAGTGGATTCCATTCGACGTTCAAAAGGGGCATTTCGCATCTCTGCCAGGTACCTATCTCTCCATCTGGAAAGGTGCAGAAACGATGATTTCTCATGCGGAGGAAGCAGCGGTTGAGTACAGCTTCTCCGTTCAGAAGCCGCGCATATCAAAGCAGGCCATTCATAAAGCCAAACAGGCACAACCGACCGCGTTTAATCCGTTTTCGGTGTGGCTTTCCTTTTTAGACACCGGTATGCCGCTTGTCTCTTTAAAAATTCTATTGCTTATACCCATTGCTGCAACAATCGTAGCCTTCTTCCGAAATTTGATAGGGTTTGAGACGTATGGGGTCTTTTTGCCAGCACTTATTGCTGTATCCGGCTTACACGCCGGCTTGATTCCAACGGTTGGTGGATTTCTTCTCATTACCTTGCTGGTCGCATTGGTGCACAGCCCCTTGGAGCGTTCCGGGCTCTTGTATGTCCCCAAGCTGGCACTGCTCCTCCTAACGGTGGTCACACTATTGATGGGCTTGAGTTACATAGGGATCCGCATGGGATGGTCTGAATTCTTTTCCTTGTCTCTTTTGCCATTAGTGATTCTCGCGATCTCTGCGGAGAAGCTTTCTCAGCATCTAAAAGATGAGGGCGCACTAAAGGCCATGCAGGTCATGGGCATGACGCTCGTGGTCATTACCGTTTGTTACCTGATCATCAGCGCACATGCCGTGCAGTGGCTCATCTTTTCTTTTCCTGAGACGATGATTCTCATCTGTGCCGTAAATCTCTGGATGGGGCACTGGATTGGCCTGCGTTTGACTGAATACAGGCGATTCAGATGGTTAGCCGGCGGAAAGACAGAATACAATACCAAATTCTCCAACATCCTCGGCATTAATAGAAGAAATCGAATCGTCATCCACGAGACCAACAACAAAAAGCACGTTGCCATTGCCGATGACAAAGTACTTAGCAAGTCCATACTTACCGAGTATAATATTCCCGTTCCTAAAACACATCTCACTATTTCTGAAGTCAGGGAGATAAGGGAAAAATGGGACCATATTCTTCAACTTGAAACGTTTGTCATTAAACCAGCCAATGGAAAAAAAGGACAAAACATCCTGGTCCTATCAAAGGAAAACGATGGATGGGTCACGCCGGGAGGACGGTTTGTGCCCGAGGATGAATTAAAAAGATGCATTGCCGACATCGTATTGGGAGGCAGTTCAAAGAAAGGAAGCGACACGGCAATAGTTGAATACCGGATTGAAGCACATCCTTTTTTTACAGCAATTTATGCAAATGGACTGCCCGACATTCGCGTGATCACCCATAACGATACGATTGTCCAGGCTATGTTGCGATTACCTACGAATGATTCAGATGGCAAGGCAAACCTGCATCAAGGTGCACTTGGCATTGGAATCGATATTCAAACCGGCCAACTTAAGCACGGATTTTACGATGGCGAATACATCACCAACCATCCTGACTCCGGTGTTCATTTCGAAGGCCTCACACTTCCCTACTGGGACATCATCTTAGGCATTTGCCGATTTACCGCAGAGATCCTTCCCCTCAAATTTTTGGGGATTGACATCGTGATCGACCATGAGAAAGGCCCCTTCATATTAGAGATTAATGCCCGCCCAGGCCTTCAGATTCAGAACATCAACGAAGAAGGATTACGCCCCCTTATCAACAAAACATCCCCTGTGTAAAACCGACTAACCGACCCAAACGTCTTACCATGCTTTTTTCAATGAACAAGCTAGTGCTCATTGTGATTGCCTGTCTACTCTTGTCATTTTTTGCATCAGATACGCAAGCACAGTTTCGCTGGAATGGGGCTTTAGAAGTTGGCCTTTCCCAAAGTCAAAATCTATTCAAAAGCCCTGATCGCCTCTTAAACGAGGGCGAATTATTGAGCGCAAGTAACCTGCATCAGAATGATATGATCATTCCACTTAGAGCAGATGCAGGGATTGAATTCAGGAGTCCATCTAACCGGATTGAGCTTGACTATACAGGCACCATGGATAGGTATGATCAATACGGTAATTTAAATGGCGAATACCACTCGGTCAGGCTTCGAGATACGTGGGCGGCATCTAAGTCTGTCGACCTTCAGTTGAGTCTCGAAGGTCGAAAATCTAAAAAGATTGGGACCAACGCACTGGGTGATCAGCTTTCGCGTATTTTTCAGTATACGGCTGCCCAGTCTATATTAAGCATGGACTGGGAAGTATCAAGACGCCACACTTTAGGCGTTTTGTATGCGTTTAGCTATCGAGACTACACGGAGTCTGCCAATGCCCTTTCCCTCGACTCGTACTCGCACAAAGCATCGCTGGATTGGAGGTACAAAAGCCGAAAAAAACAAGGCGCTTATTGGCAGACTGATGCGGAAGTCGAATACCGGCTAAAATCGTACGTCTCTTACCTGGCTCGGAATGCAAACGGGGATCAAGCGGCTACCCATCCGATCAATAAACTGCATCATATTTCGTTTGAACTTGGACTTCGGCGCAGCATATCAAAACACGTGATGGTTGAGTTGGAAGCAGCCGGACGCTACAGATACGATTTCTTCGACGGGTACTACTCCTATGGGGCCGGGTCCGTAGATTTCGGGATCGAATGGGAGCCGTTTGATCGCCTTACAGTAGAAGGGACTGTTGGTGCCAGGCAAATTCATTTCTTCACCAAGATTGCCCCACAAGCAGATTCATTTACAGCTCCACTCCTCCGCTACACCTACCTTAACGGAGAATTTGTTATTCACTACGACGTTATTTCGTGGGTCTCGCTTGAAACGTTTGTGTCCACATCCAACAGGTACTCAAATGCGACGCTTGAATCCCGTCTTACCCGTCGTTCCTATGAAACGGTAGAGGCCGGCGCCTCTCTGATCGTTGACCTTGATAGAGCCTTACGTTGAGTCTATTTCTTGGTGTTCTTTGTTGCTCTAGTGCTTGTGCCAGAAGATTTTGCTGAACCAGCATCGGTCGTTTTGCTGATTATCTGTATGGGTTCTTCGCAAAAAATCGACAGCTCACACGCTACTTTGACGGCAGCTTCCGCTGAATTGTCCAGGTAAAGGGCTGCCAGGGCGAAATCCATACCTGCTCCAATAGCCTCATATTTTAGAACTTGTTGAATAAACCACCCGTTTATGGAAAACACCTTCCCTTGAAAGCCAATAAGATATGCATTATCCAGCCCCGACTTCTCCGCCTTTTTTTTCTTCCAGCTCGAAAATTCAGAAAAGAACTCGAGGATAGCGGGCTCGGTGGCCTCAGCAGGCTTTCTTGTTGAACAAAACATCTGCAATAACGAAGACTCTTCGGCATACCCCACACTTCCGACCACAACGTCGTTTACTTCAAACAATTTCGAGAATTTTGTATTCTCGCCTTTACTCTGTGTCCAGAAACGAACAGAGATTGAATCCGAAGCAATTTCGTATCCGTTGGGTAGGATCTTACACGCTACTACACTCATGGCACTGCCTGCATTTCGTTGATGTTTAGCCTTAATCTACATTCATACATCCTTTCGAAAGCCTTAATATACGGTAACTATCCCTTGATTTGCCCGTTCGAGCGATTTTGACCGTTTCTTTTGAACGCTTCAAACTGTTCTTGATCAGGGATTTCTACTTCTTCAAACGGCTCAGAATCGGCTAAGGCTGGACTCGCTTCTACATCAACTCGCCCTAACGTATCAACGACACGGGAAGCTATTGCTTTAACCTTATTGACCTGGTTCTTTTTCCACACAGATAAGGCAGCGCGAACAGTAGCCAATCCTCCTAGTCCCCCCGAACCTGCTAAGGTGAACGTCAACACCTCAGACAGCCCGCTCCCATCTAGAGCGATACCGGCCAGTGTCACGCCTATAAACACAGATACAAAATAGGCCATATAAGCCATCCCGCGGTGATCCTTGCGTATTTCTATGACCGTCTGTTCATCACGAGGGCTGGCACTGACACGCGTGCTGAACAATCCATCAAACTCATATACCCATTCTCTAATCTTTCCGAAGTCACTTATTTCTCCACGTACTCCTTCAACGGAACGGAGCTGTAATACCATCTCGTCCCATTCATCATCCTCTATAAACCCATTCACTACCCGAGTCGTGCTCGAGTGAAAAGGAGCCCCACTTATCGTTATGGCAGGATCTCTACCGTTTGATTCTTCCAAATCGCTAGCAGCCTGCTCCATGTAGTTAGGATCAACCCCTAATTCAGCAGCAAACTGTTTGATTTCATCTAGTGAAAGCCCCCTCTCCGTAGATTCACTCTCCTGCTGCAACTCCGTAGCGCGCTGAATCAGCCGCCCAATATCTTTCTCCGAATACAGGCGCGAATGTTTCTTTTTGTGTCCCATAACGTAAGTCTATACTTCCAATGGATGAATCTCTCTTTTCATTCGAGCCCTATGCAAATAAGTTGCACTCCCATGCTCCCCTTTTAGGGGAAATGTCTCGCAGAGACCGAGGAGTCTACCCGACAATGACATCTGGCTATATCAACAATCTACTTTTTTTGGTATATAACATAGGCCATAAAGATGAAACCTGAGCAATGCACAGTCTTATCATGAGTGGCCCATATATGTTAGTATCCACCTAAAACAGACACATGGAAGTATCTTCAGAAGCCCTTAAGAACCCCTCTGAATCTGGTTTTATTCAAACGCTACTGGAGCGCCGCCTGCATCGAACGATCTTGCTGTACATTGGTAGTGCCTGGACCCTATTCGGCATCGTCCAGTGGGTTGTGAATCGGTACGTCTTGTCGCCTCATCTTGAAGAGCTCTTCTTGATGATAGCCCTTTTGTTCTTACCTGCCGTGCTAATGATTGGATACGGACACGGTGCTAAAGGGAAACAAAGGTGGACCAAGTTTGAAAAGGTAGGGCTTTCGTGCAATGCGCTTCTCGCAGTTGCCGTTCTCTTTTTTATGTTCGGAAATAAAGACCTGGGGTCTGCACGAGAAGTGGTACAAGTCATTGATACGGAAGGCAATGAAGTTGAACGCTTTGTACCCAAGGATATATTTCGAAAAAGAATGGCCATTTTCTTCTTCGACAATGAGTCTGGCGATAGTGAACTGGATTGGTTACAAGAGGCTATCCCTAGTGCATGGGACACCGATCTTGAGCAGGATCTTTTCCTCGTTGCTCAGCCACCCACAAACTATATCGATAAATTCCAAAAGGCTGGCTTTGAGGATGGCCTTGGTGTACCCACGGCGCTTAAACGATCTATCGCTTCGGAGTATAGTCTTTCCTATTTCGTGGCCGGCACAATAAATAAGCAAGGAGATGACCTTGTCATTGAAACCACGTTGCACGATATCGAAAAGGGCCAGGAAATTGCCTCTCATGAATACACCGGAGCCAGTGTGTTTAATATTATTGATGAGATGACAGTGGATCTCAAATCCGACCTGGATCTCCCAAAAAAGCATATTGAGGAAACAAAAGATCTTCCTGTTGTCGACCTATTAACTGAATCAGAGGACGCAATGAAGGCGTTCCGTGATGGGTTGCACACGCTTACTGTCAAACGAGATTTTAATGGAGCAGCTGTTCACTTCGAGGAGGCTACACAAATTGACCCCACGTTTGCTCTCGGGCATTTACATCACTACATCGTGATGATCCAGCAAGGGCAAATGCAGCAAGCCATGCAATCTCTCGGGAAGGCACAGCAACACAACTACAGGCTTCCTGAACCCGTTAAATACTTGATCAAAGTTGCTCAGCTTAATCTAACTGGAAACCAGGAGCAAGCTCTTGAAGCAACCAAGCAGTGGGCCTCTCTCTTCCCCGATGATATGCAGGCTCACCAGATCCTGGGGATGTTGCACAGCCTTCGAGGCGAATACGACGATGCCATCACTGCATACAGAAATATGTTAGCTGTAGACCCCTTCCAGGATCAGACCGACCTACAAGTTGGCGCGTTGCTGCAAGAAATTGGTAAAACGGAAGAGGCCATTGACCATTATACAGCATTCAACGAGAAATACCCCGAAAGAAACGATGGCCTGAAGCGTTTAGCAAATGTCTATTATACCCAAGGTGATCTAGATAAAGAACTTGAGACGCAAATGAAAGCCTTGTCCGTCTCGCCTAATGATCCCTCTGCAGTTCGCAGTGTAGGAGAAACGCTGAGGAACCAGGGTGAATTCGACAAATCGTTGCAACGGTACCAGTCAGCCCTTACACTCAGCACTACGCCCGCTGAGCAAATCGCATCCCATATGGATCTGGGTAGCTACTACTGGTACCGAGGCCAACACCAAGATGCGATTAACGCCTATAATACTGGATTAGATATCGTTCAGGAGAGTTCCTCAGCTATTGAATACCTGGTGCGCCGCACAGGACTGGTTAATAATTATTATGAGGCAGGCTACCCTGAACTCGCACAGGAGATAGCTGACGAAACAATCAACAGCCCCATTGCCAAACAATTTCCAGATCTCGCTGCAATTGCCGCCGATGCATCAAGCTATTTGCTTGCCAAGCAGGGAAATCCAGAAGAAGGATTACGTCTACTCGCAGAAGCTGAGACCTTCGTTGAATCCAGTGGATTCAACGCGCTCAAGTCACTCATCTTATACGCTCGTGCCTTTGTGTTGATAGAGAGTGAACAGTATGAAGAGGCCAAAGAGGTGATGGAAAACTACCTGGAGTTAAGTCCTCATTCCGTAGGCGGGCATAACAGAATGGGTAAAATTCTCTACGAAACGGGCGACTACAGAGCAGCGAAGAAAAGCTACTCCCAAGCCTTACAGTTTTCACCCGCTGGCCCAACGAGCTTACTCGGCATGGCCAAAACGGAAATAGCTCTTGGTAACACTGAAGAAGCAAAAGCGCACCTCGACAAAGCCCTGCTAACGCTTGAGAACGCGGATGAAACGAGCAAAACGGCCAAGGAAGCTCGGGAGTTGCTGGCGGGGATGTAGAGAGGTTTAAGGTTCAAAGTTTAATGTTTAATGTTTCTCACACACCAACTTTAAACATTGAACATTAAACTTTAAACTTCGATCAATGAAACACCCAGTGCAGTACTACCAGTGAAGCCAATAACCCGAGGCCTAGTTTTGCGATCTCTGGAGAGTCGTATTGGATGAGTTGGTTCCAGCTCTTCCACCCGGTCTTAATCGTTCCCAGGCTCACGAAGGCAAAGGCGATCAGTATGACCCACATGGCGCGGACGAAGTAGTTCATTTCTGGGAAGAGAGCGATGACGACCAGGTGCAGAGGAACGGTGGACAAAAACCCGATCAGGGCCAAGCGATGATTGGGAGCGACCATTAATCCGGCAGAGCAAATCAGGACGACAATCCCGCAATTCACGTAATACCGCAACTCATTCAACGTGTGCGTGAAGGCCGCCTCCGGGTTTTCAAATTTGACATACAGGAGAATCAGGCCCATCGCAATTCCAGTGAACAGCGTCACAATGATTGCGGCTTTACCAGCTCCTACCATCTGCCGATCACTGGCTTCCTTTCGAAGATACTCTTTATATATGTCGACTGACCATAGGGTTGCCACCGAGTTGAAGGTCGAATCTACGGTACTCATGAGTGAGGCAAATAGAGCGCACAAGATCAATCCTTTGACACCTACAGGTAAATAGGTAGAGACGATATACGGAAAGGCCATGTCGGGATCGGTCAATCCATTCTGGCTCAAAATACCAGCCAGGGCAATTCCTGGGACAACAATTACCACAGCCATCAAGTACTTCGTGACGCCACCCACCATTAGTCCAACCTGAGCCTCACGCACGTTTTTTGCTGCCAGAGACCGTTGCATCACCGTTTGATTGGCGCACCAGTAATTGATGTTAAGTAAAAACAAACCGAATACGTGGATCCACGGCAACTGCGGATGATCTGCCGGCAAATGCAGGTGCATCAGATCTGGTGTTTTCTGATAAAGCTGGTTCCATCCGCCGAGGTGATGAATCGCCACCAGCAGAACAACAATCCCTCCTGTAACCAGGATGAAGAACTGAATCACGTCCGTTTTCACTACAGCGCCCAACCCGCCTAGATAGGTATAGATCGCAGAGAATACGCCCAGCCCAATAACAAGAATCCCCACGCGCACCATCCTCTGGATGTCTGAAGACGCACTATAGTCCAGGAATAACGCTTCTCCAATCCACCCTACAAGCCCGATTTCATTGATAGCGCTCAAGTATTCAGAAAACACCAATTCGGCTGCGTAGGCCCCCCAAAAAAGGGCAGCACCTAGCGTAATCGTTGAAAACAACGCCAGGTTGGCCAATGAATA
>JAHQVL010000183.1 GCA_019634345.1 Rhodothermaceae bacterium
AATACTTTCTGGTTGGGCTGCAAGTGCCGTATGTGTTGATATCAGACACCCTGTTTAGTCGGTCTAAAATTAGCGCTTTAGATATTTTGGTTGTCCCGTTTCCTGAAACATTGGCTGATACCTCGCTAAAGGTCATACAATCGTTTGTTGAGGAAGGCGGAGGGTTGATTGCTTCGGGCTATTCAGGAAAAGAGAGCAAGAACAGGCAAAGCAACGCTCTGTTTAGGGCGTTGACTGGGATCGAGAAATTAGAGCCGATGGGTGTGCGTTCCGGGAGGATCAGGCAGAAGCTCCAGGGTGGGCATATGATAGGAAAGAATCTACCTATTGGCTTTGAGCTTGACCTGCTGTCCAATCAAGAAGCGTATGTTGCTCATGTGGACGAGGGTAGAGCGGTAGGGCCGGCCGTGATTTCGGGAGATATCCAATCGTTTACGTGTATGGTGTCGAATGCATATGGGGAGGGTCGTGTTGTTTGGATGGGTTTTAGTCCGCAAGACGTGCCGCCGAATAGCGAGCAGCAACGGGGGTATCAGGAACTGCTTTTGGATGCCTTTGTGTTTGCTTCAGGGAGTTCTCATGCCTCGGTACGCAGGTGGCCGCAGGGCTATCAATCGGCATCATCCTTTATTCAGCTTCCTTCGTCAGGCTATCAGCCGTTCTCCTATCGTACAAGCACAGACTTATTGCTCCAAGTTTTTACAAAACATGATGTCCAGGCAACGTTTTTTGTGGTGTTAGGGCATGCCCAGGACCATCCCGATCTGCTTGAGAGGATGGTTGAAAACGGCGAGTTGGGCCTCGTTTCAGATTCTCCGAAGCCGCTTTCCGGTCTTCCCGAAGAGATGCAGTATGAACGGCTATCTGTCTCCAAGTGGCTACTGGAAAATGAGTACGAGCAATCCCTTTCTGGCGCGTTGCCACCCGGCTACTTTTATGATGCAAATACCCTTCATGTACTGTCCCGGTTGGATATCAAATATATCTTGTCCGACGCCCGCCATTTTCAAGAGCCCATGTTTATGGAGTGGGAGAATGAGTTGGATTACAGGGATTCGTTAGTCGCAAGGGTTGAGGTTGATTCCTTGATGGAGAGCACTCCTCAAAAGGACCACGATAGGCTTCTGCGAATATATCCTTCCTTGTTCTCGTATGATTTAGATGTACCACTTTCAAAGGAAGAGGAACGGGTTTTAGGTGGTGCGTCCTTTGAGAATCGATGGGCGTATCGAATGCGGGAAGGGTTTAATCGGGTGCATCTTTCTGGTGGATTATTTGGCTTTGGTTTCGAGCCCGAAACGATGGGCCTCAGTAAACAACGAGCGGATTTATTAGACTCCTTTGTAGGGTCCTTGAGTGGGCACAATACATGGGTGGCGCCTCTGGATGCAGTGATTGATTGGTGGCGGGGAAGGGATTCGGTTTCTGTGTTCTTGGAGGAGGTTAGTGGTACGTTAGCGGCTTTGCGTATCGAAAATGGTGGGGATAAGGTGCTGGAGGGGGTATCGCTGGATCTGTATCTTCCCGATGTGGACGGTGGCGAGTTTGAGATAGATGCTGGGGAGTTGCAGGTGTCGATTGTTGAGCAGACGGGGAGTACTTACCTGGTTCAGGTTCAGCGTCTGCCGAAGGGGGAGCACATGATTAATCTGATGCTTCGGAGTGAGGGTGTAGGGGAGTGAGGCTACTTAAACGCCTTCTTCAGACTAAGCGTAGACACCAGATCAGACACCGCAATAGGGCCCTGGTTATAAAGGAAGGGTTCTCCAAAATTCGCTCCGATCATATGGCCATAGGTTCTTGCTCTGGCCTCTATCCACTCAAAGAAGGCCGGGTTGGAAATGAAGGTTTCGGGTTCGTCTTCTCCGGCGCTGTAGCCTGTGTTGAAAAATTGGGAAGCAAAGGCTTTCAGTGCCGTTGTTCTGGTTTCCCACGTGTCCGATACATCCACAATAAGGGTAGGCTCAAACGGGGTAGTTTGCATGTAGTGAAGGATATGGTCCGGGCGCCACGGTGATTGTGGATTTCCCTCGGCGTCGTGCGTTTCGATTTTGATCAGACCTGCGTAGAACAGGGCATCTTTGACCAGGTTCGCCGCTTTAGGGTGGTCCGGGTGCCTGTCGATGGGGGCATTTACTAGGACAATGTGGGGCCTGTATGTTCGCGTCACCTGAATGATTTTGAGCCGGTTCTCTTCATCATTGGTGATGTTGCCGTCTTCCATCCCAAGGTTTACTCGCTCAGAAACCCCGAGAATCTTTGAGGCTGCATTCGCTTCTTGTAGCCTGAGCTCTGGGGTGCCTCTGGATCCTAGTTGTCCTTTGGTGAGATCTACAATGCCCGTTTTGTATCCCTGGTTAGCCAGTAACGCCATCGTGCCACCCGCTGAGAGTTCAACATCATCGGGGTGTGCTGCAAAAGCGAGTACATCAAGGGGCGTAGGCATAGGGTTAGTTCACCACAAGGTTGACAATTTTACCTGGGACGTAGATTTCTCTGCGTAAGGTTTTTTCTTCGAGATACTTCGAAACGGAATCGTTCGTTTTTGCCGTATCTAAAACCAATTCTTTAGGGGCGTTCACAGGGATCTTGATCGTGCCGCGTACCTTTCCATTGATCTGAACAGCAATCTCTACCATCGACTCTGTTACGTATCGCTCCTCGTATTTTGGCCAGTTTTCATGCGCAAGGCTGGATGAATGACCCATACGTTCCCAGAGCTCCTCGGAGATATGAGGAGCAAGTGGCGCAAGCATCAACGTGAAAGCTTTTGCAATCTCTAAGGGAATTTTATCAAGCGAAACCAGTGCGTTGTTGAGTTCGATCAAGGCCGCAATGGCCGTGTTGAAGCTGAGGCGATCCATGCTTTCGGTTACTCGTTTGATCGTCTTATGCAGGATATGCAACAAGTCATCCGAAGGCTGGGCGTCCACTACTAGCGATTCGCCTGTATTCTCGTCCACATAATTTCTCCAAACGCGGCGCAGGAAGCGGCTCGATCCAATAATATCCCTCGTATTCCAGGGTTTAGAGGCATCGAGCGGACCCATGTACATCTCATAGAGCCGAAGAGTGTCACAGCCGTACTGGTCGCACACTTCGTCAGGGCTCACGGCGTTTTTGAGGCTTTTGCCCATCTTGCCGTACTCGCGAGTAACAGGGCTGCCTTTATAAGAGAACTGTCGATCATTTTGGTCCTGTACTTCCGTAGCTGGATTGCCATCCTGATCGATCACGTCGTCTGCAGGAACGGCAATGCCTCTTTCGTCCCTATACGCAAAGGCTTGAATGTAGCCCTGACTGAAGTATCTGCCAAAAGGCTCCTTGGAAGTTACGTAGCTGAGGTCGTAAAGCACCTTGTGCCAGAATCGCGAATACAGCAGGTGAAGAACAGCATGCTCGGAGCCGCCGACGTACAGGTCCACCCCATTTTCTCCCAGCCAATATTTTTCCTTATCAGGATCAACGAACTGGTTGGCATTTTGAGGATCAATAAATCGGATGTAGTACCAGCATGAGCCGGCCCACTGAGGCATGGTATTGAGCTCCCTGGCGTAAACAACGCCATCGATCTCAATAAACTTCCAACTGTCGTCTGATCGGCCAAGTGGCGGCACTGGAGGCGCATTGGGATCTTCGCTAGCACTTGGGGAGAAGTCCTCCATTTCTGGAAGAGTGACGGGCAAATCAGCAACATCAATGGCTTTGATGATGCCGTCTGGGTGATGCAGGATGGGGAAGGGTTCACCCCAGTATCGTTGCCGGCTAAATAGCCAATCTCTCAATTTGAAGTTTGTCGCTCCTTCTCCTGTGTTATTGTTTGAGAGCCATTCAATCGCAGCGTGCTTAGCCTCTTTAATCTTGAGGCCATTCAGAAAGTCGCTGTTGATAGCAGGGCCGTTTCCTGTATATGCCTTGCCGTCAAAATCCTCAGGCGGTTGGACGGTACGGATGATTGGGAGGTCGAACGTTTCTGCGAATTCCCAGTCGCGTTCGTCTTGCCCGGGTACAGCCATGATTGCTCCTGTTCCGTATCCGGCCAGCACATAGTCGGCAATCCAAATAGGTATTTCTGTATTGTTTACCGGGTTAATCGCGTATGCTCCGGTAAATACCCCTGTTTTCTCTTTGCCTTCAGCGAGACGTTCTATCTCAGATCGCGAAGCTGCCCAGGTTTGGTAGTCCGCTATTTTTTCTTTCTGCTCGTTGGTTGTTAACTGGTCGACCAGAGGATGCTCAGGCGCCAGTACCATGTAGGTAGCTCCAAACACGGTATCCGGGCGGGTCGTGAATACTTTAATATTTTGGTCGTGCCCTTTTACCTGGAATTCGATGAAAGCCCCTTTACTTCGTCCGATCCAGTTGCGCTGCATCATCTTGACAGGCTCAGGCCACTCTACGTCATCTAGCTCATCAATCAGGCGGTCCGCAAAGGCGGTAATCCGCATCATCCATTGGCGTAATGGGCGTTTGAATACAGGGAAGTTACCCCGTTCACTACGGCCTTCGTTGGTGACTTCCTCATTGGCGAGTACCGTACCGAGGCCCGGGCACCAGTTTACAGGGACTTCTGCCATGTAAGCAAGCCTGTAGTTCGCAAGTACTTGATCTTGTTCCTTCTCATCCAACTCATTCCACGAGCGGCTGCCTTCAGCGTTTGGAGCAATAATCTTGAATTCACCGTCTATAGCATAGGTGCCAGATGTTAAAGCCTGTATCAGTTCACTGATGGGTTTGGCTTTTTGGTCTTGCTCGTCGAAGTAACTGTTGAACAGTTTGAGGAAGATCCACTGGGTCCATTTGTAATAATCCGTATCCGTAGTAGAAAACATGCGGTCCCAATCATAGCTCAGGCCCAGGCGCTTTAGCTGGCGCAGCATGTTTTGGATATTTTTGTCTGTTGTAATCCGAGGATGAACGCCATGCTCAACGGCATACTGCTCTGCTGGAAGTCCGAAGGCATCGAAACCCATCGGATGAAGCACATTGGTGTCCAACATACGCTTGTACCGGGCCACGATGTCTGTAGCGATGTATCCAAGGGGATGCCCTACATGCAGCCCAACTCCTGACGGATACGGAAACATGTCGAGTACATAGAATTTCGGCTTAGAGGTGTCTACTTCGTCAGGCGTCCGGAAAGTCTTATTCTCTTCCCAGTGATCCTGCCACTTTTTCTCAATTTCGTTAAATGCGTAGCTAGACATGATTTGGTTGCTTGTCCTTTACAAATGGCTCTTTTTAGGCGGATCCTTACGTTCCGGATGGGTAATTGTTCTTGTTTTCGGTTTCGTGTTTATTACTTCGTAATCAGTTAGACGGGCATACCCATCTGCGTGTCGGGTTTCGTGTTGTTTTTATGTCTATGGTTCTATTCTTTCAGCAAAAACGAGAAACAAGAAACAGAACAAATGAACCCTATAAGATTTATGTATTTGTACTCATTATTTAAGTAGGGCCCCATTCTTTATGCAGCAATTAGACGATATCCTTCGGAGTGCCAAGACGATAGCGGTGGTTGGATGCTCGGCCGATCCTTCTCGGACGAGTTATGCGATTAGTAAGTATCTCTTGCAGGTTGGCTATGAGATGATTCCTGTTAATCCTTCTTACGAGGAGGTCCATGGCCAGGTTTGTTATCCAGACATGAATGCTATACCTGACGATATTCAAGTAGATATTGTCAATATATTCAGGCGGCCCGGTTATACGGCTTCGATGGTGGAAGATGTGATCGAGCGGGTTGAACGAACAGGTGAAAAACCAGTTATCTGGACTCAAATAGGGGTATCCAGCAAACAAGCGCAAACCCTGGCTGAAGAAGCTGGACTACCGTATGTGAAAAACCGCTGCATAATGGTTGTGCACTCTCAAATGGAAGCTTGAGAGTCTCGCCTTAACGTAGCTTTATAAACGTATCCAACTCAGACTGGAGCTGGTTGCGGAGAGGAACCAGGCGATCTTCAGGAAATGCGTCAGCAGCTTCCAGGACACTGGTGAAAAACCAAATTTGCTCCTCTCGGCCACTGCTTAATTTTTTCCGGTTCTTTGAGGAGGAAAAGATATCTATTCCTTTCCGGAGACTCATGTTCATCGACCATAAATTATGATGCTTATCTGCAAGGCAGATGGCAACGGCCCCAGGATCAAACGTAGGGATATGTGCAATGTAATCGACCTTTCGCTGCTTCCAGGTGCGTGGATTGCCTAGCTTGTCGAACTTCTCTTCTGTTAAAAACGAAACGAGCCGGGTTACTTCTGTGCCAACAAGCCTGGTGAGTTCTTTCTTTGACAGGTATTCACCGTGTTTGTTGGGATCTTCCAAAATATCATGCAGAAAAGTGGCAGCGATCGTGACCTCATCCCAGCCTGCTTGCTGTACTGAAAACGCAGCCGCTGTAAGATGAGTCATGACTGGTGTTCTTACGGGTTCGTCATCTGGTAAAATAAACGGGGTAGGCCTCCATGTCCCTTTCCTATACGTCCCATCATGCCATTGGGCAGCCAGTTCGATAGCTTGTTCAACCAGTTCAGAGAGGAGTGTTGGTTGGGGTGACGTAGTTGATCGATTCGCTTGCATACGTTGTTATCTGCTAATCTTTGTTTACAGTCGAATGATTTGATGGGCCGTGGTATCTAGCGAGATTTCATCCATGAGTGAATTGAAGAAATCTAGCCCGTACAGGTTGAGAAAATGCAACGGGGAAAGCACGCGCTCTTGCAGCTTTTGATTCGGGAAAAGATGCGTTGCCGCTTTATGCAGATGGGCTTTATGTTCGAATTCGTTTCTCTTCTGAGCTTTTATAACCTGCTCCTTGTATTTCAGTAGCTCTTTGCTGAATCTGACCTTTGTTGATTCTGCCGATGTATGAAGCGTAGGATGCACGTTCATCGTTGTGTCTCTGAGGGCATGCAATGCTTCATTGACTCGATCTATCGACTCATCCACTGCTGTCTCCAGATCTATCGGCAATTGATTAATAGCGTATTGCCTGAAAAGCTTCAAAGGGTGTTCGTTGTACTCAGAGAAAGCATACGGATACCGATCGAGCACACGGTTAATGTTGGGTTCAATGAGTGTAATGCTTGCTCTAGGATAGATGATCGGCATGGGTATGCCGGCTGCTTCATAAGCCTCCTTGCACTGAGCGAAGTAAGCAATCTCACCGGGGCCGGCAATGTAGGCTATGGAAGGGAAGATGAAGTCCTGTGTAATAGGGCGTAAAATTACGTTTGGGCTGAATTGCTCTGGATGTTGATCAAGCCTGGTGAGTAATTCGTCCGAAGAGTAGCTATGACTATGCCCTTTTATCTTGAATCGATCTTCTTGAAGGGTAATGGATTGCCGGTGCTCATCGTCCATCAAGAATAAGTTGATGGGGTTGGTTTGGACCTGCTTATAGTACGACTGCGCCAGCCTTTCACTTGTACTCTCGACAGCCTGAGTCAAACGCAGTGGATCCTGGATTTCCTGCCTGTAAAGCGGTTTGCAGAGTTGTTTGATGGTAGCATCGTCTGGAGAAAATAGGACGAGGCCTGAGTCCTTGAAAATTCGTTTTAAGAGGAATGCAAATGCATCAAGCAAAGGCATATCCTGGGTGAAATGGTGCTGCAAAAAATCCAGCACCTGATTCTTGTTTGGCGTCTGTGGAAGGTGTGCCTTGAGCGATTGAATCAGTTCTTCAATAGAGTGCTCAAATTGCATCCTGCCTACTGGGCCCTGTGAATTGGATACGGGTTGGTATCGAATTGACGTGAGTTCATGGTGCTCATTTATCAGGGTGAACGGTGCAGTTTCTTCAAAATCATGATCTTCACCATGCAACCAGAAGACAGGGACCACTGGCCTTTGAAGGGAATCCGAGAGTTCAGCGGCCAGGCGAATGGTGGTTAGTGTTTTGTATGGGATATACAGCGGGCTTAGAAATAGGCCAAGTTGTTGTCCCGTAATTACAACCACCGATTCATTGCTGCGCAGGCGCTCTATATTGTTTCTTACCGCGTCATCGAGGCCCCAGCGCGTATTTTGTTTGAGGAGAACGTCAGCTACGGCATTTCTATCCCTAGAGATATCTAGTGTGCGCTGTGTTTGTGCCTCAAAAGCCGAGATGTTGCGATGATCTCCCGAGAAAAAAGGAGCAATCTGAGGGGTGAACTGGGAATAGTCTGAGAAGAGCGAAGAGAACGTTGCGAGTTGATCAAATGCGATCCGATCGTGGGTTGAAGCGGAATGACTCGCAGGTATCATAGATGTTTAGGTTCAGCTCCTAGATCAATCTTCTAATACGCACAACACCAGTTGAGTAATGATGGTTTCTCCCAACTGCAATGCACGCTGAATGCTAATTTTTTGCTTGCTCACCTTTCAGCCGCTGAATCTCATCTCGGAGTTTAGCAGCAAGTTCGTAATTCTCCTCCTTGATCGCTTTTTCAAGCTGATCTTCCATCTGGCTGAGTCTTGATTTTGGCGGTGCGTTGTATTCTTCCTCAACCTCGGTTCGGGGCATTTGGGCGGTTGCCGTTCCTTCCTCTTCCGTTGGTATGCCGGCTTCTTCGAGTACCGAAGGAGCTACATAGATAGGCGCGCCAACTCGCACCGCGACGGCCACTGCATCACTTGGGCGTGCATCGAGTTGACTTTCATCACCGGTGTGAACGAATCGTATTTTCGCGTAAAATGTGCCTTCTCGCAATTCGTCAATAACAACATCCAGGATTTCCGCTCCAACCGTCTCAAAAAGGTCACGAAGCAGGTCATGCGTCATGGGACGAGGTGGCTGGATATTCTCTAGTTCAAGAGCAATGGCTTGCGCTTCAAAAGCACCAATGATAATCGGCAATCTCCGATTTCCTTCTACTTCACCCAGCACCAGCGCATAGGCCCCGCCACTGGAGGGGCTGGTTGATAAACCAACAATGTCAACCTGAATAAAATTCATTTAAATCATCAAGAGAAATGATCGCAATAGAAAAATTGGAGAGCCTAAGGAGATAAACGCACCAATATATTAAAATATCGTAAAGTAAGCATTTACGAATTGCTATACATCGTGTCTTCCAACGCGCGCAGGAATACCTTGTTCTCGTCCTTCGATCCAGCATTAACACGCAAATATCCTGCAAGTTCTGGGTAACCCTCCATATTTCGTACCAGTACGCCGTTCCTTGTCAGCTTTTTCATGAGAATAGCAGGCGCGACAGGAGTTTTAAGCAGAAGAAAGTTTGCGTCGCTAGGTATTACTTTAACATCGGGTAACTTTTTTAATGCATTAATCAATGCATCTCTTTCTTCTATAATTTCTTGAACCCTGGAGGCAATTATTTCTGGTTTTCTCATCAGGGCTAAGGCAACCGTTTCCGCGAGCGGATCTACGACAAACGGGAGCCTGGATTTTAAGAGTTCTTGAATCACTGATGGATGCCCCAGAAGATAGCCGATTCGCATACCTGCTAATCCAAAAGCTTTTGAGAAAGTGCGAAGAATCAGCAGGTTAGGGTACTGATCCATCAACGCGAGAGCACTGCGTTGGCTCGTAAATTCTACATAGGCCTCATCGACCAATAAAAAACCAGGAGATTCTTTTAAGAGCGATTCGATAGCATCGAATGGAACGCTCAATCCTGTCGGATTATTTGGGGTTGTTATGATGGTAAGAGAAGGGGAGTGGAGACCAATTGCTTCATGCAGTGCATCAAGATCGACGTGTAGATCGGGCTTCGGGGCAATCGAAATGGGGATACCATCATACAGCAGGATCACCTTTTTATACAAGGAGAACATCGGCGTTGGTAGAACCACGGGTGCTCCAGGATTGATCAGGCATAACCCGATAGTGTAGGTGAGTTCATTAGATCCGTTTCCAACCAGTATTCCTTCGGGCGGGTGATTTAATGTGTCCGAGAGGGCACGGATCAAGTCGTAGGGGTGCTCTCTAGGATACCTGTTGAAAGGAATATCGAGAAACGATTCGAGGATCTCCTTTTTCAGGTCCTCCGGTAAGTCGAAGGGGCTTTCATTCTGGTTTAACTTTACGTCGGGTGCTTGTGAGTCGCCGCCAACGATATAAGGGCTTCTGCCTCGAATGGCAGGTCGGATTTGAGAGATGAGTTGCTCAGGAACAGTAGAGGTCATGAATTTAATCTGACGGAGACCGCCAGTGCGTGGGCCGATAATTCTTCTGCGTTTGCGAAATCAATAATTTTTGAACCGGTTTTTTTCAACCTGTCCTGGGTATAATAGATGACAGATTGTTTTCTGATGAAATCATCTACGCTTAATGCGGAGGCGTACCTGGCAGTGCCTCCTGTCGGTAGAACGTGGTTAGGGCCTGCAAAATAGTCCCCAACCGGTTCTGTCGAGAAAGGGCCAAGGAAAATGGCTCCTGCGTGCTTGATGTGCGTCATTACATCCCAGGGGGATTCCACGATGAGTTCCAGGTGCTCGGGAGCCAATTGATTGACCAGGTCAATGGCCTGCGTGAAGGAATCGGCAACGATACAGGCGCTGTATGTACTTAGCGACTGTTCGAGAATGGCTGCTCGGCTCAATGTTGGCACCAGTTCTTGAATATGTTGCTGGACCTGTTTTGCCAATGCAGTGTCGGTTGTGATCAATATGGCTGAAGCGCGTTCATCATGCTCTGCCTGGGACAATAGGTCCGTGGCAACATACAATGGATTCGCCGTCGAGTCTGCCAAAACGACTATTTCGCTAGGGCCGGCTATTGAATCGATGTCTACCGTACCGAATACTTTTTTCTTGGCTGTTGCCACGTAGACATTGCCCGGGCCCACGATTTTGTCAACTTTGGGAATGGACGCTGTTCCGTATGCGAGGGCAGCAATGGATTGTGCACCCCCAACTGCATAGATATTGGTAATGCCGAGTTGACGAGCGGCACCCAGTACAAGTGGATGGGGCAACCCATTTTCTTGAGGAGGAGACACGAGGTGGATTTCAGATACACCGGCTACCTGAGCAGGTATAACATTCATTAACAGGCTGGAAGGGTAAAATGCTTTTCCTCCAGGGACGTATACTCCGGCCTTCTCAATAGCCATTACACGTTGCCCTAAAATAACCCCATCGCCGTCTTCCATGTACCAACTGTTTGGGAGTTGACGTTCATGGAACCGCCTGATGTTTGTGATTGCCTCCTGAATAATTGCATATAGATGCTCTGGAATCGAATCTGATGCAGACTCAATAGCATCCTTGGAGACTTTCACAGAAGATAGAGAGACTCGATCAAATTGCCTGGTAAAATCCCGTAAAGCATCGTCGCCATGCTTGCGTACAGCATCCAGTATCCCAATGACCGCTTCGTCAATACGAGGGTCAAAAGAAGCTTGCCGGTTTAAAATAGTATCCAGGTAAGATTCTCTTTCAGAGAACGATAAAATAGGTATCAACTGATGGCCTAGTATTCGTCCTCTGGATACGAATCTTCGATATCTTCTTCTGGAGGGAGTGTGAGTTCGGGCATACCTCTAAATTCATACCCTGGAAGACATTTTTCCCTGATATGGTGCATCACTTCATGCATCGCAGATAGAAATTTTCCAAAATCCTCTTTGTAGAGAAATATCTTATGCTTTTCATACCTTGATTCATCGACGCGTTTGCTTTCCGTAATGGTCAGGAAATAGTCTTCCCCGGAACGCGTTGTTTTCACGTCAAAGAAATAGGTACGCTTGCCGGCAGGCACACGTTTGGAATACACTTCGTCACGATAACGACCAGAGGACTTTCTGGATCGTTTAGAGTCCTCGTAATAATCCTCGTCATTGTAAGAAAGATCACCATACGAGCGGTGTGTATTGTCCCGTTCGTAGCTACTCATCGATTACCTCCCCTCGCCCTTAAACCAGGCATTGGTTAAACAGCCGCTTTTGTTGTTGAAAAGGGTGCTAAGAATTTAAAGATACAAATAAATAAACTTTATTCTTTAAAATGCAAATGTATTTATTAAAATACAATGCAGATCTTTGTGAACTGTAATTCTAGTACACTATGTAGTACAACAGAGGGTTAAAATGGTTTAGGTTTCCCGCAAAATTAATCGCACCAGTGATTCTAGCGTAGTTTGGATGCCTTTTCCCACTTCCAATACATCCTCATGTTTAAGGAGAATAGGGCTCAACCCTGCAGCATGATTTGTAATTGTAGAGATCCCCAATGTTTTCAATCCTAGCGTATGGGCCTGTGAAACCTCGGGTACTGTACTCATGCCGACTGCATCTGCACCTAAAGCTGCAAATGCCTTGATTTCTGATTTTGTTTCGTAGGCAGGCCCTTTTGTCCAGAGATACACCCCTTTTTGCAATGAAATCTGATCCCTTGTCAGGTCTAATATCTGGTTAATCCATGCTGTGTCGTAGGGAGAAACAGCGGGAGGCCCAGGGTGTGGGATAGGAGGGGGCTCCATAGCCATGTTGATATGGTTTGAAATCAGCATTAACGTGCCAGGAGAAAAATCGGGATGAATCCCCCCGGCGGCGTTGGTTACGATGAATTTTCGGGCACCTAGTGCAGCCGCGAGGCGCACCGGAAACGCAGCCTCATAGGGCGTGTAGCCTTCATATACATGAATCCGACCTTGCACAACCATCACGTGTTTACCTTCAAGCTGCCCAAACACAAGCCGGCCTTTGTGCCCTGGGACCGTCGAAACAGGGTATCCGGGAATGTTCTTCGTTGAAATAACCTGGCTGCTGTCTATGGTGTCCGCGATGCTTCCTAGCCCAGAGCCAAGGATGAGCAATACTTCTGGTGTTGGAAGATTATAGGGTGCCAGGTATTCTAAAGCTGGTTGCGTGTCGTTCATGCTGAATGCAGTATGCGGTAATTGCGTAAGCTCCATAGCGTGTGCTTTAGCGTCACCCAGATGATGGTCATCAATGGAATGGCAATAAGCATACCTACTATTCCTCCCAGTTGTGCCCCAATCAGCACAACAAACAAGATGATAAGTGGATGCGTCTGGGAAGATTTAGAAAAGATAAAGGGTTGGAAAATGATGTTATCCGCTGTTTGAGTGATACCCATTGCAATGAAGATCCCAGGAATGAGCGAGAAATCGCCCGTTTGGGCTATGGCAACCATTGTGCCGGCCGTGAGGCCCATAAAGGGCCCAAAATAAGGGATTGTATTCGCAATACCGGTGAAAATGGCTATCAAAAGCGCATAATTGATGTCAGTAAAGGAGAGGCAGATGAAGGCTACCAGGGCGACAAATGTACTTTGTAGAAGAAGACCTCTCAGGTATCTACCGATCGTGTTCTCGATTTTCTCAATCACAGAAACTGTTACTTCAAAGTACTTATTAGGCACCATTTTAAGGGCCGTTTTTTGAATGATAGATGCGTCTCTTAGGAAAAAGAAGGTGACGAAGGGAATGACGAGTATAGCATAGAATATGTCGGTAAAGATGTCGACGACGGACTCAACCATTTGTGCAAATCGTTGTTCATGAAACAACGTCGATGATATTCTACTTACCCCATCACGCACATTACCTTCTTCAATAAACGGGAGATAGGTTCGCAGTTCAGTTTCAATCGTGTCTGCCCAGGAGATGACCTTCTCCTCAGTAATTTGTTGCGTAATGTCCGTGAGTTGCTCGGCGAAAAAAGGGACCAGGGAAGTAACTAATATGGCAATTATACCGAGTAAACCGATAAAAGTAATTAATATGGCGGGTACCTTGCTGATTCCAAACCCTTCGATGCGTTCAACAATGGGTTTGGTGAGGTATGCTATAACACTGCCAGAGACCAGGTAAATAACAAGGCGCGAGAAGTACCAGATTAACAAAACGCCAATAGCAATTACCCCAATTCCAATAACAATTCGGACCATGCGTTCTGGCGAAAAGCGAGGCGATCTGGAGGGGCCAGGGAGGTTCTGCGGTACACCCGTATCAATGTATTCGATACGTTCGTATGATTTGGGGCCTTGTTCAGGATAAAGACTCAATGTGGATGCTCCTGTTCTAAACGTTCTACTACTTCGCGGGCCGTGTCCAATGTGTGGCCTTTTCGAAGCAGAAAGTTCTGAAGCTTTCTGCGTTTCTTGTAAGGGTCTGTCTCTTTTTGGAGGCGCTTGATGCGTTTCCGCGCTTGTTCAAGAGCCTTATCGAGAATATTGTTGGCATCTGCTACCTCGCTGAGGGCTTTGTCAACTTGCTCCTTGGTTATACCAAGCTTTCGTAAATCCGATTTTAGACGAATAGGTCCGTGACCTTTACGATTAAGGCGATCGCGAACGTAATTTAGGACAAAAGATTCATCATTGATATAAGAAAGCTCGTGCAGACGCTCTATCACTGTATTGCGAACAGACTCATCAAATCCATCTCTTCTTAACTTTCCCCGAATCTCGTGTTCTGTTCTCGCTCGGTAAGAGAGATAACTAATTGCGGACATTTTGGCGCGTATTAGCTGATCCGCTTGCTGTATTTCTTGAATAACCGGCTGTTCAAGGCGAAGGCCTACATACAACATATGTTGCAGTAACACATCCTGGTGGACACCAAATGCAAAGACATCATCGAGAAAAACGGAAATACGATTCCTGTTTTTTTGTTGCCGCTGCATTGCTGTAATCGTGCCTGCGTCGGGTACTTTTATAGATGATTCATTCGTCATTGACTTGGAAGTTGAATCGTTCCATTGATGATGTCAACGTGCCTTGTAGCGAGTGAAATTCCAGTGACTATTCCTATTGCACCGTCAATATTTGAGATGGGTTCTCTTCGCTCGGGATTATTTCTGCTGGCAGCAAATAGTGCATAATCCGTTGTGCCTCGTAGCAATTGTATCGACAAAGAGTGATCCGGTACAGCTTCTGTACTGTCCTCTACAGGTACAGCGTAAACGCCCGTCCATAATTTTCGGGAAAAAGGATCGCTTTGGATGTTTTCCTCGGGCTGCACCTCTTCAGAGAGAAGGAAGACATCGAGCACCTTCGACGAGAAGTCAATTTGTGGACGGAGTCGTGTTTCAATCCAAAAAGTGGAATCGGGGACTGGATTGGAGGGGAAAGGGGTGGTCCACCATAAATCTACTTCAACGAGATAAATGTATCCGCGGCGAGCACCAACAGAGGGTGTGTCCAATCTTAAGGTGTCAACCAATATCGCTGTGACGGGTGCATTGGGAACGCGTACCTGAAAACTATCCAGCGCAATGGTATTGGGCACTAAGCCTGATGCGTGTGCTTTTTGGCCTAACCACTCAAGGTCTATTGAAAAGTTAGCACCAGGTGGAATCAATTGATTCTCTTGGGACGCAGGCTCAAATTCTCCAGGATTGGAAAGGGAAGGGCGGTAAGGGATTGTTGATCCATCGAGTGTGATCTGGACAGATGCGTCGATAACAGGTCGCTCGGGTTCTGTTGTGAGATCCTGGTTGAGGGCCGTGGTTTGTTTGAGGATAATGATTGGCAGGGGTTTGTCAGCCTCAAGAAATCCCTCCACGACCAAGAACTGATCGTTTGCAGGTTCGATACTGTCGCAACCGGTTATAACAACGAACAGCGTCAGGACTACCAGGATCGCAAAGCGTATTCTGTCAGGTAACATAAAGGTGCGTTAGAGATCCATTTCGATTTCAAACAATGGTAAGATGGGTAAGCCTTTCCGTTGAGTAATCTCGACATTATTTGGTGTAGGCTCGTAGTACCGATCAATTACATTTCGTCTATTGGTCAGGTTGAAAATGTGCAATTGAGTGGTCCAATCTGCGCCTAGCATTTCAAAGAAATACGCGATGGTTAGGTCCACGCGAATGTAGGGGGGGAGGCGTCCGTTGTTGTACTCGGGTCTGTATAGGTACCGGGTTGGGTCAACGTCACCAGGGCCGCCAAGGGTATATGCCGCGACCGGTACCGTAATGGGGTACCCACTTCGAAATGTTGAGGACAGCGTAAAATACCAGTCCGAGTAAGAGCGAGTGACTGAGCCTCTAAGAAGCCTCGGGACATCAAATAAAGAAGGATGATACTCGGTGTCGCCCACCAGGGGGGCTCTGTTTTTTGACTTTGCCCCAGAATAATCGAGGGCTATACGCCATGGTTGGAGATCAAGCAATGTGCTTATTTCAACTCCGTATGCCCGTGATAGACCCGGGGTATATTGAGACAGCAGAGAAGCGACTTCAATGCCTGGACCATCGATACCATCCTTTTGTTGAAACACATCCCTGGGTATCAACACGTTTTTTGAGGATCGCCAATACGATTCGACCGATACATCAAGCCATGAGTAGGGCGAACTTGCTGCTTCAAACGATACCTGAAAGCTTCTTGACGGGTTCAGGTCTTCACTGGTTGGTACCCATCGGCTAGAGACAAGATCGTACATAAAGGAGTACCGATCCCTTAGGCGCTGAAGATACTGGACTTGAGATCCAACGGACCCGTTTAGTGTCAGATAGTCTGGATGGACAATTTTTCGAACATTCAGGCGAGGAGAGAGATACAGATGCGATCCGCTACTGAAATAACTGATGCGTACACCTGGCTGTATCATAAAAGTGGGGGAAGGTATCCAGGAGTGCTGTGCATAAGACGCAATTTCTAGAGCATCCAATGAACTCTCTTGAACGAGGCTGTCTCGAGCTCCTTCAGATCGATAGATTGAAGCGTCGATTGAACTGTCGAACTGATGATCAACGAGATGGAAGCCGCCTTGAGACTGGTGCTGATCAGATCCCAGGATGGTAATGTCTGAGCGAAATCCAATATCTCGGACCCGCACACGATATTTCGAGCTTAAACTACTGCTGCTTGTTGGTTGGACAAATTCGGCCTCTTTTGCATTGTAACTTGAGCGGTACAACGTGTTTGTGATCAGCACTTTAGAGGAGGGAATCGCCTGGTGTTGAAATGTATACAGCCGGTTGCCCCAGTCATGATCAACCTCAAAAAAGAGTTCTGCAGGACGTAGCCACGAATTGAAGTCAAGCGATAGATTGAACGGGAGCTTGAGATCTAAAATATCATTTCCTGAATAGTAACTGACAGAAAGTATGTTTTTCTTGTTGGGCGTGACACTTAATTTTGCCGTGATGTCGGAAAAATGGTATCCGGTTCGAAGGGTGTCCCTTGTCCCATTTGCATCTTGCACAGGGTGTTCGCTGCCAATCAGTTTATCAATGTACGATCTACGCCCTGCGATCATGAATGAGCTGTTTCGCGTCAATGGGCTTTCAATGATAAATCGGCCGCTTAGCACACTCATACCAACTCTGGCAGTGGGTGCAGAGCTTCTGCCATCTTTTAGCCGGGCGTCTAAAACAGAAGAGAGTCGGCCCCCATGTTCAGCAGGGAAAGCGCCCTTATAAAATTTAATGTCTTCGAAGGCGTCGGCATGGAAGGTTGAAATCAAATTGAAGGCGTGCCAGGGATGGTAAATGGGTGCGCCGTCTATTAAGTATAGGTTTTGATCTGAAAAGCCGCCTCGCACAAGGATGCCATTGTTAAATACGCCTGCCTTATAAACACCAGGGGTGTTTTGTAGAGTTTGAAGCAGATCGCGTTCACCACCAAACCGTGGTGCTTCATCCAGTTCTTGCCCACGCATAGAGACCATTCCTGCCACTAGATCTGCATTGGGAGAATCATTTAGGTCGCCCTCAACAGTAATGTTTTCTGCCTCGAGAGCGGTAGGGCGAAGAGAAATAGACAATGGCTCACTCGACGCCGTTAACAAGGTATCCAGCGCCTGGTATCCCAAAAAGGATATGCGAGCTAAATGCTCGGAGTCTCTTAATTTATCCAGATAAAACTGTCCATTGGGGTCAGAAACCGTTCCCTGTCTTTGCACAGGAAGGTAGATATGAGCCCCGGGTAAGGGTTTTTTCGTTGATCTGTCCAAGACGTAACCGTCGATTCGGAAGGTCTTTGTCCTAGCAGCTTTTTGAGCGGTATTCTCTGCAAAAGAGGGATCAGAGGATAAGATGTATTGGCGCTGATGCAGTTGCTGTACTCTAATCGGAGTATTATCAAAAACGCAGGATAGCGCTACCTCAAGCCGGTTGCCTTTGTAGTTGCACGTGACTTTTTCATCTTTTACGAGCCGGACAGCATAAATGAAATCCAGGCCTAGTTGCATACGGAGTTCATTTAGCGCTTCGGGGAGAGGAGTTTGTTCAAAATCTAACTGAATGGACTGCGCATTGGAGGCTTGTCCAATGCAAAAAGCAATTAGAAAAGCTATTCCTATCGAACGAACATATGTCTGAACAGAGCGCACGTATGCTTCAGCGTTGTATTGGTTGGAATAGTGGTGTCTTTTTCCGGGATCGTCTAAAAATCAAAGCGAGTATAGACGAGTGATGAAGATAAGTATGTCTAGGCCAATAATATTGTTCTTCTCAGTAAGACGAATATTGGTGAGAAAACGTTACATGATATGAAAAGATACAAATTAGGTACTAAACCTGTGCGATGATTTAGTAAATTTGCCCTCTAAGTTACTTTGCCTTGCTATCTCGAAAGAGGGAAAGTCACCCAAAGTGATTTGTCATTCACCTAGAGACGGGGATAAAAGATAAGTGTCTGACTCGCCTCGAACGGTATCAATACGGGCATCGAATGCTGTTGTCAGGGTTTCAAACACTTCATCGAGGCTGAGCGTGTCCGGATCAAAGCTTGCATTGAATTGCTCCTGCTGGAGTGACTCTGCAATGTCAATTTGTGTTTCGTAATGAGAGCCCAGGTAAGAAGCGACGGCGGTCAAAGGGCTATAGTGGAATATAAAAAGCCCAGTCCAACTCAATTGCTCCGTCATGTCAGTGATCTGTTCTGGGAGAGACGGAGCTTGATTACTTAGGACTCGGCTTCTTTCTCCGGGCGACAGTGTGACGGAGGTGCCTTCAACCAGTTTAGATTGTAGAGTAACAGCGCCATGCGTAAGCACGACTTCTGTTTGATTGGGTTGGGCCTCAATACTAAACTGAGTGCCTGTAGCCTGTGTGAGTGCTGTTGCTGACTCAACCGTAAACGGCTTTTCGTTTGGGGAAATATCAAAAAAAGCCTGGCCGGCCAGTTTTACTTCCCTGTCGAAGGAAGATAATAGGCCTGATTTTGCATATGAAAGCTCAGAGGCACCGACGAGGCGAACTTTCGAGCCGTCATCAAAATAAACGGTACGAAACGAGTCATCGGCAATACGGATGGTTTCGATGCGTTGATTTTGCCAGAGCGTAAATAAACTGTAAAAAGAAATTGTGGCTACTAGAAATACTGCGGCGATTCGAGCGAGGCGATTTGAGAATAGGCCGTAGGTGGGAAGTTTAAATATCTTGGCAGTTTCAGAGGGACTTTGTTCCGTTTCAACGGCATTTGGCCAGAGCTTTAGGAAGTCTGCCTGAGCAAGCTTAATGTCGTCCACGACAAGATGCAACGCAGGGTGTGTGTGTAGGGCGGTGCGGAGGTCTGTAGACGAGGCTTCCAGGGCCAGAAGTTCTTCAGGAGTTAAGTAGGTATCCTTGCTTTGCTGTAGAGCATATAAGACAAGGTGCTCGCGGTCAGGGACCGATTCATCTAAACTGCTCCGTATTTCTCCCTTTAATTGTTGCCAGCGATCAAAAATTCGTAGCAATTCTGGATCAGAAGAAATCGTTTCTTTGAGAGCTAGTTGTTGATCCTCGGTTAGCTCTTCAAAATAGATAATTGCGTCAAGAACGTCCTTCATGAAGCGGTATGGCTACGTTTTTTTGCTACGTTTTTTTAAAAGCCGGTCGTAATACAGTTTAGAGGGTCAGAAAATTACTCCCGTTAATCCTTTGATAATAGCCGCTACCTCCAATAGAGAAGTAACGAACCCGAAGATAATAAAGTTGATAAAAATGAAAAGTGTACCTGATAGGATTTACCAGGTACACTTACGGCTTTATGTCGAGTACTCTTGATGACTATAAGTTATGAAGATTTTTCGGTTGGCGGGTCTTTTGCCCATGATGTCTGGGATGCACTGTATCTGCCTGAGATTTTTCTCTATATCCGTCTGTTTCGTTCAAGTTATGAGCGCTACTGTTTTCACGCTCATGTTGTTGAACGACCACTATCTCGCCAGAGTTTGGGTCTGCCTCCATGAGGTCACGGGCACTAACTGGTAATGCAGAAAGGCTAATGATCAATAGGACGCAGGCGAGTCGCATCAAATGTAGGTGGTTAAGTGGATCGTATTTTATTGGTAGTTAAATTAAGAATTAATTTACATTGTTTAAGCCTTTTAGGCTCATAAGTTATGTCCATTTGGACAATCAGACCCTCTGCATTCGGATTGAACAGCGGGTGCTTCATCGTCCTGGACGCCAGTAAGTGAATCGGCACTGCATCCAGCGAGCGCTGCAGTAAGAGCGAATAAGGAAACGAGAAGGAGAG
>JAHQVL010000184.1 GCA_019634345.1 Rhodothermaceae bacterium
AGTAGAAGTCAAGGATATACCTGCCTACACTATGTTGGCGACGAAATTTGCGGCCAGATAGTTTGCTGTGTTTGATCTGCTCCCACAAGATCTCTTCCGCCTTTGTACAATTATTACGCAGCTTCTTGCGCCGAGTCTTTAGGAAGGGGAGGTTGTTGAGTCTGCTGTTCTTCTTTTCCATAGGTCTATAAAGATGAGTTGGTGGGGAGTCATCTCTATAGACGTAATTAAGTGGAGTTGCTTACCGTGGTATCTGTATTAAGAATATCAATGTACCGCGAGCATTTCATTATTATTTGTTCGGTCCTGGGTGCGCTCTATGATCTTCCTGAATAGACCATCCACTTCGTTGAAGTTGAATAGGTCTTGGGAGTAACAGCCTTCATGTTTGTTTTCGCAATCAGGAGGCCTTAGGACAATCGCTTTTTCTTTTTGGGATTTCCCTTGTAGTAGCAGGGTGATAGACACATCTTCGCCCGGGAGAACACAGTGAATTTTATCACACGCCATTTTATAGGTTCTACCTTCAGGACAGCGCTTGCACCTGGCTTTTTTCAACTGGACTGTGTGTTTATAGTGCTGCTCTGCGCTGTTAGTCTTTGAGTTGTACTGGTATTCGTATAACTCGTATTCGTTAGCTTTACGCTTTTTCTTTACATCGTCTCTTATGATGAACAACTCGTGCCTCAGTTCGCCAAGAAGGACCTTGGATCGGAAATCGTATCTATGGTCGTGAATATCGATATCTGCAAACGGTTTGCCAGGCCACCAGATATGGAGTTTTACCCTTGTGATGTTTCCAGTAGGACGAGAGAACAAAACAAGTTTATCAAATCCCAACTCGTGCTTATAGCTGTTTTTTGCAATTTCACGCGGCCAGAACAGGTCATGGACGACACGATCTAGATATTCATTGAGATGCCTCTTGGTGATCCTTTTATGAAGTTGATATTTTACTTTTGGGTGATCAATGCTAAACGCAGGGTTATCTTTAATAAGCTGTATCAGCTTATATAGAGGATTGTTCTTCATTTAAGGGGAGTATTGATCGAATTTGAAATGGATGAGTCAAAAAATAAGGGATAATGATCTTTGATATGTAACAATACGTCCTTATTTCTGGAGTATGTCTTCTTATCGTTTAACAATTCATCAACCGTTTTCCAATAATACCTGGTACCGTTAACGTAAAACGTATTCTGCTGAACTCTTTCACAGGATTCATTACTCAAAAGCGCGTAGTAGAAGTCAAAAACGTAATACGTCTGCTTGTTGTCATGATAGTTTAGCTTGTACGAGTCTGTACGCAAACCTACCATAGGATTGAGGCTGATATGAGATGCATTAACTTGTAAGCACTGGGACAAAATTTGTTTTAGATCTGCTTCTTCCGTTTTTCGTTGAAAGTTTCGTCCATGAGGTAGCAGGTAACAATCCCAAATCGGATCTTTGTAGACGAGCATTTTTTCGGTAGCATTGTTTGTTATGGCTTTCATAAAGAACAATACCCTATGCTCATCCTTAGATATCGATTTGCTGTACAGGTCTTCAACAATCGTATCAAAATCTCTTTTCTTATTGCTGTGCCAGATGCCAACAGCAAGCCAAATTGCGGAAAGGCCTGTTAGGACATAGGTGAACATCTCCCAATGGGCCGCTTGTAATCCGTATTTAGCCTCAAAATTAGAAACGAGACACGTAAAGAGGAGAGGAATGAAGAAACTGAGAGGTACCTGCCATTTTTGCGCTTTTGTAGCGTTGTCCAGAACTAAACGGAGCTCGTATCGGAGCGTATCGAAAGGAAACGTGACAATGCGTGGATACTTGCGTTGAGAGGTACTCGGGTAAGAGTTTGCCAGACTCATGTTGACCTCGTGTGTTAGGCTGTGTTAAGAGAAACCGCCCACTTTCAAGATTTTCACATTTGTAGTGTACGAATCAATTATTACTTAAGTATTAAGAGGATTCTTTTTTGGAAAAGCGCTTTTATGGTTTTTTGAAACGATGATCCTTTCCCTTTTTGTCAATTGATATATAATGTCCTATGTAGCGGCGCTTGTTGAGGCTGGTCATCGATTAAAAACATAGACCGATGCTTCTGGGTATCTATCTGAATTTCTCTGGAATAGATCACTAGTCTGGTTCAGCAAATACTGATCGAAGAAGCTCCGCAGGTAGGTGGTCGGTGCTCGCAATAACAACATGATGATCAGCGATACCCACCGAAAAAGGAGTTGTTTTGTTTGGCGGCAAACAGAGGTCGCCTGAGATCCTTTATGGAGACACCTGGGAATGGGACGGGGCTACCTGGCAACAAGTAGCGGAATCAGGACCTGAAGCAAGGGGTATGGCCGCCATGACATTTGACTCCAAGAATAACCGAGTTCTTATGCATGGAGGACGAAGCCTCGATCGAAAAGCTTTCGGTGGTCTCTGGGCCTGGGATGGTTCGGAATGGACATAGGTAGACGAGTCCTCCTTACGCCAGGATAGGCTGAACCACTCTTCCGTGTACATCTGTGAGACGAAACCGCCGGCCCTGGAATTTATAGGTCAGCCGTTCATGATCGATTCCGAGCAGGTGCATGATGGTAGCGTGGAAATCATGAACATGAACCGGATTTTCTGCGATGTTATATCCGAAATCATCGGTTTTACCATACGAAATGCCCGGTTTGACGCCAGCCCCGGCCATCCACAGGCTAAAACACTTCGGATGATGGTCCCGACCGTAATTGTCCATGGAGAGCGCGCCTTGTGAGTAATTGGTGCGCCCGAATTCGCCGCCCCAAATTACGAGTGTATCCTCTAGCATACCCCGCTGTTTTAGATCCATGATCAGTGCAGCAGACGCCTGGTCGGTATCTTTACACTGGTTTTTTATGCCTCTTGGGAGATCTTCGTGATGGTCCCAGCCGCGGTGATACAACTGAATAAACTTAACGCCTTTCTCGGCAAGCCGCCGGGCGAGCAGGCAGTTCGCAGCAAAGGTACCTGGTTCGCGAGAATCTTCTCCATAGAGGTCGTAGATATAGTCTGGTTCGCCTGAGGTGTCCGTTACTTCAGGCACAGAGGTTTGCATGCGAAAGGCCATTTCATACTGGGCGATGCGGGCCTCAATTTCTGGATCTTGAAATACGTCATACTGGGCTTCTTGTAATTTCTTGAGCAGATTGAGCTGCGTCCGTCGGTCTTCTCGATCGACGCCGGGTGGGAGATCCAGGTACAGCACAGGCTCTTTGCCAGCGCGGAATTGTACGCCCTGGTGTTCTGCAGGTAAAAATCCATTCCCCCAGAGGCGTGAGTACAGCGGTTGCCCGCCTCGATCCTTGGTGATGAGCACGATAAAGGCGGGTAGATTCTCATTGTCGCTGCCCAGTCCATAGTTCAGCCAGGCACCTATAGCGGGCCGGCCAGGAAACTGAGAACCGGTTTGCATAAACGTAGCAGCGGGGTCGTGATTGATCGCTTCCGTATACATCGACTTGATGAAGCACAACTCATCGACAATCTTAGATTGATACGGCACTAACTCACTCATCCAGGCACCAGACTCGCCATATTGCTTAAAAGAAAACTGCGAGCCAGCCAGAGGGAAAGAAGTTTGCCCGGCAGTCATGCCCGTCAGCCGTTGCCCTTGACGCACAGATTCAGGCAATTCTTCCCCGTTCATTTTTTCGAGCAGGGGTTTGGGGTCAAATAATTCAAGATGCGAAGGCGCTCCGCTTTGAAAAAGGTAGATCACGCGCTTTGCTTTTGCTGGGAAGTGCGGTTGCCCCAGCACGCCACTCATGGCCTCGTCGTTTTCAGGTGAAGCCATGACGGGGTTGATGAGGGAGGATAAGCCGAGGGCTCCAAATCCCATGGCAGTTTTCGCAAGAAAGTCCCGCCGGCTTTGGATCTTTATATAATTGTTGCAACTCATGGCATTTACCGTTTCATATATGCTTCGTCGTGATTTAGCATCGTACTGGTTACCAGAGTTAATGCAGCTGTATTCGTTGGATTTAAGGAGGCACTTAAAGGATATTCCCCGATGGCCAAAATGGCCTGAGCATCATCTGGGTGCTTGCGGTATTTTTCAAGGGCCATGCCGTATTGATCCTTGAATAGACTCAATTCCATATCGTTAGGTGTCCGTCCTGTAACCAATCGAAATGCGTAAGACGTTTGCTCGGCTAAAGAATCTCCTCCCTCTTGTTGCATCCGCTGTGCAAGTACGCGAGCAGCTTCTACAAATTGTGGATCGTTCATGAGGACGAGTGCTTGTAGAGGGGTATTTGTATTTTCGCGTTGAACGGTACACACCGACCGGTCGGGCGCATCAAAGGCAATCATAGCAGGATGTGGAGTGGTCCGCCGGATATAGGTGTACATGCTTCGTCGATACAAGCTTTCCCCCTCATCATGTTTATAGGCATTGTGCCGCCCGGTTTTTTCGGCCCATAAGCCTTCTGGCTGGTAGGGCTTCACACTGCTTCCTCCAACCTTCTGAGTGAGCAATCCGCTGGACGCCAATGCGATATCCCGAATGGTCTCTGCAGGCAACCGGTAACTCGGTCCCCGTGCCAGCAATATGTTTTGAGGATCGCGTTCCAAATGCAGAGTAGATGCTGCTGAAGATTGGCGGTAGGTAGCAGACATGATGATGGTCTTCAACAGGTGTTTGACATCCCAACCCGATGTAATGAATTCAATGGCTAACCAGTCTAGTAGTGCCGGATGGCTTGGTAGGGCGCCCTGCGTTCCGAAGTCGTGCGGAGTATTGACGAGACCTCTGCCAAAAATCATTTGCCAATATCTGTTCACGGCCACTCTTGCGGTCAATGGGTTTGCCTCGTCCGTGAGCCATTGTGCCAGTCCTAGCCTATTTTTTGGGAGATCATTTGCAAATGACAACACTGCAGCGGGTGTGGCAGGCTGTACCTCTTCGGTAGGTGCATCGTACAGACCACGGTCGAGGATATAGGAGGGGCGCTGTTCTGGCAGTTCCTCCATCACCATGATTTCAGGAACGTCATTGAGCAACGATATGCGTTCTCCAACTTGCGCTCTTAGGGTAGACTGTAAGGCATGATAAGATGCATTGTTTCGTTGAACGAGGTGCTCCTGGAATGCCTTGTCACCAAGGGCGCTGGGTTGAATTAAGTTGGGAGCATGGTTGTGTACCAGCTGGGATACTTCGTGGGAAGTAAGCTGATCATGATAGACCCTAATCTGGTCAAAAGCTCCTTCAAATACACCGTTTTCCCCAGTATAAAAGCGACCGCTTCGCCCGACCATAATCGGCTTGTGATCCCATCCTTTCCGTTGCCCCCAATTGTGCAAAATACTCTTATACAGGCGGTCGTAATTTGTGAAATGTGTTACCTGTTGGCCGTTAATGTACAAGCGTATCCCTGCAGCCCGGCCCGATCCATCGTAGGTAAAAAAAACATGCTGCCAGGACTGAAGCGGAATCTCCGAGTCGGAAGTGACTTGAATGTAGTTATGAGGTAATCTGCTGGCGATGCGTAGCGTGAGCCGGTTTTCTGGATCTATGAACAGGTCCCACCCTCTCCATCCATTACCCAGTTCGCCCGAGTTGCCGATGACGGTCTGGTTGGCGTTTTCCTTTTCCATCTTGATCCAGGCACCCGCTGAAAAGGGTTCGTGTACCTCGAAATCTGCTACGTCCTTCAAAAACACAAGGTCGCGTTCCTTTTTGAGCCGAATGGCATTTCCTACCATACCTTCTACAATCTCTGGATTGCCCGTTCCCAGAGAACTCATTCGTCCATCCACGATCTTGTCAATAGGTGTATTGTGTACGATACGGTGGACATTAGCGACGTCTAGCTCAGCCTCTTCTACAGATTCAAAGGGATATAGCTCTTTGGGAGTGGGTACTTCAATTTCCGATGCTTTAAGGTCATTGAGGTCGGCATCAGTGTTTGCCTTTAAGGCCTCTATTGCTGTCAGGATGCTGTCTATTTGTGCATCTATTTTTGTAAGAGCGGCTTCGGTCTCTGCATCAGGCATCAACAGAGTGGGACCCGACGAGTACCCCTCTTTTGTTGAAATTTCCGCCTGCATCCCCAACTCCTTGACGTTGTCAAAGAAGGCCGTCATCTGATAGTATTCCTTTTGGGAGATCGGATCGAATTTATGGTCGTGGCAGGCTGCGCATTCCATGGTGAGGCCGAGGAATGCCGTTGCTGTTGTATTGGTTCGATCTTGAACGTATTTCTGCCTGAACTCCTCATTGATGGCTCCTCCTTCGGCGGTGGTCGGATGATTCCTCAGGAACGCAGTAGCGAGTTTTTGTTCTTTGGTGGCATTGGGCAGCAGGTCGCCGGCTAGCTGTACTGTGATAAAGTCATCGTAAGGCATGTTGTCTTTGAATGCCTCGATGACCCAGTCTCGCCAGGGCCAGGTATAGCGGGCCAGGTCCGAGTGCATGCCTTGTGTATCTGCATAGCGGGATACATCCAGCCACTCCATCGCCATGCGTTCTGCATAGGCATCGGATGCAAGCAGTGCGTCTACAACCTTTTCATAGGCTTCAGGGCTTGTGTCTGCGACAAATCGATCAATAGCATCTAATGTCGGAGGCAAGCCGGTCAGGTCTAGCGATACCCTTCGGATGAGCCGTTCCTTATCTGCTAGTGGAGAAGGTTCGAATCCGTTTTCGACCAGCCGAGCTACAACAAAATTATCGATCGGATTGGAGATCACGTGGGCAGGGTCTATAGTCGGGACTTCTGGGTGTTCTGGAGGGATGAACGCCCAATGATCCTTCCACTCTGCCCCTTGTTCGATCCACTTCGTTATACGTGCCTTCTCTTCTGCCGTGAGGGTTAGGTTTGATTCTGGAGGTGGCATCTGAAACTCATGATCGTCAGACACAATACGCTGCCAGGCCACGCTTTTGCTGTAATTGCCTTTAACAAACGCTTTACCCTTCGACTCTTGAAGGCGAGCAAACGCGTCCTCTTCCAAGTCTAATCGAAGCTCAGCTTCCCGGGTATTGTCGTCCGGACCGTGGCATGCAAAACATCGATCTGCAAGGATAGGCCTGATGTGCTGGTTGAAGTCGATCGTAGCAGGTAGCGTATCGTACGCTTCAGCGATATCTGCCGGTATTTCCTGTTTACATCCGGCCACAGAAATGATGAAGGCTCCTAGAAGGAACCATTGCGCAAGCGTTGCCAGTGAGGGATTCATTGCCTGGGTCATGTGATGGGGCACCTCTTATAACATAGGGTCCTGAGATAATTAATATATCATATACCCGTTAGATAAGAAATAAGACCTCAAGCTGCTGCTGTTTCGCGTTCCGAGTCTCAGTGATAACCTGAAACCCGAAACGCGAAACTCGCAACCGATCACATAGGCTCTATGTGATCACGCCAACCGAATCGGTAATTCCCTTACCGGAGTCCCAGTAATCTGGAGAATCGCATTCGTCAATGCCGGAGCAAGCGGTGGCACACCGGGTTCACCGACACCGCCCGGAGGCTCTTCGGATTCGACAATGTGCACGTGGATTTCCTCTGGGGCCTCGTTCAGGCGTAGCAGGGGATAATCGTGGAAATTGCTTTGTTCGATCGCGCCGTCCTTGGCCGTGATGTTACCGTGCATGGCGAGGGTGAGGCCGAAGATGACGGCACCCTCCATCTGCGATTTCACGCGGTCGGGGTTGACGTACGTGCCGCAATCCGTTGCGCAGTCCACTCGGTGGACTTTCACGGTATTGCCTTCTATAGAAGCGTGAACGGCAATAGCCACGTAGTTCACAAAGCTATAGTGTGCGGCGATACCAATCGCATGGCCTTCAGGCAGGTCTTTGCCCCAGCCGGCTTTTTCAGCAGCAAGTTCAACAACGTTCTTTAGCCGGCTCGTTTCGTAAGGATGTTTGCTTATGTCTTCTCCATATGCTCCAACATCTCCTTCGTACAGGTGATTCAGGTTGCGGTCGGATCCGATTAAAGAAAGCAAATAATCCTTCTGGTCCTGTCCGGCTGCATAGGCCATTTCACCCGCAAAAGCGTTCACAGCAAATGCATGATGAATGTTGCATACCGAACGGAGCCAGCCGATACGAACGTGGGCAGAAGCAGGTCCGTTTTCGCAGCGCATGTTCGGTACTTCGTAGGGTACCGTCGTGAATCCAAGGCCCAACTCCCCGGCACTTGCATACTCTACGTTGGGTGCAAAGGTGGCGCTAATACTTGGGAAGGTTGTTCGGTGGAGCCAGGACGTGGCTTTACCCGAGGCATCGAGCCCTGCTTTGAGGTACTGAACGCTGGGAGCATGGAAGTAATCGAAATGGATTTCGTCTTCGCGTGTCCATGTCAGTTTAACCGGAGCACCTACAGCCTTAGAGATCAGTGCGGCTTCAACGATGAAGTCTGGTTTTGATTTACGGCCGAAACCACCACCGAGCAGTGTTACGTGTACTGTGACCTGATCGGCCTCAACCTGGAGCGCTCCTGCAACCACGCCCTTTGCTGTCTGGGGATCCTGAGTAGGCGCCCAGATTTCACATGAACCATCTTCTTTCACCCATGCGAGAGCAGTGGGCGGTTCCATCGGAGCATGAGCAAGCATCGGTACATAGTACATCGCTTCGACGGTTTGCTCGGCCGTCTCGAAGGCCGTCGTAATATCGCCCATATTCCGAATTTCCTTGCCTGGATTGCTTGCACTGTTCTCGAGGGTAGTTCGGTATGCGGGCGAGTTATAACTGGTGTTGGGGCCGAGGTCCCACTCTACACTCAATGCTTTGCGTCCTTCAAAAGCTGCCCAGGTGTTGCTGGCAACGACGGCCAATCCGCCTAGTGCGCGGAAGGCGGGGGGTAGCGGTGCGTCTTCGAGCTGCACAACTTGTTGTACGCCGGGTACTGCAAGGGCATCAGCATCGGTATACGAAACTACCTTTCCACCAATGACGGGGCTTCGCTCAATCGAGGCGTAGACCATCCCAGGGACAACAGCGTCGATACCAAAGATCGCTTTACCCTGCGCGATATCCCGGTTGTCGACTCCCCGCATGTACTTACCAATAAACTTCCACTCATCGCGTGACTTCAGAGGCACATCTGTAGGGACCTCAATCGTGGCGGCGGTGGCAGCCAGGGCACCGTATCCGAGGGTTTGCCCGGTTGGTGTGTGTGTTACTTCGTGGTTTTCAGCGACGCATTCCTCGGCGGGGACGTCCCAGGTTTGTGCGGCCGCCGATACGAGCATGGCTCGGGCTGTTGCGCCGGCCTGGCGCCATTCGGTAAAGTGGTTGCGGACACTTCTGGAGCCGTCCGTATTCTGATCGCCGTATACCGGATCACCGTCGGCCTGAACGATATGTACTCGATTCCAGTCGGCTTCTAGCTCATCGGCGATGACAGGCGGCATACCCGTGCGGATACCCTGGCCCATTTCAGAACGGGTACAAACGACGAACACATCTCCCGCATCATTGATAGCTACTAAAAGATTAGGTTGAAATCCGGCCTCATCCATGGTGCCTGTCGCTGCCACTTTGGGATCTGCATAGGATTCTCGAGTAGGCTCACAACCGGTAAAGAGGCCGAGCACAAACGTAGATCCAGCAGCCAGTGCAGAGGACTTAAGAAAATTCCGGCGAGACACGTTCATCACTTTGGAGGACGCATCGGAAGTCGCCGTCGATTTTTTGACCCAAGGGGTGTTTTGTTCGAATCTAAACATGGCTTAACCTCAAGCGATTTGTGCGGCCCGCTTGATGGCAGCCCGGATGCGTGTGTACGTTCCGCACCGGCACAGATTGCCGGATTGCATACTGTTAATGTCTTCGTCTGTCGGATTGGGGTTGTCCTTCATCCACGCCGCCGCATTCATGATTTGCCCAACCTGGCAGTACCCACACTGAGAGACGTCGTGTTCATCCCAGGCGACTTGAAGGGGATGGTCACCATCTTCTGAGAGGCCTTCGATGGTTGTAACTTCTTGTTCACCAATGCTCGAAATAGGCGTGATGCACGATCGAATTGCCGTGCCGTTAAGATGCATCGTGCATGAGCCGCAGTATCCACCTCCACAGCCAAATTTGGATCCTCTCAAGCCGATAATATCACGAACGACCCAAAGCAAAGGCATATTTTCAGGAGCCTCCACCGTGTGGGATTGTCCGTTGAGAGTAAGCGTATAGGTTGCCATACAGGGAGTGTAGTAAGTTAATAAGGGTTTGCTACTACGAAAAAAACGGAATTCCCAGTGAAACGCAAACGGATGGCCTATTAAATTAAATCGCTTCACGTCATGGCGATATAATCCCTGTAACATTATCCGGCGCAATGAGACCTAGTAATTCTCATCTCATAAAGAACCCATTGACCACGCATAATGAAAGAAGTTGATATAGCCATCATTGGCGGCGGCCCGGCAGGGCTCCAAGCGGCTCTTGTTTTATCCCGGACCCGAAAAAGTATTGTTGTTTTTGATACCCCTTCACCTCCTCGAAACGGGGCCTCCCATGGGGTTCACAATGTGCTTGGGCTGGATGGCCTTCTCCCTGCAGAAATAAGAGAACAGGCCTGGAGCCAAATCAATGTATACAAGCAAGCAGAACTTCGAAAAGAGATCGTCACTGACATTAGTCATGGAGAAGATGGTCTATTTATTTTATCTGCTGATAGTGGTATTCAACTGAAAGCAAAGCGAGTAATTCTTGCCTTAGGGTATGTGGATCAGTATCCCGATCTGGATGGGTTTGTTGAAGCCTGGGCAGACACCATTATTCCTTGCCCATTTTGTGATGGGTACGAAAACCGTGATCGCACCTGGGGGCTTGTTGCACGTTCAGAAATGCATGCCGTTCATTTTGTTGACCTGGTGAATCATTGGACGCATTCTGCCAAACTGATTCTCAATGATCCTGACTTGAAATTGGATGCGGCTGATGAAAAAAAGATCGTCGAATTTGGGATACCCATCTACTCTGGCCCCATCACCGCTATCGATCAACGTGATGGAAAAATGCAGGCTGTTACCTTGCAAAATGGGGAACGCGTTGAGGTTGAAACGCTGTGGTGGGCCCCTGAGCGTAAGAAGACATCCCTTGAGAAAAGGATGATCGAATCCTTTCAGCTAGAGTTGGACGACACGGGTCTTATTAAGACCGACGAGGAAGGACAAACGCCCGTGCATGGACTTTACGCCGTTGGTGACGTCGCTCAAATGATGCCGTCTGCACTGGGAGCAATGGTAGGTGGAAATAGTGCTGCCTTCTCTATTGTGCGCCAGTGGTATGCTTGAGTAGGTTACCGCATTTTTACCCTACTGTTATTTAACTATTAAGACGCTTGCGCGTATAACCCCTTATGGATAGGGAATATCTTCGTAATCGATGGATGCGCAGGGGCCCGAATGTTGATTCGGTAAGGAATAGTCTATTCATATGGCTCCTGTTTATATGTGGCTGGATAGCACCATCCGCTATTGCTCAAACGGATACAGAGCCTGCAGGACCCCCGCAATACCGGGTCGTTTTGATAGGGAACGTTGGGGATGGGGATGAAAATGCAGCAACTCAAGTACGTGCTATGCTCAAGGCACATCTGGCTCAGGTGGACTCGAATAGTGCCGTTGTTTTCTTGGGTGACAATATCCCTTGTTGCGGTTTTCCGGATTCATCACATGCGTCTACAGCGGCGGTTTCACAAGGACTCACGGATTGGATTGACTCTGTAAAAGACTTTGACGGTCGCGTCGTTTTTTTGCCGGGCAATAATGAGTCAGGGAGTTCGGAAGAGCGACGGCAAGCCTTGGAAAGAGAAGCTCAGTTTGTGGCTTCTTCTATTGGAGAAGACGACGCCTTTCCATTCAAGGATGGTTTTCCAGGGCCTATCGTTTACCGCTTAACTAAAGATATCACACTGGTGGCTCTGAATACCCAGTGGTGGTTAGACGAAGAGCAACAATATGGCGATACAGGGGAGTATGATCTCAACGAACCCCTTGATTTCCTTACTGAATTTGAGGATGTCCTCTTTAAGTATCGCAATGATCATCTTCTCGTTGTGGGGCATCATCCGTTGTTCTCAAACGGAAATCATGGGGGGCGATTTTCGCTCGGGCAGCATCTTCTTCCATTGCCTGTTTTAGGGTCTGCGGTTCCGTTGTATCGGCAACTGGTTGGCAAGCCGCAGGATATGGCTTCTTCGAGATATCGATTGTTTCGCCAGGAGATGCTTGAACTCCTTCGCAATCAACATAACCTCATCTATGCCGCTGCTCACGATCACAGCTTACAGTATTTCAGAAAGGAAGATCGACGGCGGGTTAAGCATCACATTGTGAGCGGCTCAGGGAGCGGATCCGATTACGTATCGAAGGGGAGAGGGGCCGGCTTTACGTCTAGAAAATACGGTTTTATGGTGGTTGAATACTATGACGATGGCAGTGTCTGGCTTGAGGCGAGAACGGTAGATCCGGCTGAAGCCATCGGGCGAGTTGCGTTCAGGAGCCGTCTGGTTGACCCTGACGAATTACTCGTTGACCGCACCGATCAAAGGATAGCTCAACCCCAGATTCCCTCTGATACTACGATCGTGCAGCCTATCAACCCTCTGTACGCGCAACCGGGAAGCATCGGTCGCATCTTCTTCGGACAACAATACAGAGATCTCTGGGCCATTCCCGTTGGAGTACCTGCTCTCGATTGGTCAAATGAAGCCGGCGGGCTAACACCCCTTCGATTGGGCGGACAATCCCAGTCGGTTACACTGCGCATGATGGGAGGAGACGGTAATTATTATATGCTCCGATCCATCGATAAGGTGCCTGTGCGCTCCCTGTCATCGGCGATGCGCAGGACGTTTGCCGGTACTATCATCCAGGACCAGGTGGCGATGCAACATCCGTTCGGTGCGTTCTTGGTCCCGCATATTGCTGAAGCTACGGGGGTCTTTCATACAAATCCACGTATGGTGTATGTACCGCCTGATCCGCGCCTGAACGTGAACAACGACGCATTGGTGAACCAGGTGGTTCTCTTTGAGGAACGGCCAGATGAAGATGTCTCGCACATAAGCAGTTTTGGGAATGCCCGCAATGTGATTGGGTCCGCAAAGCTTTTTCAGGAAATTAACGATGATAACGATCACCGCGTCCAGCCACATGCTTTCGCGCGGGCTCGTTTGCTCGATATGCTTATTGCGGATCATGACCGAACCTTGGATAACTTCCGATGGGGGGCGTTTGAGCCCTACGAGTTGAATCCAGACCTTGAAGGGGATGCCAGGACAGAAGGAAAAATATATATGCCTATCCCCGTTGATAGAGATAAGGCGTTTAGTAAAAGCGACGGCATCTTTCCTTCTCTGTACCGCATCTTATCAGAGTCAGCGTGGCAGTCGTTTGGAGAGCGATACGGATACATTCGCGGGCTCAATAAAAAAGGGCTCCCCTTAGATCGCAGATTTACGGCCGAATTAACGCGAGAGGATTGGGTAGGCATTGCAGAAAATATGCAGCAATTGTTGACAGATGATGCGATTGTCGAGGCCGTTCAGAAATGGCCTGCACCTGTATTCGAAGAGACTGGGGAAGAGATGATAGAGAATTTAAAAGTACGTAGGGATAAGCTCTCTGATGTTGCTGATACCTATTATGATGTATTGGCAACGGTGATCGATGTGGTGGGAAGCAACAAGCATGAGATCTTTCGTGTCACTCGGCGTGATGATGAGAACACGGAAGTCGTGATGTTGAAGTCAAACAAAGAAGGAGAGGTGCGCCGTGAAGTGTTTCGCAGGATGGTCCGCACCAGTGAGACAAAAGAAATTCGCCTGTATGGGCAGGCAGGAAGGGATCGTTTTATTATCGAAGGGGACGTAGAGAACGGGCCACGAATTATTGTAGTGGGTGGTGCCGGAGAAGACACTATTGTAGATGCATCAACGGTACGTAAAGGGGCTAAAAAAACGCACGTCTACGATGTAGAGAATGGCACCCAGATAGAGGCGGGGCCAGAGACGCGATCCAGGCTGAGCACCGAGATTGACGTCAATGCATATACTTTTGAAGGCTTTAAACCCAACCTGACCCGTCCAGTAGCGTTCTTTGGAAGCAACCAGGATGACGGTGTATTTATTGGAGGTGGATTTAAGAGGTCGGTACATGGATTTAGGAAAAGCCCGCATGCAGCAACGCATCAATTGATGGGAAACTATGCAGCAAGAACCAATGCCTTCAATGTACAATACAGAGGTCATTTTGTTGACGTGTTTGGCAAGTGGGATTTAAGCCTTGATGCCGGGTTTTTTAATCCCAATACGGTCCGAAATTTCTATGGACTTGGAAACGACACTCCCAACGATGAATCATTTTCTCGATTCTACCAGTCTCGGTTTTCCCGGTTATTTGTAAAACCCTTGTTGCAACGCTCTCTTGAGCAAGGGATTTCGTTTTCTATTGGGCCTGCACTCGAACTTACAGATGTTCGCATGGACGAGGGGCGGTTTATCGGACAACCCCAGGAAGGAATCTCAGAGGACTCGTTTGACCAACTGGTATTTGCAGGGTTAGAGGCGAACCTTGATGTACAAACAGTGGATAACGCACTGAATCCGTTGCAGGGCTTTCGCTTCAGAAGCTCTGTAGATGTAAATGCGGGGATCGAAGAAACCAACGATACATACGCAAGCTTTGCTTCATCCCTTTCGATTTACATGTCCCCTTCTCTTTCCCCGCAGGTGACGCTTGCCCTGAGAGTCGGTGGAGCGCATAACGAGGGGCCGTTTCCTTTCTTTGCTTCGAATACCCTTGGTGGGCGAGCCAATCTAAGAGGGTATCGCAGTACCCGGTTTGCCGGAAGGACCAGTCTGTATCAGAACATCGAAGCACGTATCGAACTTATTGATTTCGCCGGCTACTTTGGGTATGGAACGGTTGGGTTATTGGGATTTGTTGACAATGGTCGAGTATGGACCGATGGGGAGTCGTCAAACACGTGGCATCAAGGATACGGCGGAGGATTGTGGATCAGTGTGTTCGATCAGTTGCTGATCAACAACACGATCGGTTTTTCGGAGGAGGAGACGACGTTTGCGCTGCAGTTTGGGTTTTTGTTTTAGGCAGGTTTGGGGGTCAGTGTTCGGTGTTTAGCGTTCGGTGTTTGTCGTTGTTTCTGGCATATTGATTTATAACTTCAATAGCTCGTTGTACCCCATCCTCGCCTTGAATCTTTTTACCTAGCTCTTCTGCTTTTTGACGCATCGTTTCAGAGGATGTAACTTCTCTCAGTGCAGCAGCTAGTTTTTGTACGGTTAGTTTTTTCTGAGGTATGGGTTTGGTGCCCACGCCGAGGGTGTGCACTGTTTTGCCCCAGAAGGGTTGGTCGCCAAAGAAGGGGCATATCACGGTTGGCCGGCCGGCTCGAAGCCCGGCAGCAGTGGTTCCTGCGCCGCCATGATGTACGACCGCAGCCATGCGAGGAAAGAGCCAGTCATGAGGTGCTTTCTCCAACTTAAACATCGTATCAGGCAACGCTTCAGCCTGGAGGCCACCCCAGCCAGTAGCCAGGATGGCGCGTAGGCCCGCTTCTTGGATGGCATCAACAACGATCCGGGTTGTTTTCTCTGGGTTTTTACCAGAGATACTACCAAATCCGACATACACAGGTGGCGGACCGGCTTCAAGGAATGAAACCAGGTCTTCAGGTGGCTGCCAATTGTCGTCTTTTTCTAGAAACCAAAATCCGGTGGCATGGGCATGTGCCGGCCAATCGGATGGAGGAGGGATTAAGGAAGGGGAAAAGGCATGGAGTACGGGGATGGGTGTGCCATCAGCAGTTTTAAGGACACCCGAGGATTTAGGGAATCGAGGTAGTCCAAGTTTTTCTTTACGGAATTCCTCGACCACCCCATTATACGCTGTGAATCCTTTATGTACAAGGGCATATGTGAGGCGATTGTATAGGCCTCCCAGCTTTAAATTAGGCAATCCCGCAGCCGGCATTTCGCGAGTAGGGATAACCAGTGGCAGGTAAAAACCCATCATGACAGGGACCCGAAGCTTCTCAGCAAGATGAACCCCGCTCAGTATCTTAGGGTGGTAAATAATGAGGTCAGGTTGAGCTTCTTGTGCTGCATTCCAGGAGTCAAGGATCAACACCCTATTGATGGATTTGGCTTTCTTGAGTAGTTTGATGGTCGATTTTACAAAGCCAAATACCCCAACCGTTTCTTCCATAGCTTGCTTGCCCGCCTGCGAGTCCATCAAGTCCAGGAGATCGTTTGCCATGTATCCGTAGCCCAGGCCCTGCTTTCGTACAAAGCGTTCGAAGCGTTCGCTTGTGCAAACCGTCACCTGGTGGCCGGCTTGAAGCAGCCCTTTGCCGAGTGCAACAAAAGGTTGAACGTCGCCACGAGTGCCTACCGTAGCTAGAAAAATATGCATACAAACTCGGGAGTTAGTGCCATTGTACAGTGCCAAAGTACACTGTTTCAGCTTTCAATTGCAATAAATCTGAGAGAGGGCACGTTTCTGTAGTGATTACCTCCCCGTACCTTGTGAGCGTATAAATTCTGTCCATGAAACAGATCTTTTTGCTTTTGTTGTGTTTTTTGTTTGGGTGCTCTTCCTCGAAGAAAATACATGAGCCTGTATTGTTGGATGAACCTCTCGAATTAGGGAGTGCAGATTCAGTGGGTGTAGACTTGCAGCTATTGAATCGGATTTCAGAGAGGTTAGCCGAGGAAAAAGATCATAAAGTGCACAGTATGTTGGTTGCACGTAACGGTGTATTGGTGTTTGAAGAGTATTTCAATGGGCATTCACGAGATAATCCGCATGACTTACGCTCTGCCACCAAAAGCATTACTTCTCTGCTGGCTGGGATCGCAATCGACCAGGGAATTCTGGGGAGTGTTGAGGATCCAATGATGGATTATTTGAAATACTCCTATCCAGAGGTCACGGATAAAGGATCGATCGAACTACACCATCTGCTGACGATGCAAAGCGGTCTTGATTGTCATGATAGCGATCGGAAAACGAAAGGACAGGAAGATCGCATGTACAAATCCAGAGACTGGGTAGACTATTTTTTATCGCTTTCTACTACGCATCAACCTGGAGATAGCACCCGGTATTGCACAGGAGGTGTTGTTGCCCTGGGGGAAGTGATCGCCCAGGCAGCAGAAAAGGATTTTGCCGCATTTGCGGATGAGATGCTCTTTGCTCCGCTTGGCATCAGAAACTATAGGTGGAGCCGTTTTGATGGCGGGAAAAAAGTAGATTCTGGGGGACATCTCTATTTGACTCCGCAGGGCATGGTGAAAATAGGCATGTTGGTGAGTCAGAACGGGGCGTGGGAGGGTACTCAACTCGTCTCGTCGTCGTGGTTAAAAACCTCAACAGAGCCGCATACATCGATCAACAACAATCCGTATGGGTATCTTTGGTGGCAATATATAATCCCCTTCGAAGTAAAGCCCGTTGAGGTCCTTTCCGCGAGGGGAAATGGAGGCCAGGTCATCTTTGTCGTACCGGAGTATGATCTGGTGTCTGTATTTACGGCCGGCTATTATAACTCGGACGAAACGCAGGTCGTATATGACATTTTCTTCAGGGGAGTCCTCTCCACCTTGCCCGAATTGCAACCCAGCGGATCTTGAAAAGTAGGTAATGCCTTATCTTTTATTACACATTCCAAGACCTTGTTAGCAAATGAGCATTTCAGTGAAGGCGTATGCCGTTTTAGAAGAAGGAGGAGCCCTTCAACCGTTCGAGTATGAACTTGACGAAATTGGACCAGAACAAGTTGACATAAAAGTTGAGTATTGTGGTGTATGCCATTCCGATATGAGTATGGTAAAGAACGAGTGGGGTATGTCGACCTACCCACTGGTACCGGGGCACGAAGCGGTTGGGACCGTTGTTGCGGCTGGGGAGCACGTGAAAGGGGTGAAGGTAGGGGACAAAGTGGGTTTGGGTTGGTTTTCTGGGAGTTGTATGCATTGCCGGCCTTGCATGACGGGCAATCATAACATGTGCGTTTCTGCGGAGAGCACCATTGTGGAGCGGCATGGTGGCTTTGCCGATCATGTACGATGCCATTGGGCTTGGGCGATTCCTTTGCCAGATGGGTTTGACCTTGCAAAAGCCGGCCCACTCTTTTGTGGGGGTATTACGGTATTCAATCCAATCGTAACAGGCGGCGTGAAGCCACTGGATCGTGTAGGGGTTATTGGAATAGGTGGGCTTGGCCACTTAGTATTACAGTTCCTGGCAAAGTGGGGTTGCGAAGTCACCGCATTTACCTCATCACCGAGTAAAGCTGATTTGGCTCGTGAGATGGGAGCGACGCATGTTGTTAATTCAAGGGACGAAGAGGCCATGCAGGATATTGCCGGCTCATTGGATTTTATCCTGAACACAACCAATGTGTCTCTTAACTGGCCACTCTATCTCAACGCATTGTCGGCATTTGGAACGTTTCACACTGTAGGTGCTGTTCTTGAACCCATTCCTGTCCCAGCCTTCTCCTTGATAGGGGGGCATCGATCGGTATCAGGCAGTCCTCTTGGGAGCCCTGCATTGACGAGGGATATGGTTTCATTTTGCAATCGGCACGACATCTTTCCAATCACCGAAGAGTTTGCCTTAAGCGATGTGAATGACGCCTTTGAGCACCTTGAAGCAGGAAAGGCCCGCTTCAGGATTGTGTTAAAAGTGTGATGGATGGTGAATCTGCCGAGTTCTTGATGCTATTTGTGTTAAAAGTGTGATATGCGCCAAAAGTAGCATACTCTTATTGCTAAAAGTTGTAGCTTGAGTCTCCATTAGTCACTGTTTGTACAATTGTAGTATTGACGTAAGTTATGGGTCACCAACAGTTATTGCTCCTGGTATTAGGTACTATTATCGTCGGATTGGCGATTGTTGCGGGAACGCAAATTCTAGAAAAAAACTATCGGCAAAACGACGCCGATTTATTACTTGATCGCTCCATTATGATTGCCCAATCTGCAGTTGCGTGGAAAGCGCAAGCAGATCCGTACGCAGGCGGGAATGCATCGTACTCAGGGTTAGAGGATGGGGGATTTCGAAAGCTATTTCTTGGAGAAGAAACCATCGTAGGCTACTTTCAGATCACCAAAGCCGTCGGAGACTCGCTCGTGCTGAGCGCAGTGAGTAAGAACTATCCTGAAGTAGGGGTGCGCGTTCTTGTAGTGGGTGAGGAGTTTGCGAAGACAGATATCCTCTTTGATGGATCTGTCGTTCTATTCTGATAACCCGTTTTTAAAATGACGCCCCTATTCAAGAAGCTCAATTTAAAAGACGAGTCATCTATCGTCGTTTTAAATGCTCCTGAAAGCTTTGAAGAGGAGCTTGAAGCCCTCAAAGGAGTGGACGTGCACCGCTCACTTGAATCTGTTGATCGTATTCAGTTTGCAATAGCTTTTGCCATTACGCGCGAAGAGCTGGATAAAGCGTCTCTCAGTTTGAGTGAGAAGGCGGAAGGAGATGTCAGGCTATGGATAGCGTATCCCAAAAAATCGTCCAAGAAATATACCTGCGAATTCAACAGAGATAGCGGTTGGAAGGTGCTGGGCCAGGCGGGGTTTGAAGGCGTTCGGATGGTCGCCATCGACGAAGATTGGTCAGCACTACGATTTCGAAAGGCAGAATTTATCACATCAATGAAGCGCGACCCCAAACGCGCGGTTTCTAAGCAGGGGAAAGCGCGGACCAAAGGGTAATCACCTAAATCCTGACTGTTTCTGGTTTCTTGTTTCTGGTTTCTCGTTTCTGGTTTTTTGTTGTTGTGTAAGCTATACGGACTACTTTTAACCTGAAACCTGAAACTTGGAACTCAGAGGGTATATGTGTATTATATGTTTATAACATATATCGCATCGCTATGATTTCAGGTACCTATCACACAGACGGCTCCCCATACCCTTCCGAGTCTTCCGCTGGGATTGATTCCATTTTAATAGGAAGCCGAAAGGCACTTCGCCAGGGGCGATTTTACATCATCGGGCAGCAATTACACGGGGCTTACAAGTCTCTGGGGGCCCAGAATGAAAGTGAACCATCCTGGGTAAACGAGTACACCCATCTGATTACCGAGAAGGACGAGGCCGGCGAAGAACGGCTCGAGCAAAATTTAATGTGGCTATGTGCCGAACTCGGCACCTCGCTGGATCGTGTCTGCCGAAGCCATTTTGTCCCCTCGTCCGTTCTAGTCCAGGAACTAGAAGACGCCCTCCCGTACTGGCCTACGCATTTGGATATCTTA
>JAHQVL010000185.1 GCA_019634345.1 Rhodothermaceae bacterium
AGAAAGAAATGCATCAACAGCCGTAGCAACCTCACGAATACTGCTCATTCCCGTAGATAAAATGGTTGGCTTCCCTTTCTTTCCGATATATTCTATGAACAATGGATGATTTACATCCATTGAAGCGATTTTGAAAAACGGGACATCAAGATCTGCCATCAAATCTACATGCCTGAAGGATATGGGAGTGGTTGAGAACATGATACCCTGGCTATCACAAAACTCTTTTAATACAAAGTGATCTTTTTCAGACATTGACAGATAGTCCAGTAATTCACTTTGTGTTTTGTGGCCAAAAACTGTTAGTTCAGCTTCTCGTTTGTCATACAATTCGCGGGACATAATGCTTTCTTTGGTCCAAGACTGAAATTTGGCGCATTCGACGCCAGCATCTCGAGCCTTAATGACCATTTCTTTAGCGACCTCAATGTCTCCATTGTAATTAGCCCCTATCTCAGCAATTACAAAAGGGGGTGTAAATTCCTGAACTACTCTAGAGCCTATTTTTATTTCTTTCATAATTGTAATTCCATATCCTGGTGTAATTCAAAACTTAGAACCAATTCAAAAGGAAGCCGAATCTACCTTTAAAACTGGCAACGAAACAGCCTCCTGCCACCAAAAGATCTTTTCTCGTTGATCCAGGTAGTTCTTGACCCGTTCGAAGTACAGTTGCATAGAATGAAGTTTGATATAGCTCTCAACCTCTTCGATTTCTCTTCTTTTGTCGAAAAAAAGAGTTGCTTCTGTCGTTTTTCCTTTCTCCACACACGATGCATGCATCTCTGCAAACATATTGTGTTTTACCTTGATGCTTTGGGCAATGCGGTCCACCGTTAGTTCCAAAACGGGCCCAACAAAGTTATCAGGATGCAAGGTATAATGGTTACGTATTTCTGAAAGGAACTCCACATTCTCATTGTGAAGTAAGTATTGAAGGCCAATCCACCAATCGAAGGCTATAACACGCTCATTAGCAAGGCTGAGTAGAAAGGGAATTAGAGATGCACGCAGGTTCATGGCCCCATATCCCAGCACGTTGAAATCGAGCACATCGTTCAAACAAAGTACCGATTTATAATCCAGATCGAAATAGCTCCCCCCGATTGATGCGACAGAATTTATAAAAAGAATATCCTGCTCAGGTTTTTCACTGAAATATTGCTTCACGCGTTCAACACGATCTGGATACATGGTTTCGTCTGAATCACTGCAAATGACCAGATCGAACCCTTGCCGCCTACACCACTCCAACCCTACAAGCCGATTTTGTTGAGGAGAACTGAATGAGTCCACCTGATGGCAAACCACATGTATGAGGTCAAACCAGGGGTTCAGTGATTCAGGAAAAGCGTCGTTGACAACTACTAACTCAAAATCCTGATCAGTCTGTCCGTTTATACACTCCAGATACACCTCCAAGAAAGGTCTCATACCGGGGTAAAACACGGTTAATACAGCAGTTCTCATTTATGGTATAATCCGTTTTAGGCAAACAAAAGCTTCTGCATAAGAGACCCCCATCTGAGCTCCTCTTAAGGTGGCAAGTGCGGTCATGTTTTTCACACTTCTGGGGAAAGGATGTGAATTCACTTCGCTTGCATACAGCTCCATTATCCTGTTTTTTTTCTCCAGATAAGGCGTAATATCCATAAAGGTATTTGGCATAAAACTATTGCTCGAGAAGGGAGCAGAAAACTCAGTTTCAGACAAGGTCTCATAAACATAGACCTCCTTTACCTCTGGATAACGAAAGGATTTACAACAGCTCCATGAGGCATTAAAGACCACGTGGTGATCTGAATGCACATCGGTCCCACAGGGTATATAGAGTACATTCGACCTAGATTCCTGAATGACAGACCCAATTGCAGCAACAACATCTTTTGTTGGATATGTATCTAAACATACTGTTCGAAGGTTGAGCCGGTAGACTCCGTCAAATTTATACTCCTGTTGAACTGCTATTATTTCATTTTCCCGCCTATCAATCTTCTCTTTCGAAAACCCGTCTTCCTCATAGGCTTTTGTAATGATAAGCCAATAAATTGTATCCCCATCCTCAAGATGTCTTTGGATGGCACCTCCACAGCCTAACGTTTCGTCATCAGGATGTGGAGCTATGAAGAGAATACGCTTGTTCATAGTTGCTACTTATAAAATAGATGCCACGCCTTCGCAAAAACTCAGTAAGTAAGCGCCCTACTCTTGAAGGGGCGCCGTAAGCCCGATGTTGCTGAATAGCATAAATCTCACCCGCAGGGCTTGTCCCCGTCTCGTCCATTTCAAGCACCAACAAAATGCTATTAGGGTCTTCCTGGGTATAGGCTTGCGACAGGCTAAGATGTGTAATCGAGCCTTCATCATCAAGACAAATTTTACGTGCAGAATGGAGACGAGACTTAAATCCATGCTGGCGAAGATGTGTGTTAAAATCAGCAAAGAGCTCCTCTAACTGCGTCATCTTTTTAGATGGTGACAGTTTTTTGTTGATGTTTTCTTTAATGACCTGGGCAGGAATTCCTCCTACTAATTCATACGCATTTACATTCTTAGCGAGGACAGATCCACTCATTACGATTGCCCCTTCGCCAATTTGCACATTGGGAAGTACCTGCGCACCCGCACCTAGCCAGGAATCACGAGCAAAAGAAACCGGCCCAAATTGGGCTGGATATCCATCCAGAATGCTTTGCCAATAACTATGTGTAAATATCATGCTCCTTGGACTAAGCGCAACATGGTCCCCCAATTCAACCTGGTGACATACATTCACGTAGCTTTCAGAAGCAATCAGGCAATTTGTCCCACAGATGAAACTGGAATCTGTATTGCGCCCCCCGGAAATATCTATAACAACTCGATCTCCCACTTTTGTAAATGCACCCAATTTTAGCCGGCTCGCAACTAAATTAGTATCGCGGCCGATGGTAACATGATTATTGAGAGTTATTTCTGGAGATTCTATATAAGCTCCTTCTGCAATCGACACATTACTTCCCAACGTGATTTTATTCCCGATCAAAACAGCTCCATCACCAATCTTACAATTCTCACCAATTTCATGGCCCTGTATCCGGTACCACTCAATTTTCTCCTCTGAAGAGAGCTTGCGGAATTCGGGATTACTTAGGAGATAAGACACATCATTCCGAGAGCGCGATAAAAACAAAATGTGCTCTTCATGACCAATAGGCCCATTCGGTAGTAATGCTGCTAAATCCTTTTCACGAACAATGCCCGAAAGATCTAGGTCCTTTAGATCAAGGTTATTTTTTTCGACAAAAGCCTGGGCTTTCTTAGTCAACATATATGAGGCATCAGGCTGCGGATTGTTTGATATTGCAAATTGATAGTTGGGGTTATTTGTAATTACACATACGACCTGCCCCGTTTTTAGGGCTTTCGAAACTTTCACAGCATAGAAAATGTGCCCTTCGTGCTCAGCGTCTACTTCAACGAGTGCTTTGGTTGTTTCAAACTCATATATCACATCCCCTTTACTTACCAAATCACCATCATTAAAGCACAATCGCGTAATGGTCGCTTTATCATCATTAACATCTTCGACAGGTAGCAAATATTTGTTTTCCATAGCTTGGGCTTAGACTAAAATCTGAGAAATGGTCTCCATGATTTGTGCTGCGGAAGGGAGTACCTGTTCTTCTTGGGCCATAGAAGAAGGAATGGGCGTCTCTGCAGATCCAATGCGAAATACATTCTTGCCAGATAACAAACCTGCTTCACTGAGAGTCGCTACCACTTCTGCCCCCCATCCATGGCACTTGGGTGATTCTTCAACCACAAGGACTACTTGAGCTTCGGAAATTAGATGCTGGATCTGTAATGGATCAAAGGGCTTGATCCGTGCAGGAAGCGCACACTGGGCAGAAAGCTCGTATTCGATTAGCAAATCCAATAGCACTTGTTCTAACAACAATGCATTACCTCCATAGGAGATGATCAAGATCTCAGGGTTATCAAATTCACAGTTGGAAAGATGGGCAATTGGATAAACATCAGAAGATACGTCTAGCGTCAGGCCAGATTTCACAGTATTAGGCGTCTGCAATTCCTGGGGGTACAATAATTTATACTCAGAGAACACCTTGACCGAAGAATCTTCAAGAACTGCCTGTTGCAATATCCGCCCTGGATCATGATAGTGTGAAGGTGCAATGATACTCAAGCCCGGAATTGTAGACAGTAAGGCTTCTAAGGACTGGCTATGTGTTGGCCCGTAGCCACGCCTCCCTCCCATTGCAGTTCTAATCGTAACAGGCGTTTCTACCTGATTATTATACATCCATGCGTATTTGGTCAGGTGGTTCAACAGTTGATCAACGCCAAGCGATGTAAAATCCCCAAACATGATCTCAACAATGGGCTTCATTTTGCACATTGCCATTCCTGCACTCATACCAATGATAGCAGCCTCACTGATTGGGGTATTCCAGACACGATCAGGATATTTGGTCGACAGGCCTTTAGTCACCTTAAAGGCCCCACCATAAGGGTCGATCAAGTCCTCCCCATACAATACTACTTCAGGGTAATTACCTAGAAGAGAATCCAATCCGTTTCGTATTGACTCTATAAATTTCATTTCTACGCCTCCAATGCTTGCAGCACTACCTTTTCCACCTCATCATTGACAATGCCTTGGATGGACTCTATTTGACTTTCTTGCAGCAATCTTTCCGTAATCTGAAGGCAGTCGTGCTTTCGCATGCTTTCTACTTCAGCCGGATCTCGCCCATCACTACTTTTACTATGGGATGCAAACCGATATGTATTCAAAATCAGGCCATATGGCTTGCTAGACTCTCTGACTCGATCAATAATTGATTTTGCCGCGTTGCTGATTTCCAGGACATCAAACGAAGATAGCTCAGTGGCATTGATTCCGAATGCTTCAAATCGTTTGCTGATTGTCCCAGCTAATGTAAGTTGGATAGGCGTGCTCTGGGCATATTGGTTATTTTCTACCACTACAAGTAGTGGCAGCTCCCATTTCGAAGCAATGTTCAAGGTTTCATATACGACCCCTTCACCCAAAGTCCCATCTCCAATAAAAACAACTGCTATCTGTCCAGTCTGATTGAACTTTGCACCGTAAGCAAGTCCAGCAGCTAGAGGCAAAATACCTCCTTGAATGCCGTTAGTATAGAATGTCCCATCACATAAATGCTGGCTTCCACCTCGCCCACCACATACACCATCAGATTTACCCATCAGTTCACAAAGCAGAGCATATAGATTTTTTTTAAACGCTATATAATGCCCATGACAGCGATGATTACTGACCACAAAATCATTGGAGTTCAGATTTGATATTACTCCTACTGCATTTGCTTCCTGCCCAATGTAGGTATGGGTAGTACCTCTTAAGTGCCCTAGACTGAACAGCTCAAGGACTTTCTCTTCAAAGGTCCGAATCTTATATATGTCTTTATACAATATTGAAGCGTTCATTACTTTTTAACTATCTCTTCGTCTTCGATGTGTCTAAAAATATTGAGCCCATTGCTAATCACAGAATTACTCCCAACCTTTACCCCCATGTAAATAGTACAACCCATACCAACAATTGTGTTTTTGCCGATAGATACATTGCCTCCAAGTATGGCTCCAGGTGTAATATGGGCATTGTTTTCCAAATGACAGTCATGGCTTACAATACAACCCGAATTTAGAATACAATTATCTTGAACTACTGCTTCACTGCCTACAATGGCACCAGCCATAACATGAACCCCCTCTCCAAGTTTTGCAGATGGCTCAATGATCGCATTGGGGTGAATCAGATTAGGAAGAAAAAAACCAATAGACTTCAACCTGTTAAAGAGACGTTCTCTTAACCGAGGATTTTTCACCGCTCCAAGACCAAGAATTGCATACCTATATCCAGCTTCGTACAACTCTGCTAAATCAGCATCCTCTCCAACAACCTTATGGCCGGAAACGACCTCACCTTTATTGGCTTGATCTGTAACTATACCGGCAAGATTAAAAAGACCGGTTTGCTTCAGGATATCACGGCACATTTTTGCATGACCACCATGACCGAGCATAATGACCGCCTTTTCGTTTACTTCAGAGTCATATAACGAGCTATATTTTTGATTTAGAGGGGGAGAAATCAGTTCTGATGACATGGATTAACGGATCTAGGCAGAGTTATAAATCGGTTATCTTGAGAACCTTGATAACATGAGATATGTCGTCCTGTGTTAAGTTTACAGAACATGGAATATTAAGGGTATGGCTACACAACTCCTCTGCAAGTTCAATGCAATACGATTGACACTCTTTATAAGGAGTTTGTAAGTGATTGGGGTACCACACTGGTCTGCTCTGAATATTGTTTTCCTTCAGTAAACGCATGACCCCTTCACGATCTATTCCATATTTCGAAGAATTAATCTGCAGACACATCAGCCAGTAATTAGGCATACCATATGGCGGTGTCTCTGCTAAATGAAGCCCTTCTATTGCAGCTAATTTTTGGCTATAGGATTCATAGATTACCTTTTTTCGACGTATATATTCAGGTAGTTGCTCAAGTTGCGCCACTCCCAAAGCAGCTTGAACGTTCGTCAATCTGTAGTTATACCCTATTTCATGGTGTACGTATCGAACTGCATCATCTTTGGCCTGCGTAGTCAAATATGTTGCCTTTTCTGCTAGCTTTGCATCCTGAGCAACCAACATGCCGCCGCCACCTGAAGAGATAATTTTATTACCATTAAACGAGTAGACACCAATGGGAGCAATGGTCCCGGTCATTCTTCCCTTTAGAGCCCCCGTAGTGTATGTTGCTCCTAAGCTCTCTGAAGCATCCTCGATCACAAAGATTGAACGCTCCTGACAACGCTCTATGAGAGGTTGTAGATCGACGGGATTGCCAAACACGTGCACAGGAATGATTGCGGCAATGCGCCGGCCTGTCTTTTTATTAAACGTCTGGCCATCCCTATACACGGTTTCGGTTTCAATGAAATGCAGTGTCTTCTCAACGTCGATATTGAAGTACGGATCGCTGTCCATAAAAACCGGTTCAGCTTGAACGTATCGTACTGCATTTATCGGCGCAATAAACGTAAGGGTAGGCACGATGACTTCTTCACCAGGCTGTACACCTGCCAAAAGCAACGCCACATGAAGCGCAGCCGTCCCACTAGCGCAGGCTGTGGCATAAGGACTGCCAGTAAATGCACAAATGGCTTCTTCAAAACGAGTAACAAACGGCCCGGCGGTGCTTATCCATCCTGTATCCAGGCACTCCTTCACATACGGCCACTCATTGCCCTCAAGAACAGGTACTGACAGAGGAATGAAGGTATTACTCATAAAGGTCCTGTAATTTATCTCTATACCATGAATAGGTACGGCGAATACCATCGGCAAGAGGTATCTGGGGAATATAGCCTGTGATGCCCTGTACCCGACATGTATCCGGGCAGCGCCGGGCAGGTGATCCAGGCGTATCGCTCTGTTCATGAATGGTGATTGAGCGATCCATTGCGTAGGCCACCTCTTGAACCAGTTCTCGGATGGTGATCTCCTGTTCCTGATTCCCTACATGAAACGTCTCTCCTTTAGCGGCCTCGTGTTCACACAGCAATATCGTCATGTGCACAGCATCATCAATATAACAAAATGCACGCGTATGCCGCGGGGATGCTACCTGAATTTGAGGTTGATTGGTTATTTTGACGAACATCTCGGGTATGACATGCTTAAACCCCATTCTAGGCCCATACACGTTATGGTAACGTACAATGGTTGAAGGTATCCCGTATTTGCGGCCGTAATTATGGCAAATAGACTCTCCATACATCTTGCTCAATGCATAGGTAGTGCGGGCATCTGTTATATCAGCAAGCACGAGCGGAACGCTTTCTGGCGTTGGGATATCTATTCCAAAATGCTTGAGTGTCCCTGCATAGATTTCACTTGTTGAAGAGAAGAGAATTCTCTTAAGCTGGGTACACTGTTTTGCCCATTCGAACAGGTGGAGTGTTGTTGTAGCATTTACATACAAAACGCGGTCAGGATGCTCAAGTACATTCTGCACACCGATGACAGCAGCAAGATGGTATATGTAATCCACATCCAAGGGGAAACCATCAAAGGCACTGGGGTCAGTAAGATCGGCTTTTACAAAATGAACGCGCTCTAGATTGAGCAGACTCTCAAACGCGGGGTCCATTCTACCACGTTGGAGATTATCAACTAAAAAAAGTTCATACGTATCTAAAGCAGCGAGCTCTTGAGCCAGATGAAAGCCAACAAATCCGGCAGCACCGGTGATCAATACTTTTTTCATAGAAGGGTTTTCCAATGTCCTTTCCCAACCCCGATCAATCGGATATTTTTTCCGCTCAGGCAGGAAGCTTTTTCATCGCTTATTATGTTATTTGCATCCACTATCACCTTGGCCGAAGAAAAGAGGCGGTACAACGATTCTGCATCAATCTGAAGATACTCACTATGACGCACGGCAAAGATCACAACCTCTGGATTCTGTGCTCCAATAGCTTCTAATTCGTTTGACACATTCAACTTTCTTTCGGGCCAATAACTAACAAAGCTATCATGCAGTAACATATTGGCCCCTTCAGCCATGCAGGCTTCGTAAAAGGTATCCGCTGGAGAAGAACGCGTATCGGCTACATCGTTTAGATATGAAACCCCCAGGAGAGCAATGCTTGTATTTTCCAGCGAACCTAATGCCTTCTTCAGTAAACCGAATGAATGCAAGGGCATCTGGTCGTTCGTGTGAACGGCAGCAATGGACTTTTCGAGATGCGAGGCACTTCCAAAGAGATTTGTTTTTGACCAATCGGCCAGCAAGGAATCTTTGGTCAGGCAATATCCACCTACTCCAAAGCCAGGGGCCATAATATTGCTGTGCGTAGTCCTTCGTTTGATAGCCTTCAGTACTTCGAACAGATTGACTCCAGCCTCTTCAGCAAATTCTGTCCACTCCTGAATGAATGCAATGTTCATCGCTCTGTATGAGTTTTCGAGCACCTTCGAAATTTCTGAAGCCCTTGGTGATGCCAATTCCGTCAACGGGTATTCATCTACGTTGATAAATTGCTCGAAAAACCTGCGCGCCTTCACGGACGCACTCGGGGTCATTCCGGCAAAAACCCGGTAGTAATCAGTGATACTCTTGAGGTAGTTTGCCCCAGGCATCACTCGTTCGTAAGAATGCACGAGAGACAATTTCAGAATATCTAATCCTCGTCTTTCAAAAGCAGCCTCAAAGATTGGATAAATGACTTCCTCCGTCATCCCAGGAGGAACGGTAGACTCTACAATAACCAACGCATTTTCTTTGATTGTTTCTGCCACACTTTCAATCGCCTTTCTATAGATAGACAAATCGACGTCATACTCCAGCTCGTTTTTATCGTACCATTTCTGAACATCCAGATTAATATCTATAACCAGGACATCGGCATATTGATAAGCGTCTACAAGGGTTGTTGCCATAAGGCGCTCTTCACCCCACCCACATTGAATTGCTTGATCTATGTTATGATCAGACGAAACAATAGCAGGCTTCCCTGCATTGATTTTGCTGACTTTTCTTTGCCCCTGTTCAGAGTCTACGTCCACACCAATTACTTTAAAGCAAGGTGTACCGTCTGAATGCTGGGCAATGGACAGCGCTGCAACCATCGCTGTACCAACAAATCCTAACCCCTGCACGACGACTGTTGGCAGGGTGTTCTTCATGACAAACGAAGCAATTCGCTCCGATTCTTCTTGATTGCTAGTATGGATTGACTGAGAAGCTGCCGTCTTTGAAGAGACGGGAGATTGTTGAATGGCGTGCACGATATAATAACCAGAGAAGTGCTAGGTGATGAATCGGCGAAAAACAAAAACCGGACCACAAGACCCGTACAAAAAAAGGCCCTTCACGGGGCTACTTTCTACCTGCCTTATTTCTTTTTTACCCAGCACGTAATAAAGCAAGCCTGGAAAAATGGCCATTATTTTAGCGCAAATTACGTCACTGAGTAGAAAATGAGGGCACACAATTGAATAGAGCAATGGAATAACTTTTGTTTTCACCTATATACTTTTCTACTGCAAAATGGAGCACCACATGCGGATGTCGACCAATTCTTAACGCATCACATCTCTATAGCCCAGCAACTCATCTTTCATCATTTCTTTGCTACATTAAAAAAGTATGCCTCACGTCCTACATGTAATTGAATATTTAGATAAATGGGGCGCCACACGCGCTGTCCTTTCCACTGCTAAACAATCGGCTAAACTAGGCCCCTACGAGCACAGTATTGTATCGCTAAAACCAGCACACCCCGAAGCCCTTGAACTTGCAAAGGAGGCAAAGATAGTCGTTCATGATGCACCATCAATGCTACAGCTTGACGGATTGATTGATGATGCAGACATCCTCCAGGTCGATTATTGGAATGCACCTGCAGTCAACCACTTTTTACATGCATCCCTACCACCAAATCGATTAGCCATCTGGTTTCACATTGCTGGGACCTCCTCTCCGCAACGTATCCATGAACATCTATATAACTTTGCAGACATACCAATAGCCTGTGCCCCTACCCCGTTCAAAGAACATCCTCTCTTTAAACGGGCAATTGAAAAAAATCACATGCCTGAACCCGGGCTTGTTACGGCACCAGCTGATTTTGACCGACTGAGAACGCTGACCCCAGTTGAGCACGATGGATTTAATGTAGGCTACATCGGTGCGTTAAGCTTTACAAAAATGCATCAGGACTTTATTTCAATGAGTGCAAACATTGAAATTCCAGAGTCCAAGTTCATTTTGTGTGGCGAAGGCAATATTGAAGAGCTACAGAAACAAGCGGCCTCTCTGGATGCCTCTGAGCGGTTTGAATTCAAAGGATTTGTCGAAGACATCCAATCAGTTCTGGAAATTATGGATGTTTATGGTTATCCCCTCTGCGAGGATACCTATGCCGCAGCTGCACTGAATCTTCAGGAGGTCATGTACGCAGGAATTCCTCCCATCGTATTTCCTCATGGTGGTATAAAAGGCCTTGTACAGCATAACCGCACAGGCCTCTTTGTAACAAACAGGGAAGACTATAAGCGGGCCATCGAATATCTTTATTATAACCCCGTTGAACGGAAACGGCTTGGCATCAACGCAGCAGCTTACGCAAGGGCTCACTTCGGGGCAAAAAATGCTGCCAGAGCAATAAACAAGGTCTATAAACGGCTTCTTGAGCTTCCTAAGAGATACCATTCCTGGAGCGAGGACCCTCAAGATTTCGCACCGAAATTAAGCCACAAACCATCAAGTCAAAAACAAACATCTGATATCTTTATTGAATCTCTCGGATTTGAGGACAATTATTTTGTACTTAGCAAGCATGAGACAGATACTCTTATACAGCTCGAAGCAGATCAACAGATCAGCAAATCCTCCCTCCTGGTCTTCAGCAACGGAATTTCAGAATATCTGAAGCATGCCCCTGAAGACCCTTACTTGAACTTATGGTCCGGGCTTTACCAGGAAGAAAATGGCAATCATGCGGAAGCTCTTTCCGCCTATGCTACTGCTATTTCCTCGGACTTAACGGACTGGCGGGTCCAGTGGTATCTGGGCAGAACCCTCAAGAAGTTGGGCAAATTGAACGAGGCACAGCGCGTCTATGCAGCGCTAAGGCAAAACGTACCAAATTTTGAGGCACTTACCCAGGATACTAGTTTCGTGTCCTCCGAATCGGAAGTTCTTACGTTCACCACCCAGATCACTCCCGTTCTTGATACAACTCAGGCCGTTCCTGAGGAGGATCATTCTATCAGGGTCAGCGCTATTGTATCAACCTACAATGCAGCGTTCTTCATGGAAGGTTGTATGCAGAGCTTAGTAGACCAAACACTGTTTAAGGATGGAGAACTTGAGGTTATTGTTATTGATGCCTGTAGCGAAGAAGATGAAAAATCGATCGTTCAGAAATACACGCAAGAATTTGACAATATCACCTACATTCGCGCTGAGAAACGGGAGACGCTATATGCAAGCTGGAATAGAGGTATCAAAGCGGCTCGAGGAAAGTACATTACAAGTGCAAATACGGATGACAGGCACAGAAAAGACGCGCTTGAAAAGCTGGCCAATTACCTGGATGACTATCCAGAGATTGCTCTCATTTATCCAGGTCAAATTGACACCTCAACCCCGAACGAGACCTTCGCAAATACCAACTCTTCCAAAATCCTGGATTGGCCTGTTTACTCCTATGAAGAGCTTGAGCGCCATTGTATAATCGGTTCACAACCGATGTGGCGGCGTTCAATGCATGAAAAATACGGCCTGTTCAGGGATACGTTTAAATCAGCAGGTGACTACGAGTTCTGGCTCCGAATTGGTAAGCAGGAAGCCTTCTTCCGGTATCCGGAAGTCCTGGGACTCTACTATAGAAACCCCAAAGGCATTGAGCATGGCTCTGATACCTCCAAGCAAGAAGCCATTCAAATCTGGAAAGAATATGGTATGTTTGAGCGTGGTATTCCGGTCATTCTGAATGGGCGGATTCTCACCTCTCCGAATATCGTGGACGAAAAACCACTTGCACCTCAAAAGCCGGTTGAAGAGCAAGTAGCATCCATTAAGATTATACCATTTGATACGCTTATTAATCAATTTGAAGAGCAGCTTATCAAAGAGAATTACTCTCAAGCGCTTCAAACTGCTGAACAAGCGGTTCAACACTATCCAGACCTTCCCTATTCACATATTCTAAAGGCCATTGCGCTCAGGCAACTTGCCAATTACGCAGAAGCTCTCATTACCCTGGAGAAATCAATACAGCTGGAGGAAACACCAGAGGCGCTCGTTGAACTGGTGCAACTTTCAATTTCCACAGCGAACCTGGAAGAGGCTTATAGAACGCAAATATATATCAGGGAGCATTACCCGGATTGGAATGACAAAATTGATCAACTCAGCATTCCTTCCGCGGAAAATGAAATACCTGTTTCACAGGAGCCTGATCAAACAACAGAGCCTCAGCACGTTGATGATATCATCGAACTCATTAATACTGCTGTTCCAGAGGACATATTGGAGGTACAGCATAATGATTCAGAAGAATCACATCCATTGTCCATGCCGGCCGGGCTTCACGATTTGGACTATACGGTCAAGACGTTTGATGAACTGAGAACCGAATTTGAGAAGTTAATCAAAGTTCGGGATGTACAACATGCAGAGCAATTGGCACTGGCAGCGACACGCAAATTCCCAGACAATTCCGAAGCCTGGATATTAAAAGCTACCAGCTTTCGATTGAAAGGTGATTTTGAAGAAGCAAAAGAAGCAATTCAACAATCCTTGCTTTTAAAAGACACCCCAGAGGCGCTCATGGAGCTCTTGGAGTTGTCAATTACACTGGGGGATGAAGAGGAGGCGCTACAAATTGCCGAAGCGATTAAAACATCCTACCCTACGTATGAAAGCTATATCTCAGAGCTAATAGAATCGAGAATACAACAAAAGCCGCGTAAGTCAATCACCCTGCATCCTGCAATACACAACTTTCTACCCATAAAACGCAGTAATAAGGAGCGCATACAGGATCAAGATGTCTGCATTGTTTCCTTTCCAGGATCAGGAGGCTCCTGGCTAAGCACAGTGCTAGCAGATATTCTTCAGCAGACAAAAGGATACTCAACAGAGCAGGCCAAACTTTCCATACCTCCTTCTAAGATCATCACCGATCTTCACATGGACGATACACCGAATAGCTGGCTTAAAGAGCACAGCTATTCGTTTGACCTCTACAAAACCTATGATATCGCAGGTATCAGCAACCGTAGGATGGTCTACCTTTTCCGCGATCCAATAGAATCTTTAATTACAGCCTTCCATTTTAGCAAACACGTCCCCTATCTCAAACAATTATCCAGCGGTTCATGCGATTCGTTTTGCCTGGCACACATTGAGAATTACAATCTGCATGTGAATGCGGCTACCATACTAAAATCCGCCTATCCGGATAGGATCTTGATTCTAAATACAAAGAATGTGATGGAGCAAGGAGCCCATTCACTGGAGGTTTTGCATACCTTCTTGGGCATACCCTTCGACCAACGCATTACACGGCAGGCTCTCAGAAACTGTGATGTAGAACAATATGCAATGGACCGCTCGGCGGACATACCGATTTCATTGTCTGGCCTTGATTTTCTACAACCCGGAAACGAATTATCGCGGCATGCGCTAGACTCAATTTTGTCCAAATTGATGCCTATTTACCAGGAAGCCTGTAAGCTAGAAGGGTTGTATGAAACCAGGCATGAAAGCGCAAAAGTGGTTCATGAGCTTACGTTTAGCCAACCCGTATAGATTATTCTGGATTTCTACCAGTTGCGGTTACGTAAAAGAACATAAATAAGTAAGGCTCCTGAAGTTAACTTCAGGAGCCTTTTCTTATGCAGTAAATCATGCCTTTGATAAGGCGCAAATGACTCTTAAGCGACTTGCTCTTTTATTGCTTTCTGCTCTGTACTTACCAGTTGATCCACTTTTTCTTTCAATGCACCTCGCTCAAACATGGGCGTCTGGATCGCATGGGATTTTTCCTTTGGTAAGGTACTCAGAATACGACGTATCCTTGTTATTTGCTCTACTAGTGAATAATGCTCCTCGATGAAGTTTCTATAGGCTTGCGAACCATACACATTCGAGGTAATCATCCCGACTGCTTCATCCACGGTATTGTATAAGACTTGTTCTGGCCATATGCGAGTCGCGTATGGGAAATTATGCACAATTGGCTTTATACCCGATGCCATTGCTTCTGCAATAGAATACCCAAAGCTTTCGTGGATGCTTGTAGAAACAAGGAACTGTTTGTCAGAAAGCCACCCGGCAATATCATCCTGCCACCCATCAAATTGAACATGGTCGCTTAATCCCATGTCGGCTACCATATGCTCCCAGTAGATATGGAGTAATGGATCTTGGAATTTCCCGGCTACATGCAGTTTATACTTTGAATCGAAGCGCACTAATTTTTCCATGATCTGTAAAAGCATCATAGGATTTTTGCGCATGTTGATATAGCCTACACTTGCGAGATTAAACCCAACATTGCGATGTAAAAATGGGATTTTATCTGTAGCAACACCATTTTTAACGGTTGTGATCTGAACCCTGTCTTCGATGCCTGGCACAGTCACTCGGAGGATTTCTAGAAGATGATCCGTTACCAGCATGAGGGCGTCAATCCTTTCCCATACTACCTTACTCGGGAAGTCGGTAAATACTTCGTACCTGTGAAGCCGGCAGACAATGGGTTTCGTCTTGGCGATATCAAGGGTAGACGCATGAGCAAGTACTTCATCACACCACTCAAACCAGCAAATATCTGCATCTGCCATTTCGCGGCCAATCTGCTCAATGGACGTAATGACAACTTTTTGCAGATCGTAAAAACGCTGAAGACCTTCAATAAGATCATCCAAAAACTGATCAAAGCCTGCCCGGACAAAGATCTTTAATTTTTTTCGTTCTTCGGATACACCCGAATGCACTTTATTAAGTGTAGTTGCACTCGTTGCCGCTTGGTTGATTTGCTGTATTTGAGCAGGTTTCGCGACTTGTTTTGCCTTTTGGAACCACTCTAGCGCATAGGGAAAATCTTCCTTTTGCTCATAGAGTATTCCTAAAAGATATAGTACCTCGAACTGATCAGGGGCAATCTGTTGCGCTGAAAAAAGGCTTTGTTCAGCTATATCGGTATCTCCAGATTCTAACGCATTTACCGCCTTTAACAGATAGTACGTTATATCTAATCCATAATTCTGCTTGTATACGGATAATAACGCATACGCCTCATCATGTTTTCCTTCTTGTATTCGTTTCTTAATATCCTCTTTAGCGAGAAACTGATTTTGATCCATGATTTGCCTCAGTGATGAAATGTCCGGTAAAGGGGTCAACGTTTCCGCATAATTCTCTGACAAGTAATTAAAAAGCCCCTTATGATGTATTTTTCAAATGCCATTCCATTCAGGAGATGGAGCCAAGGGCATTTACTTCCCAGTTGATCATTGAGCAAAATTCAGCCGGCAGTTCGTTGAAATTTCCTTCCAAAAACTGCAATCCCAGCCGCTGCTCATCCGATAAATTTGAATTCTTCAACGTCTCCAGATTCTTTTTTTCGTAGAGCTGAATCATCAAAGTACTCAGTTCAGCGCCTTTCCTATAAGAAGCTTGTAAAAGCGCCCCTCTTCTCCTCAGTACGTGTTTGAATCCCTCTGGTGTGAGGCCTTGCATTTTTCCTAGATAATAAGCGCCAACAAACATTGAGACGAAATGCATCGCTATCTTTTCAATGGAATAAGCATGCCTTGCCGATAAGGAATCATGCTGGGTAAGGCGTAAATAGCCACCGTTGGTCTGATTAATAAAGATCTTTCGATCTGGATATTTTGCACATAGCCTGGCTAAAAACACATAGTCTTCACTCACTTTGAAAAAAGACTCTGGTTCAGTCCCCCGTAAATCATGGACCCGAAACACAGAGCCCAACGATAGTACAGAGATTTCCCCGGTGTTCACCATATAGATCAATAATTCCCGCCCTGTTCGCCCATGAAAGATGCTTCTATCATATTGTTTATTCACCTCTAAGCGCTCATTAAACGCATATACATTTCGCATCCCATAAAAGAGCAGATTAGAATCTTCCTGCATTGAGGATTGAGCCCTATTCAAAAAAGAATGTCCGTCGATGATAAAGTCGTCATCGTCGCAAAACACGAGATACGGTGTGGTAACAATACCTAATGATTTAGAACGAGCATAAGCAACCCCTCGATTTTTGGGATAGGTATGAATGTTCAACTCGGCCTTGGACTGTGGAATCGTGTTAAGGGATTTAACCACATTCTCAGGAGACCCATCGCATACTAATTGGATGCGGAAGCCATCCCAGAGCCCTTCCCCCAGATAATGCTTTAAATACTTGATTCGATCGTAGAAAGGCATCACGACCGTTACATCCTGTTCGAGTGCGGTCTTAACTGATGTTTTGTACTCAGCAACCGGCTCTAAACCAATATCTTTCATAGTCCCCCGTATTCAGATTCAAATATGGAGATACCTCCGTCAAAATTCTTGCCGCCCAAATCCAAATACCTGCTTAGGGTTATCCTCTACTCATTTACCTTGATAAGGCACTAAAACCGGAAGGAAATGACCACTCATTCACGCATCTGGAAGGAATTTATGCCCTCGTTTTCAGGAAAGATATACCCCAAACAAAATAGTATCGGCAGCAATCTCGCCCTTTTAAGCGGGACTTTGCATTGGCAAGTGGTTTGATGGATACCCGACCAAACAAACTGCAAAAGACCTATGCTTCTTCGACTTGAGAACAGCTACAATTCAATGGCCGCTAGCATGCGCGAATTAGAGCGAATTGCTAATAATTTGGCCAATTCCAACACTGTTGGATATCGGAAAACCCGATTTTTCACTGAAGTCCTTAATGAAGAAATTGATGCGGATGGATCTCCTCGCAGTGCACGATCTCTCCAGCAATGGAACGATCAGTCTGCCGCTGAACTGCAACGAACAGACAGTGCGCTCGATGTTGCTATAGATGGAGAAGGCTTCTTTGTTATTTCAGATCCTGAAACGGGAGAAACCAGCTATACCCGAGCAGGGCAATTCGTTCTTGATAATGATAGCACGATACGCACAATCAATGGTATGCTTGTCGAAGGCACAAATGGCCCTATAGACATTCCCCAAGAAACGACAACAATCGATATTCGAAAGAATGGAGAGGTTCTGGCTGATGGCCAGCCTGTAGGAGCAATTCGGGTCGTTCAATTTGAAAATCCCGACAACCTTACCCAATTCCAGGATGCCTCTTTTCTCCCTGGGGATCAGATCCCTGAAGATATGGAAGACCCTCAACTCATGCAGGGACACCTGGAAATGAGTAATGTGAATGTCGTTAATGCGATGGTTGAGCTTGTACAACACTCAAGGTTGTATGAGATGCAGACCAAAGCCCTTCGGACAACCGACCTCTATCTGCAACGGGTAGGTCGAGATCTATCCAGATTCTAAAGTCAATCCTTTAATTCATTTAAAAAACGTAAGGATAACGTCATGCTACGAGCTCTTCGTACTGGCGCCCTGGGCATGCATGCTCAGCAACAGGGCGTCGATAATATTGCGAACAATCTTGCAAACGCTAATACAACTGGGTACAAGCGATCCACGATTGTATTCAACGATTTATTATACCAAACCGTCTCTGCACCTGGAGAAGGTGAATCTTCAGGTGCTGCTGCTCCTGCACTCATGCAAATTGGTCATGGTGCTTCTGCAATTGCCACGGTAAGAAACTTCCTTCAAGGCAGCCTGAGCAATACACAAAATCCGCTTGACATGGCCATTAACGGGCAGGGCTTTTTCCAAGTATCACGCCCTGACGGCACCGTTGCGTATACCAGGGATGGAATCTTCACATTGAGCGCTGATGGTACCATTGTAAACCAGTCCGGACTGCCGCTGGAGCCGGAGATCACCATCCCTCCCGACGCAACACAGGTGAATATCGGCCAAGACGGGATCATAAGCGCTTTAATAGCAGGCGAGACCACTCCTGTTGAGCTTGGGCAAATCGAACTTGCACGATTTAACAATAACGCCGGCCTTCGCTCCATTGGGGGCAACCTCTATGAGGAAAGCGTTGCTAGTGGCGAACCGATTATTAGTACACCTGGCGAGGAAGGCCTGGGCCTGATCCGGCAAGGGTTTGTGGAGTCTTCTAACGTGGAAGTTGTGCAAGAAATGGTCAACTTAATTACCGCGCAGCGCGCCTATGAAGTGAACTCTCGGGTGGTTACAACAGCCGACCAGATGTTAGCTCAAGCGAGCCAAATCAAGCGATAATAAATAACAAAAGCATGTATCTAACTTGGTCCTTAATGATCGTATTTTTCATGTTCTTCCCGGATTACCCGGGGAGAACCCAGGACCTTCATGCGAGAATTACTGAAGCCGCTGAAGCTGTTCTTTCAAATCGATACACGTTGCCTGATACGCACCTGAAAGTTCGTGTCGTTCGTACCGGAGGCAACATCGGAGAGTCCGGCCCCCTTGAACTCTTTTGGCCTGACAGCCACGAAATCCCGAAGGCTCTCTTGCGAGTAAACATACATAGCCAGACTGGTCAATCTAATCGCCACAAAGGCTGGGCGCTGTTATACATCGCACACTTCGACTCTGTCCTTGTAGCCAATCGAAGCTTTAAGAACAGTGAAGAGGTCTTTGAGTCCGATTTGTCGACCATTTGGGCAGAAACTACGCGTTTCCATGGCAATCCTCTCAGCCCTGATGCCATTAGGCAATTAGCAAAGCAGGGTGAAATCTACTCAAACAGGTATATCTCAGAAAAGAAAATCCTTAAAGAGAACGATTTACGAAATGCGTACGATATTGACACGGGGCAACAAGTAATCATGCACTACAATCGTAATGGCATTTCTTTAGAGCTTGCCTGCAAATCACGAAATAGAGGCTTCAATGGAGACATTATTAAACTATTCTCTCCTGATACGCAGCACACCTATAAAGCCCGAATAACTGCACCTCAAACCGCTACTTGGGTAGAAACACTGAAATAAATATGTTTACCAACCAACGATTCAAAGCGCTTGTTTTGACGGCATCTCTTGTCCTAACGAGCCTGTTAGTAC